>JADZDM010000002.1:0-300000 GCA_020851035.1 Gemmatimonadaceae bacterium | reverse complement strand
TCTTTGCGTCACGCCGTTGACGTTGCCGACCCTACGTGATGCTCCGCCCGTCGACAGGACGCGACGATGCCGGCTCGCCCAGGCTCAGCACATACCCGATCAGCACGACCGCGGCGGCACCGATGAGGTTGTGCCAGAGGAAACTCACGCTCGGCACCCACTTCGCCACCGAGCCGACGGCGACCATCCCGCAGAGCAGCCCGATGAACGCCCCGCGTGCCCGCACCCGCGGGATCATCGCCAGCAGGAAGATCCCGAGGATCGAGCCATAGAAGAAGCTGCCGAACCGGTTCACCACCTCGATCAGCGAGCCAAGGGTGGCCGCGTAGGTCGCGACCACGCAGGCGAACACGCCCCAGATCGCGGTCGAGATCTTCGACACCTGCAGGTAGTGCGCGTCGCTGGCTGACCTGCGGAACCAGCGCTGGTAGAAGTCCACCACGGTGGCCGTGGACAGCGAGTTGAGCTCCGCCGCGATGCTCGACATCGCGGCCGCCAGCACCGCCGCGAGGAAGACACCCGCGAAGCCCAGCGGCAGGTTGTCGAGCACGAAGCGCGGCATGATGAAGTTCACGTCGCGTGACGACTCGCCGCTGATGCGCGCCGCCGTGCTGAGCGCATTCGTGCGCACCGAGTCCACGCCGGCCTGCGACGCGCGGAAGGCGTCCAGCGAGGCGCGGACCTGGTCGGCCGATCCACCCGTGTTCCGGACGCTCACGGCCGCCCGTGCCGCCGCCTGGCGGGTGGCGATCGCACCGGCGTACTGCCGCTCGAGCGCCGCATACACCGCCGGCTCCTTCGCCTGCACCTGCGCGCTCTGGCGCGGGTTGTAGAGCATCGGCGCCGGCGTGAAGAGGTAGAACAGGAACACCAGCACGCCGGTCAGCAGGATCATCGCCTGCAGCGGGATCTTCCAGTACGCGCTCATCAGCAGCGAGCTGCGCGCCTCGTCCACGCTCCGGGCGGCGAGGTACCGCTGGACCTGGCTCTGGTCGGTGCCGAAGTACGAGAGCATCAGGAAGGTGCCGCCCAGCACCCCCGACCAGAACGTGTACGTCTTCGACAGGTCGAACGAGAAGTCGAACACCTGCAGGCGGCCGGCGGCGCCCGCGATGTGCAGCGCATCGTCCAGCGGCACCGGCATCCGCACGATCAGCACCACCACTATCGCCGCCATCGCACCGAGGATCACGAACATCTGCTTCACGTCCGCCCACGCCACCGCCTGCACGCCGCCGAGCACCGTGTAGATCACCGTCGGCACGCCGATCAGCGCCACGCACCAGCCGATGTCCCACCCGAAGATCGATGACAGCACCACGCTCGGTGCCGCGATGATCGTGCCGCACGACATGCCGCGGGAGAGCAGGAACAGGAAGCTCGTGAGCGAGCGCGTCTTCGCGTCGAACCGGCGCTCGAGGTACTCGTACGCGGTGTAGACCTTCGCGCCGTGCAGGAACGGCACCAGCGTCACGCCCAGCACCACCATCGCGATCGGCAGCCCGAAGTAGAACTGCACGAAGCGCAGCCCGTCGGTGGCCCCCTGGCCGGTGGTGCCGATCAGCGTCACGGCCGAGAGCTGCGTCGCCATGACCGACAGTCCCACCGCCCACCAGGGCAGGCTGCGGTTCGCCAGGAAGTAGCCTTCGATGTTGGTGGTGCCCCGCGTCCGGCGCAGCCCGTCGAATACCACCACCACGAGGTAGATGCCGACGATGACCCAGTTGATCCAGTGCACCGTGCGGTCAGCTCGTGTAGCGGGTTTGCAGCCACCAGAGGAGGCCGAGTGCGACCACCTGGATGCCCAGGACGCGCCAGAGGGTCGTACGGACGGGAGGAGTCATGGCGCAAAGCTACCGGGCTGCCCCCGGCGACGCGGACTCCCCCGGGGGCAGGCCCCGCCCCGGCGCTGAGCGTGACCGTCCGGTCCGTTTCCCCGGCACGGCGTGTGCCGATTTGTGCGGTCGCGCGGTAGAATGTGGCATGAGCCTCCGCATCCGCCCCTCCGACCGTCCACGCTGGCGCGTGGCCGCGCGCCGCGTACCCTGGCTGCTGGCCGCTGCCCTGATGCTCGGCTGTGGCGGCGGCGACGACTTCGACACGGCCCAGGTGCCGGTCATCACCGTCACGCCAGTCGTGGCGCTGCCCATCGTGCGCTTCTCCTGGACGCCCGAGGGAGCACAGCTCCTGCGCGTGTACAAGGGGGCCAGCGCCGGCAGTGGCCTGGGGCCGACGCTCGTCTGGTCGATCTCCGGCAGCGCCACCAATTCGCTCGTCTCCGGCATCGAGTACGGCACCAATCCGCCACCCGGCGGCACCACCGAGGTGCCGGCGCAGCCCCTCGAACTGGGCCAGCCGTACACGGTGCAGGTGAGCCGCGTGGATCCCACTGGCGCCAATGGCGGCTTCACGGCCACGGGCCCGCGGTACGTGAGTACGCAGACGTTCACCATCGCGTCGATCGTGCCCGGCACCTGACGGTCGCCGCCATGTCCGCGTCCCGCGACACCGCCGCCGCACGCGCGCTCCGTGCGGAACGGATGCATGCCTCGCCGCGATTCGACGGGCGGGTCTTTCGCAACACCAGCAGCGCGAAGGCCGGCCTCAAGCCGGGCACGGCCGTCCCGACGATGAAGGACTACCTCTGTGGCGGGGAACGCCGCGTGCCGGGCGCGCCGCTGCCGCTGGCCGACCCGCGCAGCAGCTGGCGCCATGCCCCGGACTCGGGGCTGCGCGTGACCTGGCTGGGGCACTCCTCGCTGCTGTTCGAGATCGATGGCGCGCGCATCCTCGCCGACCCGGTGTGGGCGCAGCGCGCCTCGCCGCTGCCGTTCGCCGGCCCGAGGCGCTTCCATCATCCACCGGTGAACATCGCGGCGCTGCCCACGCTCGATGCGGTCCTGATCTCGCACGACCACTACGATCACCTCGATCGTGCCGCCATCCGCGCACTGCGGCGTCGGAACGTGCCGTTCATCACGTCGCTGGGTGTGGGGGCGCACCTCGAGGCCTGGGGGGTGCCACCGGAGCTGGTCACGGAGCTGGACTGGTGGGAGCAGGTCACCCTCGAGCCGAGCGGCGTGGTGGTCACGGCCACGCCGTCGCAGCACTTCTCGGGTCGCACGCTGCTGGACCGGAACGCGACCGCGTGGTCGTCGTTCCACCTCCGCGGCGACATGCACTCGGTGTTCCATGGTGCGGACTCGGGCCTGACACCGGAGTATCGCGAGATCGGCGAGCGGCTCGGTCGCTTCGACCTCGTGCTGCTGGAGATCGGCGCCTGGCACCCGGCCTGGGGCGACATCCACCTCGGCCCCACGCATGCGGCCGAGGCGCACGCGATGCTGGGTAGCGGCAAGCTGATGCCCATCCACTGGGGCACCTTCAACCTCGCCATGCATGCGTGGGACGAGCCGATCGAGACGCTCACCGCGCTGGCGCCATCGCGCGGCATCGAGCTGCTCACGCCGATGCTGGGGCAGCCCGTCGAGCCGACGCGCGTGGAGCGGCTGCCGGCCTGGTGGCGTGCGGTCGTCGCCGCCGAGCGGCGCGGCGATGAGCCGGCGGAGATCGAACCGGCACGCGGCGACGATGCCGCGGCCGTGAGCTGGCCGGTGGACTGAACCGAACGAGGAGAGCGTGGCCGAGAACTCCGCGGCGCCGGCACCCGGCGCACCATCCGATGTGCTGATGGCGATCTACACCGGGGATCGCGACAGGGCGCTCGCCCTCGCCGCCGGAGTCACACTCACGCTGCCCGAGCTCGCCGCACTGGGCGACGTGGCGCCGCTGGCCGCGCGATTACGCGAGGCCGCGGTGGACGTGCAGGAGCGCAGCCCCGATGGCTGGACCGCCCTGCACCTGGCCGGCTTCGTCGGGGCGGCGGGGGCGTTGGCGCTGCTCGTGCGTGCGGGGGCGGACCTGCGGGCCCGCGCCCACAACGCGCAGGGGAACACGCCGCTGCACGCGGCAATCGCGGGGCGGTGCGACGCCGCGTGCGTGGCCGCGCTGGTCGCGGCGGGCTGTGATGTCGCGGTACCGGACGCGCACGGCTACACGCCGCTTCACCTGGCTGCGTCGCGGGGCAACGACGGGATCACGGAGCTGCTGGTCGCGTGCGGCGCCGCCCGGGACCTGCTGGCGACCGACGGGCGCACGCCGGCCTCGATCGCGCGGGAGCGTGGGCACAGCGGGCTGGCGGATCGCCTCGAGCGGCATGACGCGTGGTCGTAGCTGGCGGGCACGGCGCCGTGCGGGGGGCATGACGTGAGGCGCGCGCTGGCATTGACGGTGGCGCTCTGTGCCTGTGTCGCGCGACCCGCGATGGCGCAGGCCTGGCGCGACCAGGCGGCGCACCTCGGTGGCAGCACGCGGGTGCTGCTGATCGGCACGCGCCCGGAGGACGAGGACAACGCACTCATCGCGTGGCTGTCACGCGGCCGGCACGTCGAGACGGCCGTGCTGTCGCTCACACGCGGCGAGGCGGGGCGCAACGTGATCGGTGCCGAGCGCAACGCGCCGCTGGCGGTGGTGCGCACGGCGGAGCTCCTGGCGGGACGCGAGCGTGATGGCGCGCACCAGTATTTCACGCGGGCGTTCGACACCGGGGCGCTCAGCGCTGACGCCGACGTCGCCCGTGCCTGGCCGGCGGATTCGCTCCTGGTGGACATGGTGACGGTGATCCGCGCATTCCGGCCCCAGGTGATCGTCGCGCTGGTGCGTGCCGACAGCGAGCCCGATGCCACGCGACGGCACACCGCGCGCCTGGCGGCAATGGCGTTCCAGGCGGCGGCAGACACGGGGCGGCTGCCATCGCTGGCGACGGCGCGACTCCCGGCGTGGCAGGCGTCACGGCTGCTCACCCGCGTGGACAGTGCCGGTGCCAGCGGTGCGCTCACGCGCATCGACGTCGGGGAGTTCGACCGTGCCGAGGGGCGCAGCTACGCGGAGATCGGCGCCGACATCCGGCGGCTGCACCGCACGCAGGGGCCTGTCGCGGCCGCGTCGCTCGGCGCGTCGATGCGCTGGCTGCGGCTGGACAGCGCCCGCACCGGCCGCGACCCGGACCTGTTCGGCGGAATCGACACCACGCTGGCGCGGCTGGCCGGCGCCAATGCCGACGCGGGGCGTGCCGCCTTCGACTCGCTGCGCATGCAGGTGGTGCGGCTGGCGGGCCGCGCACGGTCGCTCGATGCCGACTCGCTCGTCGCGCACCTCGCCTCCGTCGTCCGCCTCGCGATTGCCGCGCGCCTCGAGCTGGAGTGCCGCGAGGCGTCCACGGTGCCCACCTGCGGCGGGGACGCCGGCGAGCTCGCGCTCACGCTCAACCGCGTGCGCGAGCGCGCCACGACGGCGCTGGTCGGTGCCGCCGGCCTGGTGGTGGATGCGAACGCCGAGCGTGAGCTGGTCGCGGCGGGCGACTCGGCGATGGTGCAGGTGACGGTGCACAACGGCGGCGGCCAGCCGGTTGTGCTGCGCCGGCTGGCGCTGATGGCGCAGGGGCGGCTGTCGCCGCTGGTGCGTGACACCGCCATCGCGCTGGCGCCTGGTGCGACCGCCCACTTCGCGGCGCCGGTGCGGTTCGTGGTTCCCACGCGCCACTGGTGGCAGGTGAACGGCATGCAGCAGGGCACCGCGCTGCAGCGCCTGCGCGTGGGCGGAGCGGGGGCGCCGCTCCCGTCGCAGCTGCTGCTGGGCGAGGATCGGCTCGCCGCCGCCGGTGTCGAGGCAACGGTGGTGATCGCCGGGGCGGAGGTGCCGATCCAGGTGCGCCCACTCGCGACGCGGGCGGCCAGCGCGGTGCGCGGCGACCTGCGGCATCCCGTCATCGGGGTGCCACAGACGTCGATCCTGCTCGAGCGCGGGGCGGAGTATGAACGGGCGGGGATGCCGGTGGACCGCCTCTTCCGTGTGTTCGTCTCGAATGCGCGCTCCAGCGCCGACACGGTGGCGGTGTCGCTCACGCTGCCAGCGGGCCTCACGGCCGACTCGGTGTCGAAGCTGGTGCCGCTGCCGCCCCTCAGTGCCCGGAACGTCTTCTTCCGCCTGCGCGGCGCCCTGCCCGCCGGGGAGCACACCGCGGAGGTCGCGGCGCGCAGCGTGGCGGCGATGGCGATGGTGGATGGCGTGGCGATCCAGCCGCCGGTGGTGAACCTCGGGGTCGTGATCAACGAGTACGCCCACATCCCGGCGCAGCATTTCGTGCGTTTCGCGCGCGACCGGATGGAGAGCGTGGCGCTGCGCCTGCCGGCGCGCTTCCGGGTGGCGTACATCCGGGGGACCGAGGACCTTCGGCCGGCCTTTCAGCAGCTGCGCCTGCCGGTGCAGTCGCTGGACCTCGCGCTGCTCCCGGTGGCGGACCTGAGCGCGGTCACGGCGGTGATCGTCGGCGCCGGCGCGCTCCGCGGCGAGGCGGCGCTGCTTGCCACGCCGGTGCTTCGCGCCTTCATGGCGCGGGGCGGGGTGGTGCTGGTGCTGCCGGGAGGCCGTGAACTCGCGCGCAGCCAGCTCTTTCCGGTGCCAGTCGAACAGCGCGACCCCACCCCCGACGACGACGTGCGTGGTGCACGCATCACGTTCGTGGATCCGGGCTCACCGCTGTTCTCGCAGCCGAACGTGGTCCGCGAGGCGGCCCTCGAGGAATGGGCCGGTGACCGGAGCTGCAGCGTGGCCACGGGGCTGTACGCGGGGCACACGGTGCCGCTGGTGGTGGAGGATCGCCAGCGCAGGCGCGTCGAGCCGTCGGTGCTGGTCGCGACGGTGGGTAAGGGACGCCTGGTGTACACGTCGCTCTGCCTGGCGCAGCAGCTCGAGGCCGCGCAGGGCGGGGCGGCGAAGCTGCTGGTGAACCTGGTCAGCCCCTGGCCGGTGGCGCGGCGCTGAGAGACGGGGCGGCACGCGACACGGGCCTCCACGACAGCGTCGTGAAGGCCCGTGCGTTCAGCGGGAGCGACGGCGTCCGCTCAGGCGTGCTGCGCCCAGGCCGGGTCGCCCGCCTTGTACGGCACGCAGGGCTGGAACGGGCCCGGCGACTCCTTGTAGCGGAGCGCCTTCGTGCAGCCGATCTCCGAGGTGAAGAAGCCGAGCATCGTGAGCTCCTTCATCATGCGGAAGTAGTGCTGCGCCTCGCCCGGCTTGCGCGACTTCTGAAAGTCGAACTGTTCCTTGTCCAGCGCCGTCAGCAGCGCGGTGCGCTGTGCCGGCGTGGCGGCGGCGAAGGCCGCGCCGCCGTTGGCCTTCTTGCTCGCCTCGTCGAGGGCGGCCAGCCCGTCGCGGAAGATCTTCTGGTCATCCGGCGTGTAGGTGTCGGTCACCATCAGCGCCATGAAGGCGCCGGTCTGCGCCGCCTTGGCGCCCGGCGACTTGGCCGTCTCGGGCAGGATGGTGTCGGCCACCTCGTCCAGCGTGGCGATGTCGCCGGCAGAGAAGGTCGTGGTGCCGGTGGCGGTGGCGGTGTCGCGCGGCTGGTCCTTCGCACAGGCGGCGAGCAGCCCGGTGCTGCTGCCGACGAGCGCCATGCCACCCAGCATGAACGTGACGCGCTTGACGGCCTCGCGACGGTCGATCGTGGACTGCGGCTCTTCAGGAGTCGACGGCATTCTCAGGTCCCGGTGGTGAGCGGTGCGCGGTGCACCGGCAGCGTGGTCAGGGAGCGGTGGCGCATCAGAGGTTGTTCTTCTTCAGCTCGTTCACGGCGAAGTCCGCCGCGCGTGCCGTCAGCGCCATGTAGGTGAGTGACGGGTTCACGCACGCGGCCGACGTCATGCACGCGCCATCGGTGACGAACACGTTCGGCGCATCCCACACCTGGTTGTTGCCGTTCAGCACCGAGGTCTTCGGGTCGCGGCCCATGCGCGCCGTGCCCATCTCGTGGATGCCCATGCCCGGCGAGTAGCCGCCGTCGTAGGTGCTGACGTTCTTCACGCCGCACGCCGTCAGCATCTCCGCCATGTCGGCCATCATGTCCTTGCGCATCAGGAGCTCGTTCTCCTTGATCTCGCAGTCGATGTTGAGCACCGGCATGCCCCACTTGTCCTGCTTCGTGGTGTCGATGGTGATCCTGTTGTCGTGGTTCGGGAGCATCTCGCCGAAGGCGGTGCTGCCGATGCTCCACGGCCCCAGCGCGGCGGCGTCGTCCTTGTAGTCGCCACCGATGCCGAGTTCCGCCACGGCACGGCCCCACTCGCCGCGGCTCGCGCCGCCCTGGTAGCCGAAGCCGCGCAGGTAGCCGCGCTTGTCGGCGCCCACGTTCTGGAACCGGGGGATGTAGAAGCCGTTCGGCTTGCGGCCGTAGTAGTACTGGTCCTCCATCCCCTCGATGTCACCGCGGGCGCCGAGGCGGAAGTGGTGGTCCATCAGGTTGTGGCCCAGCTCACCCGAGCTGCTGCCGAGGCCACCCGGCCAGATGTCGGTGGCCGAGCGCATCAGGAGCCAGGTCGAGTTCAGCGTGGAGGCGCAGACGAAGATGATCTTCGCGTTGAAGTCGCGCGTCTTCATCGACATGGCATCCATCACGCGGACACCGGAGGCGCGCTTCCGGTCCTTGTCGTAGATGATCTCGGAGACGATCTGGTACGGCATCAGCGTCAGGTTGCCCGTCGCCATGGCGGCCGGCAGCGTGGACGACTGGGTGCTGAAGTAGGCACCGTAGATGCAGCCGAGCCAGCAGGCGTTGCGCGACTGGCAGGCGCCGCGGCCGTGGTGCGGGCGCGTGATGTTGGCGGCGCGGCCCGGGATCAGGTGGCGCTTGCCGCCGTACGCCTTCGCGAGCTTGCCGGAGATGTCCTTCTCGGCGCAGTTCAGGTCGATCGGCGGCATCATCACACCGTCGGGCAGCGACTCGATGCCGTCGCGGGTGCCGGAGATGCCGGCGAAGGTCTCGACGTAGTCGTACCAGGGCGCGATGTCCTTGTAGCGGATCGGCCAGTCGACGGCGATGCCGTCCTTCGCGTTCGCCTCGAAGTCGAGGTCCCCGTGACGGTAGCTCTGGCGGCCCCACATCAGGGAGCGGCCGCCGACGTGGTAGCCGCGGTACCAGTCGAAGCGCTTCGTCTCCGTGTACGGCGACTCCTTGTCGCTCGCCCACCAGTCGAGGTTCTTCTCGTTGAGCGGGTAGTCGCGCTTGAGCACCGGATAGTCGGCTTCCATCGCCTTCGTGCGACCACCGCGATGCGGATACTCCCACGGCGCCTTCTGCGTGTTCACGTAGCCCTTGATGTGCTCGATGTCCTTCCCGCGCTCGAGCATCAGGACCTTGAGGCCCTTCTCGGCGAGCTCCTTGGCAGCCCAGCCGCCGGAGATCCCTGATCCCACGACGATCGCGTCATACTGCGGCTCTTGCACTACGTCCTCCCGGTGCTTGTGGCACAGTGGGTTGCACGACTCACGAGGCCCGGGCGGAACGGCGTCCGGGTCGACCTGCCGGGAATATGACGACGTGCACGGGCAAGGGGACCCGTCCGGACCGGCGCAAGTGCCGCTTGCATGTGGCAGCCGCGGTCGACCTCGACGGCGCGCGCCCCGCTGGCCGGTCATGACACATTAGCTTCGCGGTCCGGACCGACGCCCGCCGCGCCGGCGACCGCGCCGCCGACCGTGTCGCCGCGCCGTCGCCGGCGACTCACCCCACGCACCGCATCGCCCCCATGCCCTCGGTCCTGCCCATCCGCCGCGTCGTCATCGGCCAGAACGCCCACGCGGCGATGTCGGCACTGATCGCCGCACGACGCCCCGACCTGGAGCTCCGCGGCGCCGTCTTCAGCGCCGTGACGGCCGATGACCTGGACTGGGCGGACGCCTACATCGGCTTCAAGCGCCCGCCCCTGCCGACGATGGGGAACGTGCGCTGGGTGCAGAGCACCGGCGCCGGGGTGGACGCCTGGCTGCAGCCGGAGGAGCTCTCGCGCGACGTCGTGCTCACCCGCACGCCGGAATCGTTCGGGCCGATGATCGCGGAGTGGGCCCTGTCGCGGGCGCTGGCGTTCGTGACGAAGCTCGCGGAGTTCGCCGCAGCGCAGCGCGAGCATCGCTGGGCCCCGCAGGACGTGAGCCAGCTCCGCGGCACGCACGTGGTGGTCGTGGGCATGGGCGACGTCGGCACCCACGTCGGCCGGCTCTTCGCCGCGCTCGGCTGTCGCGTCAGCGGCGTGTCGCGCACCGGCCAGGGTGACCCGGTGATCTTCGGCGAGCGACACACGACCGACGAGCTGGCGGAGGTCGCGTCGCGCGCCGACTGGCTCATCCTCACGGTGCCACTCACCCCCGCCACCCGCGGGCTGGTGAACGAGCAGGTCCTCTCGGCCTGCCGCAACGTCGTGCTGATGAATGCCGGCCGCGGTGCGGTGGTGGACGAGGCGCTCCTCCCGCGTGCCCTTGCCGAGGGCTGGCTCCGCGGCGCGGCGCTCGACGTCTTCGAGGTGGAGCCGCTCCCCGCCACCTCGCCGCTCTGGGCCGACCCGCGGGTGATGGTCTCCCCGCACGTCTCCGGCCTCACCACGATCGAGGGCGCCGTGGACGGCTTCCTCGAGTGCCTCGCGACGTTCGAGTCCGGCCAGGTGCCGAAGTGGGTCGTCGATCGCGATCGCGGCTACTGATCGCTGCGATCGTCGCGCCATCGAATTGCAACGGCCTTGACGCAAAGGCGCAAAGGACGCGAAGGACGCAAAGAGTTCGGCGCGTGCGGCCAAGGTCGCCGAATGCGAGGCACATCGAAGTCGAGGTGAACAGCGGTGTATCGCGGAGCTCCGTGTCCGCGCTCACGCATCGCGGCTTGCGAACCCTTCTCCGACGCGCGGAGCATTCGATGCGCGCGCTGTTCCCAAGAAAGCAGTCCTTTGCGTCCTTCGCGCCCCTTTGCGCCCCTTTGCGCCTTGCGTGGATGCTGTTGCAGTTTCAGTTGGAGTCGCAGTCAGGACTTCGCCGCACCGATCGCATCACCGACGGCATTGCACGCGAGGACCGTGAGGAAGATCATCGCCCCGGGGAAGATCGCGAGCCACGGCTCGCTGGTCATGGTGGTCTGCGCCTGGTAGAGCATGTTGCCCCAGGACGCGGTGGGGGGCTGCACGCCGACGCCGAAGAAGGACAGGGCACTCTCGAGCAGGATCCCCCGTCCCACGGCCAGCGTGGTGGCGACGGCGGCGGCGGGGAGGACGCCGGGGAGGACGTGGCGCAGGATCACGCGCAGCGGCGTGGCGCCCATGGCACGCGCCGCGGACACGAAGTCGCGCGCCGCGAGCGACAGCACCTCGGCCCGCACCACCCGCGCGGTTTCCATCCACCCCGCCAGCCCCACCAGCAGCACCAGCATCGGCACGCCGGGCTGCAGCACCGCGGCGGTGATCATCAGCAGCGGCAGCCGCGGGATCGCGAGCATGGCATCGGTGACGCGCATCAGCACGTCGTCGGTGCGCCGGCCGGCGTACCCCGCCACGGCCCCGACCGCGGCGCCGATCGCCGCGCTCACGAGGGCCGAGATGAGTCCGATGGCGAGGGAGACGCGGGCCCCGTAGAGCACGCGTGTGAGCAGGTCGCGGCCCAGCTCATCGGTGCCGAACCAGTGGAGTGCGGATGGCGCGGCGCGGCGGTGCGCCAGGTCGAGCGCATCCATCGCGTACGGTGCCAGCAGCGGGGCCAGCGCCGCGCCGGCCAGCAGCACGGCCAGCAGGGACGCGGCGATCACCGGGGCGCGGCGCGACGACTCCGCGGTCTCCGCCGTGCCGGTGCTCATGCGGCCTCCCGCGTGCGCGGGTCGATTGCATGCACCGCCAGGTCGGCCACGAGGTTCAACAGCATCACGGCCACCGAGCCGCACATCAGGAACGCCATCAGCACCGCGTAGTCGCGGCGCGCGAGCGCCTCGGTGAAGAGGCTCCCGATGCCGGGCCAGGCGAAGATGCTCTCCGTGACCACCGCGCCCGAGGCCATCATCGACACGTCGAGGAGCACCACGGTCACGAACGTCGGCAGCGCATTCGGCAGCGCATGGTGGAGCAGCAGGCGGCGCTCGCCGATGCCGCGGGAGCGCGCCGCGCGCATGAAGGGGCGTGAGACGGTGTCGCGCATCGCACGGCGCAGGTAGCGGGACCACGCCGCCGAGAGAGCGGCGGCGAGCACGGTCGCCGGCAGGACGAGGTGGGCGAGGCGGTCGGCCAGGCCGCCGCCGTCGAACGACGCGCGCCCCGACGACGGCAGCCAGCCCAGCGCCCCCGCGAAGACGAGCTGCAGCACGAGCCCGAGCCAGAACACCGGGAGCGAGATCCCCGCCACCGCCACCACGGAGCTCACCCGGTCGAAGCGCCGGTTCACCGCCGCCACGATGCCGGCCGGCACGGCGGCCAGCAACGCCATCACGCACGCCGCACCGACGAGTTCCAGCGTGGCCGGGATGCGCTCGACCATCCGGTCGAGCACGGGACGGCCGTCGGCGTAGCTGAAGCCCCAGTCACCGCGCACGAACGCCGCCAGCCAGGACAGGTACTGCATGCCGAGCGGACGGTCGAGCCCCATCGCCTTCCGGAGGCGCTCGATGTCCTCGGGCCGGACGTTGGGGTTCTCGAGGTACGTCGACAGCGGCCCGCCCGGCGCCGCATGGATCAGCGCGAAGGTGAGCAGCGAGATGACGAGGAGCAGGGGAATCCCCTGCGCCACGCGCCGGACCACGAACCGGATCACCGCCGTGCCGGCGTCACGCGCCGCGGCTGGGGTGCCGGCCGCTCATCGCGGCGTGAGCTGCCACTGGTGCACGTTCCAGAACGGCCCGGCGTTGGTGGGATTGCCCGTGAAGCCGGTGAGGGTCGCCGGCACCGCGTCCACCTTGGAGGTGTTGTAGAGCGGCAGTTCCGGCACCAGCGTCGCCAGCCGGCGCTGCGCGGCCTTCAGGAGCGCGATCCGGGCGCCCTCGTCCACCGTGCGGTCCGACTCGTAGAGCATCCGCGTCAGCGTGTCGTCGCGGAAGTAGTTGATGTTGCGGCCGGCCGGCGGCATGCGGTCGGCGGCGAAGAAGAGCGTGATCTCGGGATCGGCGCCCTGCTGCCACCAGTGGAGCATCGCGTCGAAGTCGCCCTTGAACCACACGCTGCTGATCGAGGTGCCGTCGATGAGCTGCACGCGCGCGTCGATCCCGACGGCACGCAGCTGCTGCTGCAGTGCCTGCGAGACGTTCTCGCGGATGGCGAAGCCCGATTGCGTGATCAGGGTGAAGGCGAGGCGCGTGCCCCCCTTGGCGCGAATGCCATCGGCGCCCACCAGCCAGCCGGCCGAGTCGAGCAGCGCGCGGGCGCGAGCGGGGTCGTAGGGATAGGTGGTGACTTCCTTCTCGTAGGCGCTGGACAGTGGCTGGATCGGGCCGTCGACCACCGTCACCAGCCCGTCGAGCAGCGTGCCCACGATCAGGTTGCGGTCGATGGCATGCGCCATCGCGCGGCGCACCGCCAGCTCGGCGAACGGGGGGAAATGGCGCTGGTTGAGCGTCACGTGCTCGTAGCCGTTGCCCACCACCTGGTTGAGCCGCACCGCCGGCAGGCCGCGCAGCTCGCGCACCTTGTCCCAGGGCACCAGCGCCACCATCTGCACCTCACCCGACTTGAGCTGGTTGATGCGGGTGGTGGTGTTGGGCAGGAACCGGAACAGCAGCCGCCGGATCTTCGGGTACTCGGCGCCACGCCAGTACCCGGGCGCCGCCTCCAGCAGGATGTGCTCGCCGGTCTTCCACTCGGCCACGCGGTATGGCCCGGTGCCCAGCGGGCGGCGGTTGTACTCGGTGGCCGCGTCGATGTTCTTCCCCGCCAGCAGGTGCCGCGGCAGGGTGCCGCGGACGAACTGCAGCCGGTACGGCGCATACACCTCGCGATAGTGGACCACCGCGGTCAGCGAGTCGGGGGTGTCCACCGACGAGATGCGGTCGAAGCCGTCCACGCTCTCCGGCTTCCAGTCGCCCTTGTTGATCGCGTCGACGGTGAACTTCACGTCGGCCGACGTGTGCGGCACCCCGTCGTGCCACTTCACGCCCGGCCGCAGCTTCCAGGTGACGTCCATGCCGCCGTCCTTCCGCAGCGTCACACCGCCGTTGGCGAGCTCCGGCACCTCGAGCGCCAGCACCGGCACCACCTGCATCTTTTCGTCATTGGTGACCAGCCCCTCCACCACGCACGACTCGATGTCCTCCAGGATGTGCGTGGCATACCGGTTCATCGTGTCGGGCTCGCGGTCGTACCCGATCACGAGCAGGTCGCCGGCTGGGGTGCCGGCACCGCCCTTCGCCCCACCGGCCGTCTCGCCGCCGCAGCCACCCAGCAGCAGGGCCGTCGCGAACAGGGCCGGGACCACCAGTGCACGCGTCACGTGTCCCCCTCCGTCATCAGGGTGGCGGCCAGCATCACGGGGATCGCCCCGCGGCTCAGCAGCTCGTCGTGGAAGGTGCGCAGCACGAACGGCGTGCCGCGCACCTCGTGCTGCAGGCGCAGCTCCTCGCGCAGCGCGAGGATGGTGCCGGTGCCAAGCCAGTACATCAGTGCCGTGCACGGGAACATCGAGTTCTTCGTCGTCTCCGCCGTGGCCACGTCCATCGACATGCCGACCACGTCCTGATAGAACTGCACCGCCTCGCCGAAGGTGCACAGCTGCAGGTGCAGGCGGATGTCCACGATCGCGCGCGCCAGCATCCGTACGGTGGTGTGCTGTTCGGAGAGCTGCTCCAGCGGCGTCAGCATGCCCAGCTCCCCCATCAGCAGCGTGGCATAGCAGGCCCAGCCCTCGGCCATCGAGCCGCCCTGGAACATCGCGATGCGGCTGGCGCAGTCGGTGGCGGCGATGCGGCCGATGCGTGACGTGGCGCGGTACCGCGCGTGCCAGTTCTGCACGTGGTGGCCGACCGCGCCGTGGTGCACCACGTGGTTGAGCGTGATGGTGCTGTTGTTCCACGCCCGCAGGCGGCGCTCCTGCTCGTCGTGCGGCATCGTCGCGTCGACCGGCGTCACCACGTAGTCGTAGACGGTGTACGGGTCGAACGGGGCGGGGGAGCGGTAGAACAGCCAGTAGAGCTGCGGGGCGAACTCGCGCGCCCACGGCGGGATCGGCACGTACCGGATGGGCCAGTCGCCCCAGGTGACGGCGTCATGCGCCTCGACGATCGCGCGGCAGTCGTGCCAGCGCCGCTCGAAGGTGGCGTAGTAGGTCGCCGTGGTGGGGCGGTCGGCGGCCAGCGCCGCCTGCGCCCCCTCCCAGGTGCCGCCGAACTCCTCCAGCATCGCGGCCAGGCGCTCCTGCTGGCGCGGGAGCTGTGCCAGCGCCGCCTCGAGCAGCTCGCGCGGCGTGCGGTCGCAGCAGTGGCCGCGCCGGAGCAGGATGCTGAAGGTGGTGTTGCCCACCGCGCAATCGGCCTCGTCGGCGAACTGGTGCGCGTCCACCCACGTGCCCAGCGTCGCGAACGCTGCGCGCGCCTGTGTCGCGGCCTCCAGTACCGGGGCCGCCGCATCATCGCCCACTCCCTCCTGCACGAGCCACGCCCGCAGCCCGCGGTCGAAGAGGCCGTCGGCGGCGTCACACTCGCGCGCGGCGCGCGCCAGCCAGGGGGCCGGCACCGGCACCGTGATCGCCGCCGGCAGCGCGGCGAGGAACGCCGGGATCGCGCGCAGCCGTGCCGCGATGGCGGGGAGCCGCTCCGGCAGCGGCGCGAAGTCGCGGATCATCAGACCCACGACTCCGAAGATCGCCTCGCCGGTCCAGAGCGCGGGGTTTCGCGCATGGAAGTAGCCGCTGTCGTGCTCGGCCAGACGCACGTCGAGGTTGGCGCGGGCCAGCTCGCCATCCAGCAGCACCGGGTTGCGCCGCATCGCGGCGACCGTCGCCCCTTCCGTGTCGGCGAGCTCGGCCCGCAGGCGGCGCATTTCCGCCGCCTCCACCGCGCGCCCCTCCACCGACCAGTCGGGGAGCCGGTCGTCCAGGGCGTGGAGCCCGTGGAAGGTGGCGTTGACCGGGTGGCGCGAGTGGTACTGCGCCAGGAAGCGCTCGAGTGCCTTGCTCAGGAGGCCGCCGCGGGTGCGAGGGGGATGGCGACCCAGCGCCGCTCGCGGAAGCTCAGCTCGACGGCATTGATCAGCTCCTGCACGTGCGCGCCGTCCTCGAAGCTGCCCTCGTTCTCCGGCCCGTCGCTGAGGATCTCGGTGATGAACGAGCTCACCAGGTTGGCGTAGAACAGCGATCGCCAAGATTCCTCGCGGTTGCCTCCCGGCGGGTAGAACCGCGCCGGGATCTCCAGCTCGCGGAACTCGACCTGGTCGCCGGTGGCGGCCTTCAGCACCTCGCAGATGCCGTTCTCCTCCACCAGCCGGCAGATCAGCGCCCCCTTGCTGCCGTAGACCCGCGCCTCGATGCCCGGGTAGTTGCCCACCGTCACGAAGCTGGTCTGGATCGACCCGATCGCGCCGCTGGCAAACTCCCCGATGAAGATGTCCCCGTCGTCGATGTTCATGCGCATCATCGTGCCCGTCTGCCGCACCATCCGCTCGGGGATGAAGTTGCGCATCGTGCCCACCACCTGCTCGAAGCGGCTGCCCATGAACAGGTGCCCGATGTCCATGATCGGGGCACCGTACCCTTCCAGCGACGACACCTGGATCACCGACTGGTCGGCCTCCACGTCCACCTGGCGCAGCGGGGTCTGCGGGTCCAGCCACTGCGAGTTCTGCTCGTAGCCGTTGAAGATGAACGGCGTGCCCACGAACCCCTCGTCGATCAGCTCCTTCATGTACCGCATCGCGGGGCTGTAGCGGAAGGTGAAGCCGAGCTTCGTCTTCAGCCCCCGGGACTTCGCGAACGCGGCCGCGCGCAGCGTCTCGGTGTAGTCGTAGGCCACCGGCTTCTCGCAGAGCACGTGCTTGCCCGCCTCCAGCGCGGCCCAGCTCAGCGCGAAGTGCGTCGCGCTCGGCGTGCAGACATCCACCAGGTCCAGGTCGGCACGCGCGATGAGCTCCTCGTGCGAGCCGTAGACGTGCGGGATCCCGAACTCCGCGGCGAACTCCCGCGCCCGCTCGATCACCGGGTCCGCGATGGCGACCAGCTCGCAGCGTGGATCGCGCTTGTACCCGGGAAGGTGCGCGAACTTCGCCCACGCCCCCGCGCCAAGCACCCCGACGCGCACCCGGCGTGCCGGCGCGGTCACTGGATCACCGGGGCGGTGTCGCCCGGCAGGAAGAGCTGGCGATGGGCCCAGATGGGGGCGATCCCGTTGGTCATGAACCGTTCGTGGAAGGTGCGGAGGTCGAACCGGGCGCCGAGTCTCGCCGCCACGTCACGGCGCAGGGTGAGCAGGCCGCGCTTGCCGAGAAAGTAGCCGCCGTACGTCGGATCGTAGGTGGCGCGCTCGGCCTCGCGCTTCGCCGCCGACGCCGGGATGTAGGCCTCGCGCTCGAAACAGCCCTGCGCCTCGGCGAGCGTCCACTGACCCGAGTGCACACGGATGCCCGAGAGCAGCCGGCAGACGCGCGTCATCGCATCGCTGAGCTGCGCCAGCTCGAGGCGCGGATCACCGCCGCCGAACTTCTCCTCCACCATCAGCTGCTCGGTGTAGTGCGCCCAGCCGTCCTGCCCCGACGAGGGCTGCGGGAAGGGATTGAGCCCGATCCAGATGCGGCGGACCTTGCCCGGCGTGCGTCGCATGTAGGTGGAGTGCAGCCAGTGGCCCGGCATCGCCTCGTGCACCGAGGTGTTCACCAGCGACGCGTAGTTGTATCGCTCCAGCCATGCCTCGGCCTCGGCCTCCGGCATCGACGGCGCGGCGTCGGTGATGCGGTAGTAGCTCGTGACGGGCGGGTTCTCGAGCGGTGGCGAGGCGTGCATCGACGCGAACCCCAGGTCGAAGGGCTGCGCGGCGGCCACCAGCACCCGCTCGCCGGCCGGGACCACCGCCAGGCCGCGCTGCACCACGAAGGCCGTGAGCGAATCCACGAGGCGCTGCGTGGCCTTCACCACGTCGCCGCGCGGGGGGTGATCGCGGCGCACGTCCTGCCACACCGCCTGGGGATCGCGTCCGGGGGCCAGCCGGCCGGCGGCCTCGCGGAACTGGCGCTGATATATCGCCAGCTCCCGCTCACCGATCGCAACCAGCGCCGGCAACGGCTCGCCGATCAGCTCCTCGGCGCGATACCGGCGCGCCACCGCGGCGGCGCCGATGCGGAAGTCTCCGGTGGCACGCGGCAGCACCTCGTGCTCCAACCAGTCGGCGTAGGCGGTGATCTGCGGGCCGGCCACCGCCGTCGCGCGCAGCAGGGAATCCATCAGCGGCGTGCCGCGCTCCGATGCAAAGGCCAGCGGCACATCGGTCTGGAGCATGCCAGCGGCGCCGCGCATGAAGGTGACGCCCCGCTCGGCGAAGAGGCGCGGCGGGTTGCGCACGTTCGTCCGCGCCGCGGCGAGCAGCGCGGGCACGCCGGCCAGCTTGGAGATCAGCCGCCGCATCCGCACCGGCGCCGGCGCATTCTCCATCGTCATCAGGTTGCTCACGCCGTCGGACAGCGCGGAGGCGTACAGCATCGGGTTCCGCGTCCAGTTCCGGAGCGTCTCCTGCTCCAGGAGCCAGCCATCGATGATGCCGTCCAGGATCCGCTGGTCCACCCGCTCGTCGGGGGTGAGGCGGCGAGGGTCGAAGGCGCGCAGCCGGGCGCGCTCCCGCTTCAGCGTCGCGATCTCCCGCGCGATGGCGGCCGCCGAGAAGTCGTCGAGCCGGTCGTCGTGCTGGTGGAGGCCGTTGCCGGCTGCGATGGACGGGTGCCGGGAGGCGAAGCCGTCCAGGTACGCGTCGACGACACGCGCGAACGCCGCCGACTGCGGCCCCTGCGCGGTGACGGGGGACACGTCGACGCAGGCAACCAGGATCGCGAGGGCAGACAGGCGGAGGAACATGACGATCGGGTCCGGGTGAGGTGCCGCCGCGGTCCGCTGGGACTGCCGTGGCGTCCGCGCGGCATGATGATACGCGCGGGCCCGGGAACACGCTCTGCAGCGGTCGCGCCGCCCGCGTGTCCCATCGTGCAGTACTCCAGTGGCGCGGCACCGCCTGTACCTTGCCCCGGAGTCGTGCGTCGTACACACGGCAGGCGTGGCCGGTGGAATCGGGCGTTGTGACCGAGTATGATAAGTAGCGTCTAATTTCGTGCCGGCGATGATCAGCCGGCCGCGGTTACCCCAGCTCGACGCGCCAGTGACGTCCCCCTCTTCCGACGAATCGCGGCTCACGGCCGCCGCGCGCCTCCGCGCCTTCGAGGCGGATGCGCGGCGCTTCGACGGCGTGCTGCTCGAGCTGGCCTCACTGGATCGCGACGACCTCGTCACGGTCTTCGCCAGCATCGCGGAAGCCGGCGCACTGGCGCTCGGCGTCGAGCGACTCTCGTTGTGGCAGTACGACCGGGAGCGCTCGGCAATGGTCTGCCCGGTGGCGTGGGTGCGTGGTGCCATCGAGGAGGAGCCGGCGATCATCTCGCGGGAGCGGCACCCGGCCTACTGGAGCGCGCTGCACGCCGCGCGCACACTGCCGGTGAACTCGGCGCGGACGCACCCGGCGCTGCAGGAGATGCAGGACTACGTGGAGGCGTACGGCATCGGTGCGCTGCTCGACAGCGGCATCCGCGTGCAGAAGGGCACGTTCGGCATCGTGTGCGTGGAGCACCTCGGCGGGCCGCGCGAGTGGACCGCGCTCGAGGAGCAGTTCGTGGCGTCGCTGGCCGACCGGCTCGCGCTGGCGATCCTGCTCGACACGCAACGGCAGCTCGAGATGCAGCTGCTGCAGGCGCGGAAGATGGAGGCGCTGGCCGCGATGGCCGGCGGCGTGGCGCACGACTTCAACAATGTGCTGAACGTGGTGCTCACCTCGGCCGGCTCGGCCAAGGCGGCCCTCGCCGCCGGCACTGACCCTGCGGAGGACCTCGACGCGATCGAGAATGCCGTGCTGCGCGCCGTGCACCTCACGCGCACGCTGACCTTCCTCAGCCGCAACGAGACCGTCGGGCCGGCGTTGTTCGACCTGAACGACGCGGTGCGTGAATTCGCCGAGCACGCGCCGCAGCTCGTGCCTTCGACCGTGCGGCTTCACCTGCTGCCGGCGCCGCAGCCGCTGCCGTTGCGCGGTGACCGCACCTTCGTGGACCGCGCGCTGGTGACGCTCTGCACGCACGCCGTGCATGCGATGCGGGCGGACGGCGGCTCCCTCACGGTCGCGGCGCGCAGCCTGCGGCTGGACGGCACGCAGCGGCTGCACGGGATCTCGATCGCGGGGGGCGACTGGGCGCACCTGCGGGTGCTCGACACCGGCGAGGGGATCGCCGCCGACGCCGTCTCGCGCGTGTTCGACCCCTTCTTCGCGGCGCGCGGCAGCGGCACGCGCGGGCTCGGCCTGTCGGTCGTCTACGGCGGCGTGCGACAGCACGGTGGCCACGTGGCGGTGGAGAGCGTGGTCGGGCGCGGGACTGTGTTCCACCTCTTCTTCCCGCTCGCCACCGCCTGAGTTCAGGGGGTGCGTGCCAGCGCCGCCGCCTCGTGAAGCACCCGGAGCAGGTCCGCCGACTGCACGGGCTTGTCGAGCAGCGACTGCACACCGAACGCGTACGCCTGCTGGCTGGTCGCGTCGTCCAGGTAGCCGCTGCACATCACCACCGGTGGCGCGCCCGGCATCGCCTGCACGTGGGCGGCGAACTCGAGCCCGTTCATCCCCGGCATCGTCAGGTCGGTGAGGATCACGTCGATGCCGTGGCGGTCGGCGTGCAGCGACTCGAGTGCCGGACCGGCCGCGGCGTAGACCTCCACGGCGTGGCCGGCAATCGTGAGCAGCCGCGCGACGGTGTTGCGGACATGTGGATCGTCGTCCACCAGCATCACCCGCAGCGCATCGCCGGCAAGCGGGGCACGTGTGGGCCCGGTGGGCTGGGCCGGCTCCGCCGCCGCGCTGCGGGGCACGCGGACCGTGACGGTCGTTCCGACGCCCGGCGTCGACTCGATCTGCAGCGACCCGCCCAGCGCCGTCACCACGCCATGCGCCACCGCGAGGCCCATGCCGGTGCCGTCACCGATCTCGCGCGTGGTGAAGAACGGCTCGATCGCGCGTTCCAGCACGTCGGGTGCCATGCCATCCCCGTCGTCGCTGACGCACACCACCACGTCCGTCGCCGTGGAGCGCACGGTGAAGCGCAGCACGCTGCCGCGCACCTTCATGGCGTGCACGGCGTTCGAGGCGATGTTCACCACCACCTGGTGCAGCTCGGTGGGATCGGCCATGACGAACGTCTCCCGCCCGGGCAGGTCCACCTCGGCCTTCACGCCGGGGGGCAGTTGCGGGCGCAGGAGCTGCACCACCTCGTGCACCAGTTCCGACACCTCCACCGGATGGCGCTCCGCGCTGGGCTGCCGCGCGAACTGCAGCACGCGGCGCACCAGCGCCGCCCCGCGGTCCGCCGCGGCGGTGATGGCCGAGAGGTCGTGCTGCACGTGGTGCTGGACCGGGAGCTGCGACTGTGCGAGTTGCGCGTAGCCGCGGACCGCGGTGAGCACGTTGTTCAGGTCGTGGGCCACGCCGCCAGCCAGGGTGCCGATCGCCTCGATGCGGCGGCCCTGCGCCAGCGCCTGTTCGGCCTGCGCGCGGCGTGTGATGTCCACCGCCAGGCCACGGAACCCGTCGTGCGCGCCGTCGCCGGCGCGCAGTGCCTGCGCACTGATGGCGAGCCAGCGGATGCTGCCGTCCCGCCGGGTGATGCGGACCTCGAGGTCGCGGAGCGGCGCGGCGCCCGGCAGCGCCTCGCGCACCATCTCGAGCGCGCGGCGCCGGTCGGCGCGGTGCACGAAGCGGAGCGCATGGCGCCCCGACACCCGCTCGGCAGGCTCCCCGAGCACCTCACATCCGGAACGCGAGCAGAACCGGACCCGTCCCGTCGGCCCGACTTCGAACACCACCCCCACCGACTGGTCGGCGACGTCGTGCCACCGCTGCTCGGCCTCCGCCCGTTCCTTCCAGCTTCGGCGGAGCAGTTCCGCCAGCACCACGGCGGCGAGCAGCAGGAGCAGCCGCGCCAGCAGCAGTCCCTGCGACGAGCGGGGTGAGTTCTGCGTGCGGAGTGCAATGCCCTGGGCGCCGGCCCGCATCGCCGCCTGTGCCTCGCCGGCCGACGCCAGCATGGCCTGATAGCGCGGCTCACGGTCCCGGAACTCCTGCAGCGCGGCGCTGCCCTCGCCACTTGGCAGCGCGCGGTCCGTGAACGCGTGTTCCCGGTACTCCTGCCACTTCAGGCGCAGGGCCACGGTCCCGGTCGTGTCGCTGGCGCTCTGCTCGTCGAGCGCACGCAGGGTGGCCACCGCGCCATCGTTCCGGCGGCGCAGTGAGTCGAGCCGCCGGATGTGGCCGGACCGCACACTGTCGGACACGCTGAGTGCCGCCAGCGCCTCCTGGCGGCGGAATTCCCGCACGTCCGCCTCGAAGGAGGCCAGCGTCGCCGAGCGCGCCAGCCACGACTCCGCGATCGCCCGGGCATCCCGTTCCACTTCGGCGATCTGCCGGGTGAGCAGCACGTTCAGCACCAGCGTGCCGAGCCCGATGGCCACGGCAAGGATCAGGGGCGAACTGCTGCGGCGGGGAAGGCTGGGAAACGGCACGTGAGCCGGAAGGGAGGGGGCAGTCGGCGGTGGGAACCGACGATGCCCGGTCAGGGGCGGTCACGAGCGCGTCACGGAGGACGGCGCGTGCCGGAAGATGCCCGCCGGGGTGGGTCAGGGCAACGCTGACGCCGCAGAGTCAGGTCAGGTCGACGAGGACGTTCGTCGCGTCCGCCGGCGTGCCCCATCGCCTAGGTTTCGCGCGCGTTGCGCCGGCGCGCGGGTGCCGGCCCCTGCCGTCCTTCGAGACCCCTGGCCACACCGTCATGCCTTCCAGCACCCTCGGCGAATTCGTCGGCACCGCGATCCTCATCCTGCTCGGCAACGGCGTCGTGGCCGGGGTGCTGCTGCCTGAGTCGAAGGCGAAGGACGCGGGATGGATCGCCATCACCACGGGGTGGGCGCTGGCGGTGCTGGCCGGTGTCCTGGTGGCCGTGAGCCTGGGGGCGCCGGGCGAGCTGAACCCCGCCGCCACGATCGCCAACGTGCTGGCGGGGACGCGGTCGACGGGGGATGCCGTCTTCCACATCGCGGCGCAGCTGGCGGGCGCCATCGTCGGCGCCACGCTGGTCTGGCTGCACTACCTGAATCACTGGCCGCTCACGCGCGACGTGGACGCCATCCGGGCCTGCTTCTGCACCGGGCCGGCGGTGCGGCGCCTCGGGCCGAACGCGTTGAGCGAGGCGATCGGCACCGCGGTGCTGGTCCTGGTGGCATCTGCCATCGGCAGCGCGGGGGTGAACGGTGCCACGCCGGCCACCAACCTCGGTCCCGCCCTTGTGGGTGCACTGGTCTGGGGCATCGGCCTGAGCCTTGGCGGCCCCACCGGCTACGCGATCAACCCCGCGCGCGACCTCGGGCCGCGCATCGCGCATGCGATCCTCCCGATTGCGAACAAGGGGCACAGTGACTGGGGGTATGCGGCCGTCCCGGTGCTCGGGCCGGTGCTCGGTGCGGCCGCCGCCGCGCTCCTCTGGCAGGCGATCGCCGCGTAGTTGCAGCGGCGCGCCGCGCCACAGTTTTGCGGTGCCACGTCCGACACTCGGGAGGGAACCCTCCAGACGCGACGTGAAGACCATGACACGCATCCCGGCCCGGGCGCGCATCGGCTGCGCGACGGCCGTCCTGCTCCTGCTGGCCCTGGCTGGCTGCAAGAAGACCGTCGAGCCCGAGGCCGTGGCACTGCTCACCGTGGTGTCGGGCAACCTGCAGGCACGCCAGGCCGGTCGCACACTCAAGGCGCCGATCGGGCTCCGTGCGACCGCTGCGGATGGCACCGGCATCGCGAACGCGCCGATCACGCTGGTGGTGGTGCAGGGCGGTGGGGCGGGGGACGCGGCGTCGGTGCGCACCGCCGCCAACGGCGAGGCGCGGGTGAAGTGGACCCTGGGCCCCGATGCGGCGCAGGTGCTCACCGCCACCACGCCCGGCGTGGAGGCACTGCGGGTGACCGCCACCGGCATCGTGCCGCGGGACATCGTGATCGCCCAGGGGAACAACCAGTCGGGCCGGGCGGGCGTGGCGCTGGCGAACAACGTGGTGGTCCGCGTGCTCGGCGGCGACAACGTGCCGATGGACAGCATCAACGTCACCTTCACCATCGCGACTGGTGGCGGGGCCATCTCGCCGCAGAGCATCATCACCAACACCTCGGGCGAGGCCACCGTGAAGTGGACCCTGGGCCCGGCGGCCGGTGCGAACAGCGCACTGGTGCGGGCGGCCTCCATCGATCCCGTCACCATCAGCGCCACCGGCACGCCCTGACCCCGGGCCGGGTGCGGCGCCTGCCGGTGCGTTGACGGGTCCGCGGGGCGGTGGCATCGTTGCCTGATCATGGGCACCGCCACGCCACACTGGGATGTGATCGTCGCCGGGCTGGGCGCGATGGGCAGCGCCACGCTCCACCAGCTCGCGCATCGCGGGCTGAAGGTGCTCGGCATCGACCGCTACGCCCCGCCGCACGACCACGGCTCGTCACACGGCCGGTCGCGCATCATCCGCGAGGCGTACTTCGAGGATCCCCGCTACGTGCCGCTGGTGCAGCGCGCCTACCAGTGCTGGCGTGCGATCGAGCTCGAGTCGGGGATGTCGATCTTCCGCCAGACCGGTGGCCTGATGCTCGGGAGCCGCGACAGCACCGTGGTGCGCGGTGCGCGCCACAGCGCCGAACTCCATGGCCTGGCGCACGAGGTGCTGACGGCCGACGAGGTGCGGCACCGGTATCCCGCGTTTCACCTGCGCGACGATGACGTCGGCATCCTCGAGCCGCGCGCCGGCATGCTCGACCCGGAGCTCGCGATCAGCACCTGCATCGACCTTGCCCTCGTGCACGGCGCGGAGCTGCGCACGGGTGAGGCGGTGCGCGCCTGGCGTGCGGTGGCGAGCGGCATCGAGGTGGAGACGGAGCATGGCCGTCACCATGCCGACCGACTTGTGCTCACGGTGGGGGCCTGGACGGGGGCGATGTGCCCCGGGCTCTCGCTGCCGCTGGTGGTGCAGCGCAACCTGCTGTACTGGTTCGATCCCGTGCGGGACCATGCGGCATTCGCGCCGGCGCGGTTCCCGGTGTTCATCCACGAACTGAGCGCCGACCTCACCTGGTATGGCTTTCCCGACACCGGTGACGGCGTGAAGTTGGCCCTGCACCACCACGGCGTGCCGGCGGACCCGGACACGCTGCAGCGCACCGTGACGGATGCCGAGGTGGCGTTCATGCGCGAGGTGGTGGCGGCGTACATGCCCGACGCGAACGGGGCGCTTCGCGACACGGCGGCCTGCATGTACACGAACCTCCCCGACAGCCACTTCCTGATCGACACGCACCCGCAGCACGCCGGCGTTATCGTGGCGTCGCCCTGCTCGGGACACGGCTTCAAGTTCGCGAGCGCGATCGGCGAAGTGCTGGCCGACATGGCCACCGGCCAGCCCGTGGCATTCGACACCTCGCTCTTCTCGCTCGACCGCTTCCGCGCGCCGGCCTGATCACGGAGGCGGCGCACGGAGTCACGCCACGCCGTCACCGGCATCCGCCAGCAGTGCGGCGTAGTCGTCGGGCGTGTCCACGTCGCGCAGCGCCGCTTCCGGCCAGTCGTGCATCACCGCCTCGTGCCGGTGTGCCCGCACCACGGACTTGCCGCACCCCTCGCCGTGCCAGGCCAGCAATTCAGGCCAGAGGCTGCGGCGGAAGAGCAGGGGCGGCGCCAGGACGTCGCCATACCGGGACACCGCGAGTGGCGCGCTGCCCGCGTCCGGTGCCGGCACCAGGGCCCGCACCATCGCGGGCGTGACCCGCACCATGTCGGCCAGCAGCACCACGAACGCCTCCACGCCAGGCTCCAGCGCAGCGATGCCGGCGTGCAGTGACGTGCTGGTGGGGCCGGTGAATTCCGCGTTCACCACGACGTGGCACGGCATGCCATCCAGGGCCACCCGCACGCGGGCCTCGTCGTGCCCGACCACGACGACCACGGGTGAGAGGCCGGCCGACGTGGCCGTGCGCACCGCGCGGCGCACCATGGGCTCGCCCGCCACGTCCAGCAGCTGCTTCGTCGCGCCCATGCGGCGCGAGGCGCCGGCGGCCAGCACGATGGCCGCCGTGTGCCCGCTACTCACCGGTGGCGTGGATCGGTGCGCGGCGGTCCCGCAGCGACTGCGGCTGCCGCCCGGAGCGCACCGCCAGCAGCTCGGCCAGCACCGCCAGCGCGACCTGCTCCGCGCCATCGGTCCCGATATCGAGACCCACAGGTCCGTAGATGCGCGAGAGGTCCACGGGCGCCGCCGCCGACAGCCGGGCGAGGATCCGGTCGGTGCGCTGGCGCGGACCGAGCATCCCCAGGTACCGCGCGGGGGTGCCGAGCAGCGCGCCGAGGTAGGCGGTGTCGTCGGCGTAGTCGTGCGTCATCACCACGGCAGACGACGCCGCGTCCAGCACCAGGCGCTCGGTGAGCGTGGCGGCGTCACTCTCGAGCAGCCGGATGGTGTCGGGGAACCGTTCGCGGGTCAGCAGGCCGGGGCGCCGGTCCACCACCACCACCCGGAACCCCACCTCGGCCGCCATCCGGGCAAGGATGCGCGCGTCGTCGCCGGCACTGACCACCACCAGGCGCGGCGGGGGGATGAGCACGTCGACGAACAGGCGTGCGTCGCCGAGCGCCACCGTGCGCGATTCACCCGCATCGCGCCAGCCGTCGGCGTGTGCCGCCACCTGCTGGTCGAGTGCGGCATCGCCGAGCGTGCCGAAGCGGCCCGCCCGGCTCAGGACCAGTCTCGGTGACTCACCGTACTCCCGCGCCGCCCGCAGCAGGGTCACCGCCACGTACGGCTCCTCGGCCGCGAGTGCGTGGCGCTCGTGGAGCCGCGGCGACGCGACGGGTTCGATGAGGATCTCCACCTCGCCGTCACAGCCCACACCGAGGTCCCAGGCCGCCACCTCGTCGCTGCCACCGCAGTAGCTGCGAAGCTCGGGCATGCCGGTGCTGATCACCCGCTGGCCCACCTCGCGCACGTCGGCCTCGAGGCAGCCACCACTGACGTTGCCGGTGCTGTCACCGGCCGCGGTCACGAGCAGCCTCGCCCCCTCGTGGCGGTAGGCCGAGCCGTGCACGCGAACCACCGTCGCCAAGGCGGCGCGCGCGCCGTCGGCGTGCACGCGCGCCAGGTGGGCGAACACCTGGCGCGTCTCCAGCCATTGCTTCATGACGGCGCCTACGCCCAGCGCAGGTTCTGTCTTGACAGCGGCAGGGTGCGGACGCGCTTGCCGGTGGCCGCGAAGATGGCGTTGCAGAGCGCGGGCACCACCGGCGGCAGCGCCGGCTCGCCCATGCCGGTGGGCGGGTTCTCGGTGAGGCGGAAGTGCACCTCGATCCGGGGCACCTGCGGCATTCGGATGAGCGTGAAGTCGTTGAAGTTGCCCTGCTGCGCGCGGCCGCCGGCGAACGTCATCTCCTGCGAGAGCGCCTCGCCGATGCCGTCGATCACGGAGCCTTCCACCTGGTTGATGGCGCCCGAGGGATTGATGATCTGGCTGCCGACATCGCCGGCCGCCCAGACCTTGGTGACCGTCAACACGCCGGTGCGGCTGACCGACACCTCCACCACCTCGGCGAAATAGCCGCGGTGCGAGAAGTACGTCGCCACGCCCATGCCGGAGCCCTTGCGCAGGCGCCGCGTGCCCCAGCCCGACTTCTCCTTCACCAGCTCCAGCACGCCGCGCATGCGTGACGCCACCATGCCGCCGCGTGGCGGCTCCGCCGGCAGGGCGTCGAGGAGGTTCAGCCGGAAGGTGATCGGGTCCACCGCCGCGGCGTGCGCGAGCTCGTCGATGAACGACTCCATCACGAAGGCGAGCGCGTTGCTGCCGGGCGCGCGGAGGTAACCCGTCGGCACGCCGAGCGGCATGGTGGAGACACCGATGCTCAGGTTCGGCGCCGCGAGGGCAGGGAACTCACCGCCGTCCATCCCCGCGCTCGGCACGAAGTCGGTGCCACCGCCGGCGGACGAGAAGCTCACGAAGTGGTTCTGCCAGGCCGTGAGCCGGCCCGATGCGTCCACCGCGCCCTTCAGTTTGTGGAAGCCGCCGGGCCGGTAGAAGTCGTGCCGGATGTCGTCCTCGCGTGACCAGAGCAGCTTGACCGGCGCGCCGGCCAGCTTCGAGATCATCGCGGCCTCGACCATGTAGTCGTTGTTCAGGCGTCGCCCGAACCCGCCGCCGCTGCGCATCATGTGGATGGCGATGTCCTTCTCGGCCACACCGAGCGTCTTCGCCACCAGCGCACGGCCGGCCTGCGGGTTCTGCGTCGGTGCCCAGATCTCGATGCCGTCGGCACGCACGTGCGCGGTGCAGTTCTGCGGCTCGAGGGTGGCGTGCGCGATGAACGGGTACTCGTACGTCGCCTCGACCGTCTTCGCAGCCGCCGCGAACGCGGCGTTCACGTCGCCGACCGCCTTGAGCGACCGCTGCGGTGCCTGCGCGAACAGCTCGGTGGCCTTCGCCTTGAACGACGCGGTGCCCTGCTGCGCCGTCGCGCCCTCGTTCCAGGTCACGACCAGCTTCTCGCGGGCCGTCTTCGCCAGCCACCACGAATCGGCGACGATGGCGACCCCCCCGAGCAGCCCGCTCAGCACGGTGCCGCCGGGCTGCACGATGAAGACGTTGCGGATGCCCGGCATCGCCTTGACCTCGTCGAGGTTGGCGCTCACCGCGCTCCCACCGTAGACGGGACACTTCACGTACATCGCGTGCAGCATGCCGGGCACCGAGACGTCGATGCCGAAGAGGGGCTGCCCGGTGACGACCTTGTGGTTGTCCACGCCGCCGATGGCCTTGCCGATGATGCGGAAGTCGCGCGGGTTCTTCAGCGTCACGCTCGCGAGGTCGGGCGCCGGCAGCAGCGCGGCGGCGTTCGCCAGCGCGCCGTACGTGGCCTGGCGGTTCGACGCGCGGTGGTGCACCACGCCGGACGCCGTCGTGCACTCGGCCGCGGGCACGCCCCACGCCTGGGCGGCGGCCGCGACCAGCATCTGGCGACCGGCGGCGCCGGCGCGGCGCAGCGGCTCCCAGTTCACCGGCGTCGCCGTGCTGCCCCCCGCCACCTGCCGCCCGTACTTCGACTCGTCGCTCATCGCCTGCTCGATCGTGATCGCGCTGAAGTCCACGTCGAGTTCCTCCGCGATCAGCATCGGGAGCATCGTCTTGATGCCCTGGCCGACCTCGGGGTTCTTCGCCATCACGACGATGGCGCCCGAGGAGGCGATGCGGATGAAGGCGTTGGGGGTGAACTCGTCCGGGGCGAGCGGCGCGTTCGCCGCTTCCGCCACGCCATCGCGGCCGAAGTCCAGCCACGCGCCAAGCAGCAGCCCGCCGCCGGCAAGGGCCGAGACCTTCAGGAAGCTGCGGCGGCCGAGCGTCGTGTCGATGGTCATGAGCGGCCTCCCGTGCCGGTGGCGGCACCGGTGGCGGTGCCCGCGGCGCGATGAATGCCCTCGCGGATGCGCGTGTACGTGGCGCAGCGACAGAGGTTGCCTCCCATCGCGGCGTCGATCTGCGCATCGGTGGGGCGCGGCGTCCGGGCGAGCAGCGCAGCGGCCGTCATGATCTGCCCCGCCTGGCAGTAGCCGCACTGCGGCACGTCCAGTTCCTCCCACGCCTTCTGCAGCGGGTGCGTCCCGTCGGCGGAGAGCCCCTCGATGGTCGTGACCTTCGCCCCCTGCAGCGTGGCCACGGGGAGCTGGCAGGCGCGCGCCGGTGCCCCGTTCACGTGGACGGTGCAGGCCCCACATTGCGCGATGCCGCAGCCGTACTTGGTGCCCTTGAGATCGAGCACGTCACGCAGCACCCAGAGGAGCGGCATGTCGGCGGGGACATCGACGGTGCGCGATGCACCATTGACGGTGAACGTGACCGGCATTGCTGGCTCCTGGGATGGCAGACCCGGGAATCTCGCGCCCGGGCCCCGGGGTCGCAACGCCGCCCCGCAGGCCACCGCACCCCCCGCTCAGGGGTGCCGGACCAGGCTGTCGAGGTCGACGCGCATGCGCCGCAACGCGCGGGCGATGGACGGGATGGTCCGCGGTTGCGCCCGGCCCCCGAGGCAGCGCGCGAGGAAGAGCTCGGCCGCACGGTTCACCGCCAGCGCCGTCTCCGCCTCGCTGAAGTCGTGTCCCTCCGCCGCCGCGAGCAGATACGTCACGGGGATCCGCCGGCGATGCAGCGCACCCGCGATGCGGCCCGACTGTTCCGGCGTGACACGCGGGTCATTCGCCCCCTGGAAGATCAGGAGGGGGGCGACGGCGGCGTCGACCCGGAAGAGCGGTGAGCGGGCGATGAGGTCGGCGCGGCTGGCGGAGTCGCGGGGGTCGCCGACGAAGGGATACCAGTTCCGCGGCAGGAACGGCTGCCACGACGGCGGGAACGACTCGAGCAGCGTCACCAGGTTGCTCATGCCGGCATAGTCCACCGCGCAGCGGAATGTGCGCGGGGTGAACGTCAGCCCCACCAGTGCCGCATAGCCGCCGTACGAGCCGCCCATGATCGCGACTCGCGTGCTGTCGGCGATGCCGGCGTCCACCGCCCAGCGCACGCCATCCAGCAGGTCCTCGTGCATCCGTCCCGCGAACTCGCGTCGTGCGGCACGGGCGAATCGCTTGCCGAATCCCGTCGACCCCCGGTAGTTGACCTGCAGCACGGCGTACCCGCGGTTGGCGAGCAGCTGCACCTCGCCCTGGAAGTCGTGCCGGTCGCGGGCCCACGGTCCGCCGTGGACGAGCAGCACCAGCGGCACACGTCGCGCGCCGCGTCCGGCGGGTTCGGTGACGTAGCCGCGCAGTGGCAGGCCATCGCGCGCGGGGAAGGCCACCGGGCGCATGCGGGCGAGTGCGAACCGGTCGAGTGATGGCCGGTACCGGTGCAGCAGCGTCACCCGCCGCGTGCGTCCGTCCAGCAGCCAGGTGCGCGTGGGCACGTCGGGCGCCGACTGCACCAGCAACCAGCGGCGCTGGTCCGCGCTGGCCCCCGCCACCGACAGACCACCACCCCGGATCTGCGCGGTGGCCAGTTGCAGCATCGTGCGCGCTGCCTCGGTGCGACCATAGAGGCGCAGGGTGTCACTGTCGTACGCAGCCACCAGCACCGCGTCACCCGCATGCGTCAGCAGCGGCGGTTCGGCGTCCGCGGTGCGCAGCGGGTCTTCGTCGAGCATCGCCTCCGCGCCCGCCTGCAGGTCGGCGCGGACGACCCGCGCGAGGTCACTGCCCGCGGTGCTCAGCATCACCACCGAGCGCCCATCGGGCGCCACGCGCAGCGGCACGATCCGGTCCTCCACCGGGTACGAGCGCACGGTGCGCCACGCATCGCGCTCGCTGGCCCGCGCATGCAATGCGTACCGCCCGCCCGAATCCACCGAGTATGCGACGAGCACGCGGCCCGAGTCATCGGCGGCATAGCCGAGGAACGTGCCGGGGTTCTCCGCCACGGCGAGCAAGGCCCCGGTGGTCAGGTCGACCCGGTACGCGTCGGCCAGCGTGGGCGTGCGGCGATTCAGCGTGATGACGGCGGTGCCGGGTCGCGCCGCCGGCAGTGCCACCACCTCGACCTCGACCCCGGGAAACGGGGTGAGGTCGCGTGCGGCGGCTGTCGTGCGCGGGTTCGCGACGAAGAGGTGATAGCGCTCGTCGCCGCCGCCATCCTGGAGGTAGAGCAGGCGTGTGCCGTCGGCGGACCACCAGTAGGCCGCGATGGAGCGCACGGTGTCGGCGGTGATCCGCCGCACCCGCGCCGGTCCGTCGAGGAACCGCAGGTGGATGTTGAGGCGGCCGCGCCACGGCGCGAGATATGCCACGGCGCTCCCGTCCGGCGAGAGGGCCGCGTCGGCAGCCTCGGGTGCGCTGAACAGGGTCTCGATCGGGATCAGTCGCGGTGTCTGCGGCGCCGGCTGTCCGGTGAGGGGTTCGGCCGCCACCAGTGCGGCGATGGCGGGAAGCAGGCACGTGAGGCGCGTGGGCATCGTGGCGGGGTTGGGGACGCTCGATTCGATGCCGCCGGCCCGCGCGATGCGTAGGCTACGCACCGCGTCGCCGGTCGGCATCCAAGCAGGGTAGGCGCTGGCCGGCCCAGGCCCGGCGGCGCGGGCCTCCGCCAGCCGGGTCATCCGGGCGTACCTTCACCTTCCCTGCTTCCCTCCGGAGAACGCCGCATCGTGTCCCGCCGCCCGGCAACGCTCAGCCCGGAAACGCCCGACGTGCCGCCACCCGAGCGGGGCGACGACGGTGCAGAACGCGCACTCGTCGCTGCGGCGCAGCAGGGAGACGATGCGGCGTTCGGCGCCCTGTACCGTAGCCACGCGCCGCGCATCTTCGCGCTGCTGATCCGCCTGGCGGGTGACGAGGCGCTGGCATCCGACCTGCTGCAGGAGACCTTCCTGCAGGCATGGCGCGGGCTGCCGCACTGGCGCGCCGAGAGTGCCCTTGGCACCTGGCTGCACCGCATCGCCGTGAATGCCCACCTCGGCGCGCTGCGGGCGCGTCGCCGTCGCGAGGCACACGAGACGGTGGAGGCCGAGATGGAGAAGCTGGCCGGCATTGCCGCGCCGCTGCGCGATCCCGCCGGTGCCATCGACATCGAGCGCGCCATCACCGCCCTGCCGCCGCGCATGCGCACCGCCTTCGTGCTGCGTGACGTCGAAGGCTACTCGTACGACGAGATCGCACTGGTGACCGACACCGCGCCGGGGACCATCCGCGCGCAGGTGTCACGCGCGCGCTTCCTGCTGGGTCGCGAGCTCGAACGATGACCGACGCCACCCGGGATTCCGGTGCGGACGCGCCGCCGCCGGTGCTGCGCGCGGCGCTGGACGCGCTGCCGGCGGAGCGCACGCCGCCCGCGTCGGCGTGGGACTCGCTGCACGCGGCCATGCAGGTCGCGGAGGGCCCGGCCGCGGCGGCACGCGGGGCTGCAGCATCGTGGCGCCGTCGGGCGCTGGTCACCGCCGTGACCGGCGTGGCCGCGCTGCTGCTGGTGCTGGTGACCACGCAGCGGGTGCGAGGCACCGCCGGACACGCTGCCATGCCGGTGGCCGCGCTGCTTCCCGACGAGCGCAGCGATCCGCGGGTGCGTGCGGCGCTGGACGAGGCCCGCAACTGGCGCGCAGCATCGGCGGACCCGGTGCGGGCCGCCCGGTGGCCGGTGGAAGCGCGGGCGGCAGTGGACTCCGCGCTCGCCACCTCCGAGCAGGCGATTGCGGTGGCGCGTGCCTCGCTGGTGCGCGATCCGGCGAACGATGCCGCGAAGGTGGCCCTGGCGGCGCTGCGCGCGCAGCAGCTCGCGTTGCTGCAGCGGGCCCAGTCACTGCTCGACGACATCTGATGCCCCGCCTGCGGCGGTGGGTCTGGTCGCTCGCGGTGTGGAGTGCCGGCGTCGCGGGAGCGCTGACGGCGCAGGGCGCCCCCGTGCAGCGTGGCTGGCGCGCGCTGCCCTCGGCGGCGATCAAGGTGCATGCCCCGACCGGCACGCTGGAGGTGGAAGGATGGGATCGCGATTCGGTTTCGCTCAGCGGCGTACTGGCGACGGGGGAGACACTCTTCGGCGGCGGGAGTGCCGCGGGGCTGAAGCTGGGTGCGGAGGGCCGGGCCAGCGGCGGCCGGACGCGCCTGCTGGTGCGCGTGCCGTTCGCGGCGCGGCTGGTGGTGCGGAGCGGCGCGGCCGATGTGGAGGTGCGCGGCGTGTCGGGAACGATCGACGTAGGGGCGGCGGCCGGTGAGGTGGACGTCTCGGGCGATGCCGAGGCGGTGACGGCGGAGTCGATCAGCGGCGCCGTGCACGTGTCCGGCCGGATCGCGCACGTACGCGCGCGCACCACGCGAGGGAGCCTCGAGATCGCGGGACGCATCGGCGAGGCGCAACTCGAGTCGTTCAGCGGTCCGGTGTCTGTTTCGGGACAGCCGCTGGGGCGTGTGCGCGTGGAGACGGTGGAGGGGCGCGTCACCATCGACGGGCGACTCGCACCGGACGGGGCCCTCGATGTGGAGACCTTCGGTGGTGCCGTCCGCATCGAGTTGCCGGCCGACCAGGCGGCCGCGCTGGACCTGCGTGGTGGCGCCGACGGCATCGGCGGGCGGATCGGCCGGCCCGCGCTGGACCTGGCTGCGCTGGCCGTGCGCACGGCGTCAACCGCCGCGCTGCAGCGCCGGATCGGCGCACCCGGGCGGGTGATGCCGCCGGTGACGGTGCGCTCCTTTCGCGGCCGGATCGTGGTGGAGTCGCTGCCGCGCTGACGCGGCGGTGGCGCAATCAGGCCGTCGGCGCCGTGTCGAGGAAGACCGGTGCGAGAAGTCCCGCCAGCGACTTGCCGTGTGAGTCGTGGCGCGCGCGAATGGCGTTCACCAGCTCGAGCCCCGTGTGCGGGCAGGGGGGCAGGGCCGCGTTCGACACACCGATCGGTGTCACCCGTGTGCCCCAGCGCACCAGCAGCGAGCAGTAGGTCAGCCCGCCGCCGAAGGCGGGCATGAGCAGGTTCGCTCCGGGCCGGATCCGCCCCTCCTCCAGCGCCTCCACCAGCGCCACCGGCACCGTGGCCGCGCTCATGTTGCCGTACTTCTGCACGTTCACCATCACCCGTTCCATCGGCACGCCGCTGTACTTCGCCACCGACTCGATGATCCGCAGGTTCGCCTGGTGCGGCACCACGAGGTCCACGTCATCGGGCGTCAACCCGCACTCGCGCAGCACCTGTGCCGACGCATCGGCCATCGCATTCACGGCCCGCTTGAAGATCGCCTGGCCGTCGAAGTCCCAGATCGTGTCGCCGAGCTGCACGTCCTGGTTGGAGTAGCTGCAGCCGAGCCCGCGGACCCGCAGCGTCTCACGCGCCTCGGCGTCGCAGCCCAGCACGCTGCCGATCACCCCTTCCTCGTGGTCGCTGGCCTGCAGCACCACGGCGGCGCACCCGTCGCCGAAGAGCACGGCCACGCCACGGTTGTCCCAGTCCATGAAGCGGGTGATGAGTTCCACGCCGATGACCACGACGGTCTTCATCATGCCGCTGCGGATCATGCCGGTGGCCATCGCGAGGCCGTAGCAGAAGCTGGTGCAGGCGGTGTTGATGTCCACGGCCGCGGCCCGGGGTGCGCCGATGCCGAGCTGCACGGCGGAGGCGGTGTTGGGCACGGACTCGTCGTGGCTGCAGCTGCCGTAGATGATCATGTCGACATCGGCGGCCGTGATGCCGGCGCAGGCCAGCGCGTGCTGCACCGCCACCACGCTCATCTCGGTCGCGCTGACGTGCGAGATCCGCCGCTCGCGCATGCCGGTGCGGGACGCGATCCACTCGTCCGACGTGTCGAGGAACGTCGACAGGTCGCCGTTGGTGAGGACCGCGGGTGGCATGCACTTCCCCCATCCGGTGATGGCGGCGTAGGTCATGATGTCAGGCTGGGAGGAGACGTGGGGCGGGGTGCTGGCGGGCTCGTGCTGGCCACAACAGTAACGCGCCGGTGGTCCCGGCGGCGATCCCCGGCGCCTCAGACGGTGAGCAGGTCCATCGGGAGGGCGTCGCGTTGCCGCACTGCCGCCTCCCAGGGGCCGAGCAGGTGCGCGATGCTGTTGGCGTAGTAGCTCACCAGTTCGCGGCCTCGCGGCAGCACCAGGATGCTGTCGCCCTGGGGCAGCACCACGTGCCGCATCACGAGCATGCGCATCGCGAGGTCGAGGGTCTCGGCGGCATCGCGGTCGGCACGCACGACCCGCGCGTTGAGTTCCACCAGCTCGTCGCGCAGGTCCGCGATCCGGGCCAGCAGGCGATCCCGCGCGATCAGTTCGCCGCCGAGGCTCTGGATCGCGGCGCAGGCCAGCGGCACCGGCGTCACCGGGATCAGGGCACCGATGCGCGTCATGATGCGGTCGGTGAGCTCGGCCACGCGGGCGAGGCGATCGGCGCGCGGGATGGTGAAGAGGTCCGGCTGGTTGGCGTACCAGGGGGCGAGCGGCACGGGGGTGCCGATGGTGACGGCGGCCCGTCCGTACCGCTTCCAGCGGCGGGTGAGCACGCGGCCGGCATTCCAGACGACGTAGCTGCCGACCTCGCGCAGCTGCGCCCAGCGGCTCGCGGGCCTGCCACCGCTTCCGGCGTCGAGTTCGCGCAGCAGGGACCGGTCCTCGAGCACGCGGTCGTAGTTGATCGCGACGGGGATCACGTGGATGCGGTCGTGGTAGGCGGGATCGTGCCCGATGCCGAGCACGTAGTCGAGGAGGCCGATCTTGGGTGGGCGCAGGCGGCCGTCGCGCGTGAGGCCGCCCTCGAGGAAGATCCCCTGCGTGACGCCCTCGCGCGTGATGAGCTGGACGTAGCGCTCGAGCACCGTGTGGTAAAGCCGCTCACGGTGCCGGCGCCGCACGAAGTAGCCGCCGAACGCCTTGAAGATCTGCTCCAGCGGGAAGGCACGCGCCCATTCGCCCACCGCGTACGAGATGGCCACCTGGCCGGAGAGCGCGAAGCCCACCAGCACGTAGTCGGCGTTGGACCGGTGGTTCATCAGGTACACCACCAGTGCATCCTTCCGCAGGTGCCGGATGGCGGGTCGGTCCTCGTACTCGACGGTGACCTTGTAGAACATGCCGAGCAGTATGCGCGAGAGCCGGAATCCCACTTCGTAATAGGCGATGATGCTGAAGAACGGCACGATCTCGCGCACGTAGCCGTCCACCATCCGCCACGCGCTGGCGGCCGCCTTGCCGGTGGCGGCGACGTGCTCGTCCACCGCCGCCGCGATCACGGGATCGGCCAGCAGCAGGCCGCGCACATGCGCGCGGCTGCGCAGCTTGAAGCGGTCCAGGCGCCCGCGGTATTTCAGCCGTGAGCGCGCGGCCATCCGGTTGGCGGCGCGGGTGACCGGGCGCAGGGTGAGCGCCGCGACACCCAGTGCCACCACCAGGGCCACCAGCAGGACGGAGGTGCCGGGCTTCATGATCGCCGAACATCGGGGGCGGACCCGGCGACGGCAAGCACCATCGCTTGCGCCGCGACTTTCGCATCCGTTCCTTTCCGGCTCCCCAGACCCCGAGCTCCGTCCATGCTGCGCCGGATTGCCACACGTGTCCTGATCGTGCTGATCGCTGCGCTGCTCGGCACCTGGATCGTGGGCCCGGGCATGGTGGACCGGAAGATGAACCGGGTGGTGGAGGCGGAGCACGTGGTGATCAGCGACAGCGCACGCCGGCTGCACGGCACGCTGACGGTGGCCGACCTGCATGCCGACGAACTGCTCTGGGGCCGCGACCTGCTGGCGCGCACCGACCGCGGCCACGTGGACCTGCCGCGCATGCGCGAGGGGAACGTGGCGCTGCAGGTGTTCTCGGTGGTCACCAAGACGCCGCGCAACATGAACTACGACCGCAACACCGCCGAGACCGACAACGTGCGGCTGCTCGGACTCGTGCAGCGCTGGCCGCTGGCGGCGGTGACCAGCCTGCGCGCGCGCGCCATCCACCAGGCCGACCGGCTGCACGCCGCGATCGGCCGGTCCAGCGGCGCGCTGGTGCTGCTCACCGACCAGGCCTCGCTGGCCGCGTTCACCCTGCGGCGCGCCGTGAAGCCGGACGTGCACGCCACCCTGCTCGCGATCGAGGGGCTGCATGCGCTGGATGGGCAGCTCGAGAGCGTGGACACGCTGTTCGCGCACGGCTTCCGCATGATGGGCCTGGTGCACTTCTTCGACAACGAGGTCGCGGCCTCCGCGCACGGCGTCAGTCACGGCGGGCTCACGCCGCTCGGGCGCGCCGTCATCGCGCGCATGGAGGCGTTGCACATCACGGTGGACCTGGCACACGCCGCGCCGCAGGTGGTGGACGAGGTGCTGGCGATCGCGACACGCCCGGTGGTGGTGTCACACACCGGCGTCGCGGCCACCTGTCCCGGCCCCCGCAACCTCACCGATGCCCAGCTCCGCGCCATCGCCGCCAATGGTGGCGTGGTCGGCATCGGGTACTGGGACGCTGCGGTGTGCACCCTCGGCGCGCGCTCGATCGCGACGGCCATCGTGCACGCCGTGGATATCGCCGGCATCGACCACGTCGCACTCGGCTCCGACTTCGACGGCGCCACGGCGATGCCCTTCGGCACCGACCGCCTCGCCGAGATCACGCAGGCGCTGCTGGACGCGCAGTTCACACTGCCGCAGGTGCGCGCGGTGATGGGCGGCAACGTGATGCGCCTGCTGGGGGAGAACCTCCCCTGATGTCGTGGTCGCGATCCCTCCCGGCGGACGCCGCGGCGTTCCCGCCGGTGCGGCACTAGGCCGGCGGAGGCGCCCAGGTGCTCGTCCTGTACGCGATCACGCTGTTCGTCGCCGGTGCGCTGCTGTTCCTCGTCCAGCCGATGTTCGCGAAGATGGTGCTGCCGCTCTTCGGCGGCGCGCCGGCCGTCTGGAACACCGCGATGGTGTTCTACCAGGTGCTGCTGCTGGCCGGCTACCTCTACGCCTACGGGGTGCGCCGGTGGCTGTCGGCGCGGCAGCAGGTGCTGCTGCACCTCGCGCTGCTGGCCGTGCCGCTGGTGGCGCTGCCGATCGGTGCGCGGGTGTCGCTGGTGCCGCCGTCCGGCGCCAGCCCGGTGCCCTGGCTGCTCGCGATGCTGTTCGCCGGGGTCGGCGCGCCGTTCTTCGTCGTGTCCATCACCAGCCCGTTGCTGCAGGCGTGGTTCGCGCGGACCGACCACCCGGCCGCCGCGCATCCGTACCAGCTCTATGCGGCCAGCAATGCCGGCAGCATGCTCGCGCTGCTGGCGTACCCGCTGCTGCTCGAGCCGCGGCTGGGGCTCCGCCAGCAGAGCGGGCTCTGGTCGTGGGGGTATGCCACCTTCGCCGTGCTGGCGGGCGCGTGCGCGCTGACGCTGCTGCGCGGGCGCGCCGTGGTGCGTGGCGACGTGCTGGCGGGTGCCGTGTCGGCAGGGGAGGGCGGCGGTTCCGCCACGCGAATCACGAGCGTGCTGCGCTCCCGCTGGGTGTTGCTGGCCTTCGTGCCATCGAGCCTGATGCTCAGCGTCACCACCTACATGTCCACCAACATCGCCCCGCTGCCGTTGCTCTGGGTGGTGCCGCTGGCGCTCTACCTCCTCACCTTCATCCTCGCGTTCTCGCGGCAGTCGCTGCTGCCGGCGGCCACCGTGCGGGGCTGGGTGCCGCTGCTGGTGTTGCCGCTCCTGGCCACCGTGCTGGCCGACATGACCGAGCCGATCCGGCTGCTGATCGCGCTCCACCTGGTGGCGTTCGCGGTGGTGGCGATGGCCTGCCACGCCACGCTGGCGGATGAACTGCCGGCCGTGGAGTCGCTGACGGAGTTCTACCTCTGGCTGTCGGTGGGCGGTGCGCTTGGGGGCGTGCTCAACGCGCTGGTGGCGCCGCTGCTGTTCTCGTCGCTGACGGAGTACCCGCTGGTGCTGGCACTGGCGGCGTTCCTGCTGGCGGGCGGTGACGACGCACCGGAGGAGGGCATCCTCGCGCGGACGCGGTCCGCCCTGGCGCACCCGACGCGTGCGGTGGTGAACGACGTGGCGCTGCCGGCGCTGCTGGTGGTGCTGGTGATCGCGCTCGATCCGCTCGTGAAGTGGATGGACCTCGGCCGGCCGGCGATCACCCGGCTGCTGGTGCTCCTCATCCCGACACTGCTCTGCTACCTGTTCACGGAGCGGCCGGCGCGGCTGGCGATCGCGATGCTCGGCCTCACCTCGGCCAGCGTCATCTTCGACCGTGACCGCCACCTGCTGGTCGCCGAGCGCAGCTTCTTCGGGATCAGCCGGGTGATGAGCACCGGTGACGCGAAGTACCACCAGCTCGTGAACGGCAGCATCGCCCACGGGTTGCAGAGTCGCGTGCCGTCGCGCCGCCGGGAGCCGCTGTCGTACTACACGGAGCGCGGCCCCATCGGGCAGCTCATCCGCGACCGGCAGGCCGCCGGCCGGCTGCACCGCGTGGCCTCGGTGGGGCTGGGCGCGGGGTCACTGGCCTGCTTCCGTCGCCCCGGCGAGGAGTGGACGTTCTACGAGCTGGACGCAACCATCCTCCGGATCGCGCGTGACACGAGCCTGTTCACGTTCCTGCACGACTGCGCGCCCGAGGCGCGCGTGGTGCTCGGTGATGCGCGCCTGTCGCTGCGCGAGGCGCCGGACGCGGGGTACGACCTGATCATCCTCGATGCCTACAGTGCGGACGCGATCCCGGTGCACCTGATGACGCGCGAGGCGCTGGCGCTCTACCGCCGGAAGCTCGCGCCGGGCGGGGTGGTGGCCATGCACCTGTCGAACCTCTTCTTCGAGCTCGGGCCGGTGGCGGAGGCGCTGGCGCGCGATGCGCGGATGGCGAGCCTGTGGCGCGAGGACGTGCGCCTGAGCGCACTGGACCTGGCCTGGGGCAAGTCGGCGTCGCAGTGGATCGTGCTCGGCAGTCCCGCCACCGCGCTGGGCGGGCTGGCACGCGACACGGCGTGGAAGCACCTCGACATCCCGGCGGATGCGCCGGTGTGGACCGACGACTTCTCCAGCACCCTGCGGGCGCTGCGGCGCCGCTGAGCGAACGCCGCAGCGCGAGGCCTGCTACGCGATGCCCTGCTTCATCGCCACCAGCACCTTCTCGGCGAAGACATCCACCTCGCTCGGCGTGGTGTAGACGTTCGGCGTGACGCGGATGCCCATGAACTCCTTCTCGTGCACGATCGGCGTGGTGACGATGTTGTGCCGGCTGTAGAGCCACCCGCCCAGCTTCACCGGGTCCAGCCCGTCCACGTTGAAGAAGCCGATGCCGCCGCCGTTCGGGGAGTCGAGCGGGGTGAGCACCTTCACCCGCCCGTTCCCCTCCGCCAGCAGCCGCTTCGCCCAGCGGTCACGCAGCCAGCGCATGCGGGCAATCTTGCGATCGGCGCCGATGCCGCGGTGGAAGACGATCGCCGCCGCGATCGCGTTGAAGTTCGCCTGCGGGTGGGTGCCGATCTCCTCGTACTTGCGGATGTCGTTGTCCTGGCCCGGGTTGCCGGCCATCAGCGGCCAGAGCGCACGCTGGCGATCCTTGCGCACGTGCAGGAAGCCGGTGCCGATGGGCGCGTACAGCCACTTGTGGAGGCTGGTGCCGTAGTAGTCCACCCCCAGCTCCTCGCGCGTGAACGGGAAGTGGGCGAAGGCGTGCGCCCCGTCCACGAACACTTCGATCCCCTTCGGCCGCGCCATGTCCACGATCTTCCGCACCGGCAGGATCTGGCCGGTCAGGTTCGTGATGTGCGTGACCTCGATCACCTTCGTGCGCGGGGTGATGGCGGCGGCGAAGGCGGCCACCACGTCCTCGTCACGCGCCACCGGCACGGCGAACTGCACCCGCTTGAGCACGATCCCCTCGCGCCGCACCCGCTGCTCCCAGGCGTTGATCATGCGGCCGTAGTTCTGCGTGCTGATGATCACCTCGTCGCCGCGCTTCAGGTCGAGGCCGAAGATCATCGTCTCGAGCGCCTCGGAGGCGTTGCGCGTGATGGCCATCTCCTCGGGGTCGCAGCCGAACTCGGTGGCGAGCTCGCGGCGCACGCTCTCCATGCGGGGCTGGAGGTGCCGCCACATGTGGTCCACGGGGATCTCGTTGCTGTAGCGGATGTCGCGGATCATCTGCTCGATGACCATCGACGGCGCGGGGCTCACCCCACCGTTGTTGAGGTTCACCCAGGTGCGGTCCACCTCGAAGGCGCGCTGGATCTCGAACCAGAACGCCTCGTCGTCGGCCAGGTCCACGGCGGTGCGGGAGCCGGCCAGGTCCCGGGCGCGGGTCAGCTGCGCAAAGGCACGGGAACTGAACGCGGGAGCGGCCGCGAGGGCTGCGGCGGCGGTGAGGAAGCCACGACGGGTGGTCATCAGCGGGCTCGGCGGGGAGTGGAGGCACCTCTCGGGGCGGGCCATGGGTGTGGTCCGCCCGGATCTCCCCGGCGCGGGGAGGCCCGAGTCGATGCTACGGCGTTGCCGGTGATCCGGAAAGGCCGACCGGCTGAGGGCGCTGAACCGGGACGGTTAGCTTGCGGGGATGCCTGATGTCCCGACCCCGACCGGCGCCGCCGTTCCTCCCGACTTCGCTGCCCGCGCCCGCGAGGTGGCCGACCTTCTCGAGGCGATCGCCGCCGACCGGTCGGTGCTGGCGCAGCTGCCATCCGCGGACCGGACCCGGCTGTTGCATGCCGCCGGCGAGGTCTCCCGGCCCGACGCCCTCGCCCGGCGCCGGCTGGTGAAGGCAACGCGCTCCCAGCGGAAGGCCGAGCGCACCCAGCGGTCGGAGTCGGTGCTCCAGGACACCGGGATCCGAAAGGGGCGGCGCGACGAGGTGTTCGTCACCCCGCGCCTCTTCGCCCCCGCCGGCTTCGTGCAGGAGACGGTGGAGGAGGAGCCCGACCTGCTCCACGCGCACGAGACGCTCAACTGCTACGTCTGCAAGCGCGACTACACCGAGCTCCATCACTTCTACGACCAGCTCTGCCCCGCCTGCGCCGCGTTCAACTTCGCCAAGCGCACCGAGACGGCCGACCTGCGCGGCCGGGTGGCGCTGCTCACCGGCGGCCGCGTCAAGATCGGCTACCAGGCCGGCATCAAGCTGCTGCGCGCCGGCGCGCACCTCATCGTCACCACCCGGTTCCCGCGGGACTCGGCCTCCCGCTACGCCGCCGAGCCGGACTTCGGGGAGTGGGGCCACCGGCTCGAGATCTTCGGGCTGGACCTCCGTCACACGCCGAGTGTGGAGGCGTTCTGCGCGCACCTCTGCGCCACGCGCGACCGGCTCGACTTCATCGTGAACAACGCCTGCCAGACCGTGCGCCGGCCCCCCGACTTCTACCAGCACATGATGGATGTCGAGACGGCGGCGCTGCAGGCGATGCCAGAGCCGGTGCGCCGCCTGCTCGGTGCGTACGAAGGTGTGCGCGGATACCACATGCTGCCCGAGGGCCCGTCGGGCGTGCCGGCCATCGAGCCGGGGCTGCGCGACGCGGTGGGCCTCACGCACGCCGCGCAGCTGTCGCAGGTGAAGCTGCTGGACGAGGAACATGCGGCGCAGCAGGCGCTCTTCCCGGTCGGCCGGCTGGACCAGGACCTGCAGCAGGTGGACCTGCGCGACCGGAACTCCTGGCGCCTGCAGATGGACGAGGTGCCGTCGGTGGAGCTGCTCGAGGTGCAGCTCGTGAACGCCGTCGCGCCGTTCCTGCTCAACGCGCGCCTCAAGCCGCTGATGCTGCGCACCCCCGGCCGCGAGAAGCACGTGGTGAACGTCTCGGCGGTGGAGGGGCAGTTCTACCGGCGCTTCAAGACCACGCGCCATCCGCACACCAACATGGCCAAGGCGGCGCTCAACATGATGACGCGCACCTCGGCCGCCGACTACGAGAAGGACGGCATCCACATGAACAGCGTGGACACCGGCTGGGTGACCGACGAGGATCCGGCGGAGATCGCGGCCCGGAAGACCGCCGAGCACCGCTTCCATCCCCCGCTGGACATCGTGGATGGCGCGGCGCGCATCGTCGACCCGATCATCGACGGCGTGAACACCGGCCGGCACGTGTGGGGCCAGTTCCTCAAGGACTACGCGCCGACCGACTGGTAGGCGGCGGGGCGGAGCACACACGACACGGCCCGGACTCCGCGTGGAGCCCGGGCCGTGCGGGCGTGCGCGATCAGCCGTGCACCTCGCGCTGCGCCACCGGGGCCGTGACCGCGATCTTGCGCGGCATGGCCGCCGTGGACTTCGGGATCGTCACCTTCAGCACGCCCTGATCGAAGGTGGCTTCGATCCGCTCCACGTCGACGTGCTCGGGGAGGCGCACCGACCGGGCGAAGTTGCCGCTCAGGCGTTCGGCGCTGAAGACGCGCAGCTCCGAGTTCTTCTCGCGGCTGGGCAGCGTGGCCGCGCGGGTGCCGCTGATGGTGAGGGTGTTGCGGTCGAACTGGATGTCCACCTGCTCCTGCAGCACGCCGGGCAGGTCGGTCTCGAGGATGAAGGCGCCGTCGGTCTCGTAGATGTCCACCGGCGGCATCCAGAGCTGCGTGCGCGTGCGGCCATCGGCCGGCGTGATCGGCGCGCGCGCGGCGACGTCATCCAGCACCTGGCTCGCAGTCATCAGGCGATCCAGCACGGTGTTCAGGTTTCCAGCGAACATGGGGAGGCCTCCCGAAAGCAGATGTGAGTGTGTGGGTCACACCTCGTGGTGTGGCGCGGCGCTGTGCGGGCCGCACGAGATGCAGGAGGGCAACCCGCATTCCAGCCCGTGCCGGCCGGCGTGGCAGGGCCCACGTGCCACGGCGGCGGAGGGGCTGTCGGAGTGGCCGGCCGGCCGGAGCCGTTCCGGGGCACGTGCGCGCCGGCTGCCCGTGCTGCGGATAGCTTGGGGCGACCGTCACCCCAACCGGACGCCCCGCCATGACCTGCCCGTCTCCCCGCCGCCTGGCGCCGCTGCTGACCCTGCTCACGCCGCTGCTGGTGACCGCCGCCGGCTGCCACGCGACGAGTGGGGGGGGCAGCGCGCCGGCACCGGCGCCCGTCGCGATGCGCCCGGCCGTCGCCGCTGCGATGCCCACGCTCCTGCCATGGTCGCAGCAGATCGCGGTGCGTGAGCGGTGGCTGGTGCAGCGGCATGCGCTGCTCCTGCCGATGATGCGCCGGCACGGCATCGGCATGTGGATCGTCGTGAACGAGGAGTTCCACGACGACCCTCTCGCGCAGTACGTCGCACCGCCGCGTCCCTACACGGGCAACCGCGACATCTTCGTGTTCATCGATGGCGGCGACCAGGGGCTGAAGAAGTACGCCATCACCGGCTACACCGAGGAGAACCTGGCGCGCTTCTTCGACGCGCCGACCGCGGAGCCGCGACCCGCCGGACCCACCCTGCGGGCGCTGCACGAGACGTGGAAGCCGAAGACGATCGGGCTCGGCATCATGGGCCGCCGCGGCCAGACGCGATCGCTGGGCTGGGATGCGTACCAGTTCATCGCCGACGCCGTCGGGCCGGAGGGCGCGGCCCGGTTCACCAGCGCCTCGGACCTGATCGAGGAGTACCTGGACACGCGGCTGCCCGACGAGATGGAGCACTACCGGACGGCGGTGGCCGTGACCGAGGCGATCGTGCGCCACGCTTTGTCCCCGGCGGTGATCGTGCCGGGCGTGACGACCGTCGGCGACGTGCGCCGGCACCTCTACGACGCCCTCTGGACGGCGGGGGTGCGCACCTGGTTCCAGCCCGACCTGCGCGTGCAGCGCGCGGGCGGTGACATCGCGACGTCGCGCGGATTCCTGGCCGTGGCCCCCGAAGGCACCGTCATCGAACCGGGTGACCTGGTGCACATCGACTTCGGCATCAGCTACATGGGCTTCGACACCGACTGGCAGAAGATGGCCTACGTGCTGAAGCCCGGCGAGTCCGACGCGCCGGCCGGCCTGCAGCGCGCGCTGGCGAACACCAACACCCTGCAGGACGCCCTGATGCTGCGCCAGGCGCGCCCGGGACTCACGGGCGGCGCCGTGTTCCGTGGCACGATGGCCGAGATGAAGGAACGGGGCATCGAGGCGATGGTCTACTCGCATCCCATCGGCACGCAGGGGCATGGGCTCGGGGCGGGGATCGATTTCCGCGCCGCGAACCGCAGCGACACCACCGCCCTGAACAGCCGCCTGCGCCTCGGCTCCTACATCTCCATCGAGCTCAACACCGCCACGGCGGTGCCCGAGTGGGGCGGGAAGAAGGTGTTCGTGATGATGGAGGACGACGCCTACCTCACCCCGGAGGGGTTCCGCTTCTTCCGTCCGCGGCAGGAGGCGTTCTACCTCATTCCATCCACCACCCGCGCGCTGGTGCCGTGACCGGCGTCAGGTGGTGTTGAGGTTGTAGCGCATGATGGCGGCGTGCCGGCCGCCCTTCTCGCGCTCCAGCGTGTAGACGTCGCCGGCGGGGCCGGGTGCGGCGGCCACCAGCGCGTCCACCTGCGCCTGCTCCTCCGCGGAGAGCTCGAGGGTGAGTGCCCGCAGGGTGGGGCCGAGGTGCGCCGTCGAACGTGCCCCCACGATGGCAGCCGCAACCGGCGCCTGTCGCAGCACCTGCTGCAGCGCGACCGCGCCGATGGTCGTGTCGTGCGCCCGAGCGATGGCGTGGAGCGTGCGCAGCAGCGACTGGAACCGGTCCCACCCGCCTGACTCCTCGATGATCAGGCGGTACTTCACCAGCGAGCGGTTCTCCAGCGGCGCCGGTGGATCGGCGGCACCCAGCCATCGCTCGTGCAGGAATCCGCCAGCCAGCGCTCCGTAGGCCAGCAACCCCACCCCCCGCTCGCGTGCCAGCGCGCCCATCGCGCGCAGCGCACGCCCGTCGAGCAGTGACACCTGCACCTGGTGCGACACGATCGGCACCCCCGCGTCGAGCAGCGCCGTGAGGTGTGGCGTGTCGAAGTTGGTGGCGCCGAGGTGATGGATCTTGCCCGAGCGCTGCAGGTCGCGGAGGTGGAGCGCCGCGTCCACCACGCCGGGTGCGTCGTAGTCCCACCAGTGGAACTGGACCAGGTCCAGCCGGTCCTGCCCGAGCCGCTGGAGCGACCGGTCGACGATGCGCGCGATGTCGGCGCGGGTGAGCCGCGGCAGCAGGTCGAGGTCCGGCACGCACTTCGTGTGCACGCGAATCGGTGGGGCGTCGCTGCCGCGGATGTTGCGCCAGTGACGGAGGAACCGGCCGATCAGCTCCTCGACGCCGGTGTAGATGTCGGCGCAGTCGAAGGCGGTGATGCCGGCGTCCGCGAACGCCGTCATGTCGGCGAGGGCAGCGGTCGCGTCGATGGTGCCGTGCCCACCGGCCAGCTGCCAGCCACCCTTGACCAGGCGCGGGATGGCGTAGTCCGGTGCGAGGCGCACTCCGACCGGCGCGCTCACGCGGTGCCGTCCTGCTCCGTCGGCAGCGGCACCCTCGTCACCTCGCCGTGGCGGAAGGTGGTGGTCCCGGTGCGTGAGATGCGGAACCGCCCGCCGCAGTGGGGATCCGGACAGGCGATCTCGGCGTCGGTCGTCATCCAGTCGTGCGGGTGGGTGGGCCGCTGCTTTGCCGGCAGCAGGGGCAGCAGCGCGGCCAGCGGGTAGAGCGGAAAGCCCTGGCCGTCGGGGAAGTGCAGCATCTCGCCGATCACCGCGAACCACGCGCCGGCGGGGTGATCGCAGACCATCGGCCGGTCGCCGGCGACGACCTCGACGCGCAGGTCGAAGAGGGTGAACGCATCGCGCGGTGCGTCGGCGGCGGAGTCGGGGGCTGGCGGCATGGCGCGAACGATAGCGCGCCGCGAGTTTCCGCGTCCACATGACACAGCCCACCGACCCGCCTCGCGCCGCACTGTTGACCTTCCACGGTGGACTGGCGGGGGCGCTCGCACCCTTTGCGGTGTTCCTTGCTGGCGTGGGCGCGCTGGCGCTGTCCGGCGCGCCGGACGAGAAGGGGTTCTGGCCCGTGCTGCTGGCGGCGCTCATGGTGGGACTGCTGCTGGCGAAGGACCGGACGCGCTACAGCGATGCGATGCTGGACGGCATGGCGCAGCGGGTGGTGATGGTGATGCTTTGCGCGTGGCTCTTCGCCGGCGTGCTGGGCACGCTGCTGTCCGCGTCTGGCCTGGTGAGTGCGCTGGCATGGCTGGCGCGCAGTGCACACCTGACCGGCGGCGCCTATGTGGCGGCCGCCTTCCTGGTGTGTGCCCTGGTCTCGACCGCCACCGGGACCAGCTTCGGGACGATCCTGGTGGCCGGCCCGCTGCTGTATCCGGCGGGCGGACCGGCGGGCGCCGTTCCGGCGGTGCTGATGGGCGCGATCCTCGGCGGGGCGACGTTCGGCGACTCGATCTCGCCGGTCTCCGACACCACCATCGCCTCGAGTGGGTCGCAGGGTGCCGACATCGGCGGCACGGTGCGCAGCCGGCTGCAGTACGTCCTGCCCGCCGGTGCGATCGCGCTGCTCGTCTCCGCGGCGCTCGGAACCCGCGATGCCGGGAGCGTGGCGCTGTCCGGCGCGGCCGCGCAGGTGGCGAGTGTCCGCCCGGTGTCGCTCTTGATGCTGCTGGCGCCGGTGGTGGTGATCGCGATGCTGCTGCGGTCACGGCACCTGATCGAGGCACTCCTGACCGGCTGCGCGCTCGCGGCGGTCACCGGCGTGGCCGCGGGGCTGATCGCGCCGGCGGACCTGCTGCACGTGGCGCCCGGCACGTTCGGCGCCACGGGACTGGTGGTGGACGGGATGCAGCGCGCGGTGGGTGTGAGTGTCTTCACGCTGCTGCTGGTGGCACTGGTGGGCACGCTGCAGGCCACCGATGCGCTCGCGCGTCTGGTGCGAGCGGCGGAGGGCAGGGCGGGGACGGCACGCGCGGCCGAGTGGTGGATCACCGGCGTGGTGAGCGCCGCCGTCATCCTCACCACGCACAGCGTCGTCGCGATCCTCGCCGTCGGGCCGTTCGCACGGATGGCCGGTGCGCGTCACGCGCTTTCGGCGTACCGTCGCGCGAACCTGCTCGACATGACCGCCTGCACCTGGCCGTTCCTGCTGCCGTGGTTCCTGCCCACGATCCTGGCGGCCAGTGCCAGCGGTGGGGCGGAGCGCTATGGGATGCCACCGCAGTCACCGCTGGTGATCGGGTCGCACAACACCTATTCGTGGGCCCTGGTGGGCGCGGTGCTGCTGGCCATCGTCACCGGCTACGGTCGCCGGCTGGAGTCGGTCGCGCGCTGACGCTGGCTCAGGGCACGGCGGCCGTGCGGCGTCGCTCGAGTGCCCCGTCGATGCGCTTCAGCAGCTCGGCCGACGTGAACGGCTTCTGCACCAGGTTGTCGCGCACGCCGGCACGTGAGCCGTCCGGCAGCTCGGCATCGGAGTAGCCGGAGATGAAGAGCACCGCCACCTGCGGCCAGCGCTGCCGGATGTACGCCGCGAGCTCGATGCCCGACTCGCCGGGCATCATGATGTCGGTGACCATCAGGTCGATGCCGTCGCCGTGCAGCGCGAACTGTGCGCGTGCCGCGTTCGCATCGCCGGCCGTGAACACATGGTACCCCTCGGCGAGCAGCATGCGGCGCGCCACCTGCCGCACCGCCGTCTCGTCCTCCACGAGGAGGATCGTTTCCGTGCGTGCCGGCTGTGACTCGGTGACGGTCGGCACGGTGACGGCCGATGGCAGGTGGCTGGCGGGTTCGCCCGCCACGCGGGGCAGGTAGAGCGTGAAGCGCGACCCTTTCCCGGGTTCACTCTCCACCTCGATGCCACCGTTGCCCTGCCGGATGATGCCGTAGCTGCTGGCGAGGCCCAGGCCTGTCCCCTTGCCGCGTGGCTTGGTCGAAAAGAACGGCTCGAAGATGTGTCCGCGCACGTCGGCCGCGATGCCGACCCCAGTGTCGGAGACGGAGAGGGCGACGTACTCGCCCGGCGGGAGCACGAGGGAACTGGCGGTGGGTTCCTCCAGCGCGACATTGCGGCCGCTGATCAGGATCGGCCCGCCCGCCGGCATCGCGTCGCGGGCATTGGTGACGAGGTTCGCGATCACCTGCTCGAGCTGGCCGCGATCGGCGGTGATCATGCCGAGGTGCGGCGGGAGGTCCAGCAGGAGCCGGCAGTCGTCGCCGGCGAGCCGCTGCAGCAGGCGCTCGATCTCGCGCAGCACCAGGTCGGGATGCAGGCGCACCGGTGCCGACACCGACTTGCGGCTGAACGCGAGGAGCTGGCGGATGAGCTCCGACCCGCGCACCGCCGCGCTGCGGATGTCGCTCACTTCGTCGTGGGCCACGTCACCGGGCCGGAGCCGGGTGAGGGCGAAGTCGCTGTTCGCGAGCACGGTGGTGAGCAGGTTGTTGAAGTCGTGGGCGATCCCACCAGCCAGGCGCCCCACCGCCTCCAGCTTCTGCCCCTCGCGTGCCCGCTCCTCGTACCGCGCGCGGCTCTCGGCGTCCGCCCGCTGGGCCACCATCAGCGCGTTCTCGCGCACGGCGATGGTCTGCCGCAGCAGGAACAGCAGGTTGAGCGTGAGTGCCGCGACGACGAGGATGCCGAGCGGTTCGCGGCGGTCGGACTGTGCGGCCCAGATCAGCACGATGTACACCGACACGCTGCTGATCGTGGGCAGGAGCGACACCGGGATGAGGCTGATCCCATCGCGCCGGTCGACCGCTCGCTCGGTCCGGTGCACGGCCCGCTGGCTGGCCCAGACGACCGCCACGTACACGCCGGGGCAGATGGCGGCGGCAATCGACGTGAGCTGGGTGACCTGGTTGCTGTAGTCGAGCTCCAGGATCAGGTCCAGGGTGCACTGCACCATCACGGCGACTGCGATGACGGAGATGTCGTTGTAGCGCTCGTTGGTGGCCTGCCGGAGCACCAGGCGCGCCATGAAGGCCATCAGCAGGATGCAGGAGGCAGGATACGACAGCCGCACCGCGAGGTGGAGCGGATCAGTGGCATCCCAGCGGATGGGTTCCAGCACGAAGGTCCACGTCAACACGCTGAGCGAGATCACCACGCTCGCGACGTCGAGGATCCGCTTGCGCGTCTGGTCGACCCCGTGGCTGTCCGCCGGGAACCGGCGCACGGCGAGCATGCCGGCGATGTAGGACGCGATGTAGAACAGGTTCGCCCACGAGTAGGCGGGGTCGAGCGCGAAGAGGGCCTCCTCGACCGACCACCAGAAGTTGCCGACGGCGGTGAGCACGTACATGCCGGCGAGCAGGCGGAAGCCCCGGCGTTCCCCGGTGTCGTACGTGCTGTTGGTGCTGGCCCGGAACAGGAAGTACGCGGCCGCGACGTTGAGCGGCAGGAACGCCATGGTGCCGACCGCGGAGTCGAACACCGTCCTGCCGCCGCCATTGAGCCAGGTCCACACGATGAGCAGCGTCGCGTAGACACCGACACCGATCCAGGCCCGACCGCCGGGGGGCAGCGGCGCGATCACGCCGCTGCCGGAGCTGGCGCTCGCGGCGGTCTCCGGGCGGGCGGCGGTGCTGATGCTGGTCACGATTCCCGGCCTCGAGAGGTTGGCCGGACGCAACGGCAGGGCCCGGCGGACGGCACATCTTCGCGGTTCCCGGTGGGCGTGTCAACTCGCGCCGGAGCTTCTTCGCCGGGGGATGATTGCCGCGGGAGGCAGGCTGCGACCGGCCACACACCCCTCGCCGGAGCCGACAGCCGTGGCGACGAACCACCCCGTCCGTTTCTTTGCGCAGTGTACGCGCACACCGGTGCGCGGTCGTGCGCGCACAGGCGCGTGGACGCCGGACCCGCGGATGCCGGGGCGCTGGGTGAGGGACGTGACGACCTGATGGGAACATGCAAAGCCGTGATCCTGGCCCGCGGGCTGGGCACCCGCATGCGACGCGAGGACACTGCGGCGCGACTCGATGCGGCGCAGGCGCAGGTGGCGGCCGGTGGTGTGAAGGCGATGATCCCGATCGGGCGCCCGTTCCTCGACCATGCGATGACGGGACTCGCCGACGCGGGCATCACCGATGTGTGCCTCGTCATCGGCCCGGAGCACGCCGCGATCCGCACGTACTACGATGCGCTGACGCTCCGGCGCATCCGCGTGCACTACGCCATCCAGCCCACGCCCGATGGCACCGCCGGCGCCGTTGCGGCGGCCGAGCCGTTCGCGGACGGGGAGACGGTGCTGGTGATGAACGGCGACAACTACTATCCCGTGGTGGCGTGCCGCGCACTGGCCGACGCGGGCGGGTCGGGGGTGGTCGGGTTCGGGCTGCAGGGGCTGATCGCCAACAGCAACATCCCGGCGGAGCGGGTGCGGCAGTTCGCCCTGCTGCAGCGCGATGCCGACGGGTTCCTGACCGGCATCGTCGAGAAGCCGGACGAGGCCACGTACGCGGCGCTCGTCGATCACTCGCTGGTGAGCATGAACCTCTGGTCCTTCTCGCCCGTGATCTACGAGGCGTGCCGCCGGGTGCAGCCCAGTGTCCGCGGTGAACTGGAGCTGCAGGACGCGGTGCGGATCGCGATGGGCGCGCTCGGCGAGCGATTCCGGGTGGTGGAGAGTGATGCCGGTGTGCTCGACCTGTCCACGCGCGGTGACATCGAGAGCGTGGCCGCCGTGCTGCGGGACCGCCCGGTGGATCTCTGATGGCGCGGGACCAGCAGGCATTCGTCCCGCGATTGCGCGCACTCGGCTTCAGCGGTGACGGGGCTGCGGTCAAGGCGCAGATGCTGGCGGCGTGCGACCGCGCCCTCGACCGGCACGGCGCCGCGCAGGCGGGGCGCGTGAGTGCCTGGGTGCCGGGCCGCATCGAGGTGTTCGGCAAGCACACCGACTACGCGGGCGGGCGATCGCTGCTGACGGCGGTCACGAACGGCTTCTGCGTGCGGGCCGCGCCGCGCACCGATCGCATGCTGCGCGTGCTCGGCGCGCCGGTGCCCGACCCGCTGCACCCGGGTGGCCGCGCACCGGAGCTCCACTGCGAGATGCCGCTGGACGAAACGGCGGGCGCACCGGATGGTGACTGGTCCAACTACGTCGCGACGGTCGTCCGGCGCGTGACGCGCAACTTCCCGGCGGCCGTGCACGGGGTGGACATCGCGTTCGCGAGCGACCTCCCACCGGCGGCGGGCGCCAGTTCATCGTCGGCGCTGATGATCGGGACCTTCCTCGCCATCGCGGCGATCAACCGCCTGCCGCGCACGGACACCTGGCGGCAGGTCCTTCCCGATCGCGTGGCGCTCGGCGGCTACCTGGGGGCGATGGAGCACGGCGGGTCCTTCGGCCCGCTGCTCGGCGACGCCGGCGTCGGGACGCTTGGCGGCTGCCAGGACCAGACCGCGATCCTCTGCGCGGAGCCTGGGCATGTCGTGGACTTCGGCTGGATGCCCGTGCGCCGGCTCGGGTCGTACGCGCTGCCGGCGGACAAGTGCTTCGTGATCGCGGCCTCGGGGGTGGTGGCGGAGAAGTCCGCCGGCGCGCGCGCGCAGTACAACCGGGCCTCGCTGATGGTGCGGCACCTGCTGGCGCGCTGGAACGACGAGACGGGTCGCGACGACCACTCGCTCGCGGTGGCGGCCGAGAGCGGGCCGGGGGCGATCGAGGTGCTGCGGGACGTGGCGCGCACGCATGCCACCGAGGCCTTCAGCGCGGACGTGCTGCGGATGCGGCTCGACCAGTTCCTGCTCGAGACCTACACGCTGATCCCCGCCGCCGCCGCCGCGTTCGCAGCGCAGGACTGGCCCGCGCTCGGCGCCGTGACGGCGCGCTCGCAGGAAGCGGCGGAGGAGTGGCTCGGCAACCAGGTGCCGGAGACCATCGCACTGGTGCGGATGGCACGTGCGAGCGGTGCGACGGCGGCATCCGCGTTCGGTGCGGGCTTCGGTGGCAGCGTCTGGGCGCTGGTGGATGCCGGCCAGGCGTCGTTCGAGGCGCGGTGGGCCTCCGCCTACCGGCAGCAGTTCCCCGTGGCCGGTGCGCGCGCGATGTTCTTCCGCACGGCCGCCGGTCCCGCTGCCACCACGTGGGCCGACGACGACCCCCTGACCTGATCCACCTTCACGCCCCCGTCCCGATGAGCGACACCCCCGACGATCTCTCGCGCCGCGACCTGCTCAAGGGCGCCGCGCTCACCGGTGCCGGCTTCGTGCTCGGCGTCCCGGCGGCGCGCGCCGCGGAGGGGCCGGCCCACCTGCTGCCGCTGGCCTTGCCCGAGCCGGTGCGCGCCGCGCCGACGATGGTCGGCGTGCCGTTCGAGCGACGCGACGTGGTGCGCGTCGCGATCGTCGGCACCGGGCTGCGCGGCCGGTCGGTGCTGCACGAGCTGCTGGGGGTCGACAACGTGCGCATCACGGCGCTCTGCGACACGGTGCCGGAGAAGGTCGAGCGTGCCGCGAAGCAGGTGCGCGATGCCGGCCACACCTACGAGCCCGCCCGCTTCACCGAGGGTGACCATGCGTACGAGCAGCTGGTGCTGCGCGACGACATCGACCTCGTCTACACTGCCACGCCGTGGCAGTGGCACGTGCCGGTGTGCCTGGCGGCGATGAAGGCGGGGAAGCATGCCGCCACCGAGGTGCCGGCCGCGTACACCATCGAGGACTGCTGGAAGCTGGTCGAGGCGTCGGAACGCTCGCGCCGGCACTGCATCATGCTCGAGAACTGCAGCTACGGCTACAACGAGCTGCTGGTGCTGAACATGGTGCGCGCCGGGGTGTTCGGCGAGATCAAGCATGGTGGTGCCGCGTACAACCACGACCTGCGCGAGATCCTCTTCGAGAACAGGGATGAGGGGCTCTGGCGCCGCGCCCACCACACACTGCGCAACAGCAACCTGTATCCCACGCACGGCCTCGGGCCGGTGGCGGCGTTCATGGACATCAACCGTGGCGACCGGTTCGACTACCTGGTGTCGATGAGCACGCCCGAGATGGGGCTCACGAAGTGGCGGGCCGACCACGAACCGAAGGACTCGCCGAAGTGGCAGGAGACGTATGTCACCGGCGACCTGAACGTGTCGCTGATCAAGACCGCGAAGGGGCGCACCATCCGGCTCGAGCACGACGTGAGCAGCCCGCGCCCCTACTCGCGCATCAACTCGGTGCAGGGCACGAAGGGGATCTTCGAGGACTACCCGGCGCGGGTGTACGTGGAGGGTGAGGGGCAGGAGGATCGCTGGACGCAGGTCGACCCGTACAAGGCGAAGCACGAGCATCGCCTGTGGCGCGAAGTCGGCGAGAAGGCGCGTGCCGGCGGCCACGGCGGCATGGACTACGTGATGGCGTACCGCCTCGTGCAGCTGATCCGCGAGGGACTCACGCCGGACATGGACGTGTACGACGCGGCCGCCTGGAGCGCCCCGGGCCCGCTGAGCGAGCTGTCCAACCGGCGCGGCAGCATGCCGGTGCGCTTTCCCGACTTCACGCGCGGCCAGTGGAGCGGCAGCCGCCCGACGTTCTGACGAGCGCCGTCAGCCTGCCGGCAGCACGTAGTCCCTGAACCGCTCGCGCAGCGCGCGCTTCAGGAACTTGCCCACGGTGGTCTTCGGGATCTCGTCCACGAACTCGTACGCGTCGGGGAGCTGCCACTTCGCCACGGCGCGTTCGAGCAGGTGCTGGTCGAGCTGCGCCTTCGTCGGCACCACGGCCGGGTCACGCAGCACGATCACGCCGAGCGGCCGCTCGTCCCACGTCGGGTGCGGCACGGCGATCACCGCGGCCTCGCGCACCGCCGGGTGCCCCATCAGCTGGTTCTCGAGGTCCACGCTGCTGATCCACTCGCCCCCGGACTTGATCAGGTCCTTGGCGCGGTCCTGGATCATCATCAGGCCATCGAGGTCGATGGTGGCGATGTCGCCGGTGTCGAACCAGCCGTCCACCTGCGTGGCGGCCGTGGCCGCGGGATTGTGGTAGTAGCTGCCGGTGATCCACGGGCCGCGGATCAGCAGCCGCCCGGGTTCACCGGTGCCCCACGGCAGCTCCGAGCCGGCGTCATCCACCAGCTTCAGCTCCACCAGCGGCGACATCTTCCCGCTGTACACCATGCGGTCGTACTTCCGCTCGACGTCATCGGGCATGTCCCCGGCGCGCACGGGATTGGCCGTGCCGAGCGGCGTGGTCTCGGTCATGCCCCACGCGGGCGTCACGTGCACGCCGTGCCGGTCGCCGAATCCGGCGATCAGCGCGCGCGGGGTGGAGGAGCCGCCGATCACCAGCGTGGTCAGTGACGGCAGGTGGTGCGGCGTGCCGGCGGCCTTGGCGCGGTCCATCTCGTCCAGCAGCCCGAGGAAGATCGTGGGCACGCCCGCCACCACCGTCACGCTCTCCGCGGCCACGACGCGTGCGATGCTCTTCGCGTCGGTGAAGACGCTCATGAACACCTGCTTCGCCCCGGTCATCGCGCACGTGTACGGATATCCCCACCCGTTGACGTGGAACATCGGCACGATCGGCATGATGCACTGCCGCGAGTTCACGCCCAGCAGGTCGGCGCTGAGGCTGGCCAGGCTGTGGAGCGTGATCGCGCGGTGGCTGTAAAGCACGCCCTTCGGCTCACCGGTGGTGCCGCTGGTGTAGCACATGCCGCTCGCCTGGCGCTCGTCGATGTGCGGGTAGGTGAACGTCGCGGGCTGTGTGGCCAGGAACGCCTCGTAGTCGATCGTGCCCGGCGGCAGGCCACCCGGCACCGGGCCCAGCACCACGATCGTGGCGACCATCGGGGCATGCTGCCGGATCAGCGGGATCATGCCGGCGAAGACATTCTCGATGAAGAGGATGCGGTCCTCGGCATGGTTCAGGATGTAGGCGATCTGCTCCAGCGGCAGGCGGATGTTCACCATGTGGCACACCGCGCCGACCGAGGGCACGCCGAAATACAGCTCGTAGTGCCGGAAGGTGTTGAGCGCCATCGTGGCCACCCGGTCGCCTGGCGCCACGCCGGCGGCGACGAGCGCGTTGCAGAGCTGCATCACGCGCGGATACGTCTCGCCGAAGGTGGTGCGGTGCACCGCCGGAATCGGTGCCTTGGTCTCCGGATCCACGCCGGCCGGCATCACGGAGACGATCTCCTGCCCGGGATACATGCGCCGTGCCCGCTCGAGGATCGACGGGATCGTGAGCTGGTAGTCCATCATCGTGGAGTCAAGCATGTGCGCAGTCTCCCGGAGGCGGCCATTCGACGGTTCGGTGTGGCGCTGAATCGACCGCCGGGGCAGCGGGCCCGCAAGGCGCGCATCGGCGCCCCACGGTATTTTCCGGGCGCGGCAGGACCCGCACCATCGCCGTCCCGTCTTCCGGCCCCCGGGCCGACCTCTCCTGTGGAATTCCCCGATGCGCCACCACGCCATGCTGGCGGCCCTGCTGCTGCCGCTCTCGTTCACCCGGCCGCCCGCGCCGCGCAGCGGCGTCGCGCCGGCGGCCGCCGACTCCCTGAGCCGGGTGGAACGCGCCCTCGCCCGTCACGCGCTCACCCACGAGGACGAGGCGCTGGCACTGCTGGAGCGGCTGGTGAACATCAACAGCGGCACGCAGAACCTGGTGGGTGTGCGCGAGGTGGGGCGCGTGTTGCGCGCCGAGTACGATGCGCTCGGCTTCACCACGCGGTGGGTGGATGGCGCAGCGTTCGGGAGGGCCGGGCACCTGGTGGCGGAACGCACCGGCGTGGGACCGCGTGTGCTGCTGATCGGACACCTCGACACGGTGTTCGAGTCCGACAGCCCGTTCCAGCGCTGGACGCGGCTCAGCGACAGCACGGTCCGCGGACCGGGGGCCACCGACATGAAGGGGGGAGACGTGGTCATGCTGCAGGCGCTGAAGGCGCTGCAGGCGTCCGGACAGCTGGCCCGCATGAACATCACCGTCGTGCTCACCGGCGACGAGGAGGAGCCCGGCGAGCCGATCGCACTGGCGCGGCAGGCGCTGGTGGAGGCAGGGGCACGCGCGCAGGTGGCGATCGGATTCGAGGACGGCGATGGTGATCCCCGCACGGCGGTGGCGGCGCGCCGTGGCTTCACCGGCTGGACGCTGCACGTCACCGGCACGCCGGCACACTCCTCGCAGGTGTTCCGCGCCGACATCGGCCCCGGAGCGATCTACGAAGCCGCGCGGCTCCTGAACGAGTTCCGCCTGCAGCTCGGCGGTGACCCGCTGCGCACCTTCAACGCCGGCGTGGCACTCGGCGGCACCACCATCACGCTCGACAGCACCGGCACCCGCGGCACGGCCTTCGGCAAGAGCAACGTGATCCCTGAACACTTCACCGTGACCGGCGACCTGCGCGTGATCTCACCCGAGGCGGTGACGCAGGCGAAGGCGCGGATGCAGGCCATCGTCGCCACGGCCGTTCCACACACCACCGCCACGCTGACCTTTGACGACGGTTATCCGCCGATGGCACCCACCGAGGGGAATCGTGCGCTGCTGGCGGCCTTCGACCGCGCCAGCCGCGACCTCGGCTTCGGGCCGGTGGGGATGGACAATCCTGCCCGCGCCGGCGCGGCCGACGTCTCCTTCATCGCCGCCACTGTGCCGCAGGTCATCGACGGCCTCGGGCCCGGCGGCACCGGCGGCCACACCGTGCACGAGACGCTGCTCACGCGCACGGTCGCGATGCAGGTCGCCCGGACTGCCGTGCTCCTCCATCGCGTCACGCGGGCTGCCGTCGTGAAGTGAGCGCCGGTGCCGGCCACGCCGGTTCGGTGCTGCGGCGGGGCCGTGCGGCGTGGTGCCGTTCCGTGTCAGGGTGTTGCTGCGCAGCCGGCGGGCGTCGGACGCTCCCTGCGCTCAGCGATCCATCCGGAACAGGTCCGCGTCAGGGTGCGTCTCGCCGGTGCAGGTGGCGGTGAGGATGGCGGCGGCGATGGCGCTGAAGGTGATGCCGTTGCCGCCGTAGCCGAGGGCGAAGAGGATGCCCGGATAACGCTCGTCGGCCCCGATGTAGGGGAGGCCATCGGGGGTCTCGGCGAAGGTACCGGCCCACTCGAACGCCGTCTCGGTGCGGAGCGATGGGAGCAGCCGCCGGAGCTGCTGCTCGAGCTTGCGTGTCCGGCCCGGCAACAGGCGGTCGCGCCAGGCCGCGTCGCGGAAGCCGACATCCTCGCCGCCGATGATCACCCGGTTGTCGGCGGTGCTGCGCATGTAGGTGTAGGGCCGCGCGGATTCCCAGACCAGGCAGCGGTCATCCCACGTCCCGAGGTCGGGGAGGCGATGCGTGGCCAGCGCATACGTGCTGTGCAGCGCGACGCGGTCCTGCCGCACGAAGGCGGGCAGGTCGTATCCCACCGCGCAGATGGCATGGCGCGCGTCGATCGTGGCGCCGTCGCGAGTGCGGAGGTGGATCCTGCCGCCCTGGCTGTCAGCGGCGCACACGTCGGTTTGCTCGAACCAGCGCGCACCGCGTGCGGCCGCGCGATCGAGGAGCGCACGGGTGAGCGCCAGCGCGTCGACCTCCGCGGCGTCCACGCTGCGCACGGCGCCGAAGCCGGGGAAGCCGTACGTCGCATCCACGTCCGCGCGGGTCCACCAGCTCGCCTCGATCCCGATCGACGCCCGCGCGGCGGCCTCGCGCTCCAGCCGCTGTGCATCGCGCCGCGTGGACGCGAGATAGAGGCTCGGGCGCCGCGCGAAGTCGCAGCCACCGAGCTCCGTGGCGAGCCGGCCGAGGGCGTGCACGGCGTCCAGCGACGCGCGGTACGCGCGCTCGGCGTGCGCGGCACCGACGACCTTCGAGAGCGCGGTCAGCTCGAGGTCGATCTCGTATTGCAGGAGCGCCGTGCTCGCCGCCGTGCTGCCACCCCCCGATTCGCGCCTGTCCACGACCACGACGTCGAGACCGGCCGTCGTGAGGGCATCGGCGACGAGCGCTCCTGTCACGCCGGCACCGATCACGGCCACATCACACCGCTCGGCGCCATCCAGCGTGGGTCGCGGCGGCCGGATGCCGTTCTTGACCATCCAGAATGGACTGCCCGAGGTCAGGTTCATGCGTTCCGGTTCGCTCATGCGACGCGGTCATGCACGATGCGGACCAGCGGCCACCCCGCCGGCGCGAGACACCGGCGCAGGTGGCGCATTCCGGCTGCGGCAGCACCGGGCTACGGCGTGCTGCCGCTCCGCCAAGACCTCAGCGGATGACGTAGTCCGCCGGCGGCTCCGCATCGAGGAGCCAGCGCACGAAGTAGTCCCACCGCCGCCGCATCATGTAGTTCGATGCCGACCCGAAGCCGTGGCCGGCGTTGGGGATCATCAGCAGGTCGAAGTCCTTGTTCGCGCGGATGAGGGCATCCACCACTAGCAGCGTGTTGTCGGGGGGGACGTTGTTGTCCATCGTGCCGTGCGCCAGCAGCAGCTTGCCCTTCAGGTTCTTCGCCAGCGACTGGTTCGCCTCGATGGCATAGCTGTCGGTGCCGTTGGCGCGGGTGAGCAGGCCCTGATAGCGCTCGCCCCAGTCATCCTCGTAGTTGCGCTGGTCGTGGTTGCCCGACTCGGAGATACCGACCCTGAAGAAGTCGGGGTAGCGGAACATCGCGTCGGCGGTGATGAACCCGCCGCCCGAGTGGCCCCACATGGCCGCCTTGTCGATGTCGATCCACGGGTAGCGTTTCGCCAGGTTCTGCATGCCCGCCACCTGGTCGGGCAGGGTGTTGTCCCGGCCCATCGCGCCGTAGTAGGCATCGTGGAAGCTCTTCGAGCGACCCGGCCCGCTGCCGCGCCCGTCGATGCTCACCACGATGAATCCCAGCTCGGCCAGCGCCTGCTTGTCCCCGCGTGCCGCGGCGAAGCCGCGCCCACCCACGCTCCCGGACTGCGGGCCCGGATAGGCGTTGTTGATGATCGGGTACTTCTTCGTCGAGTCGAAGTTCGTCGGGCGGAAGAGCTGGCCGTAGATGTCGGTGGTGCCATCGGCGGCCTTGACGCTGAAGAGGATCGGCGGCTGCCAGCCGCTCGCCACCAGCTTCGAGATGTCGGCCGTCTCCAGCGTCATCACCACGCGGCCCGTGGCATCGCGGAGGGCCGTCACCGGTGGCGTGTCACCGTCGGACCAGGTGTCCACCAGCCAGCGCCCGTCGGGGGAGAGCTGCACCGTGTGGTCGCCCTCGTCCGGGGTGAGCGACCGCGCGTTGCGCCCGTCGAGCCCGATGCGGTAGGCATGCCGCAGGTACGGATCCTGTCCCGGCTCGCGCCCCTGCGCCGTGTACCAGAGCGTGCGCGCCGTCGCGTCCACGCGCACGATGCCGCTCACGGGACCGTCGCCGCTCGTGACCTTGTTCTTCAGCCGGCCGGTGGTGAGGTCGTACAGGTAGAGCTGGCTCCAGTCGTCACGCTGCGAGTTCCAGAGCAGTTCGTTCGTCTCCCAGAGCACACGCCAGCCGGTGATCGACTCGAAGTGCGTCGGCACCGTCTCCTCCAGCACCTGGCGCACGTCGCCGGTGCGTGTGTCGGCAATGCGCACGATGGTCTGCTTGTGGTCCCGCGACGTCGACGCCAGCGCGAGCTGGGAGCCGTCGGGGCTGAAGGCGTAGTCGCTCATCGAGATGTCGTCGCCGAGCGTCGCCCGGTGGAAGTCGGGCGCCATCTTCAGCCGCGTGACCGTGCGCGAGTCGACGTCGATCACCACGCGGTGCACCATCGCCACGACGCTGTCACCCGGGAGCGGGTACTTCCACGCCCGGAGCACGGGGTGGCCGACGCGGGTCTGGACGAGGAACATGTCGCCCACCTTGCGCGCGTCCTGCTGCTGGGTGGCGATCTTCCGCGAGTCGGGGGACCAGGCCACGATGGCGCGGTCGCTGCTGGTCCAGCCGGCGTTGTCGGTGGCGTAGCCGAAGTCCTTCACGCCATCGGTGGTGAGCTGCACCTCGGTGCCCGAGGCGACATCGCGGACCCAGAGGTTCCAGTCGCGGATGAAGGCGAGGCGCTTGCCATCCGGCGACACGGCGGTGCCGCCGCGGCCCGGTGCCGCCGTGGGAGGACCTGAGGCGGCGATGGCGGTGCACGCGCTGCCCGCCACATCGCAGGTGAAGCGGCGGCCGTTGAAGCCGACGGTGACGCTGCGACCATCGGCGCTCAGTTCCACGCCGGTGAGGGTCAAGCTGGTGGCCGGGATGGGCGTCGTGGCGGAGGCAGTCACCCCCGACGCCGCGCCGAGGGCCGCCGCGACCCTGGCGTGGTCGAAGAGTGGCGTACGCGATTTCCGGCGCGGGTCGACGAGCACGTACTCGGTGCCGGCGGGGCGCACGCTGCGGTAGTGGAAGCGGCCGTCCGGGAGCCAACTGAGGCCGGGTGCGGTACCGCCCACCACCAGCGGGGTCACCGTCGTGCCGAGCATCCGCACGGCGCGGTCGTAGTCGGCGGCCGTGACGGCGCGGCGGGGCTGGGCCGTGACCGTGCCGGCCAGCGCCAGCGTGAGGGGCAGGGCCAGCAGCGACGGGCGCAGGCTGGATCCGGGAGTGCGAGACATGCGTGGGGGCGATGTAAGGAGGGCAGCGCAGGAACGCGATGAGCCGTATCCGGGAGACGGGTCCCCGGCCGCGTCCAATGTCACCGGGCGGACGGCGGCGCGGCAATGTGCGGGCGCAGGCCCGTGCCGTATCGTTCCCCGGCGGCGAACGCCGCCCGCTTCGCCCGCCTCCCCCTCAGTCTCCCGCCGGTGCCCGCACCCCTCGCCCTCCTCGCCGCCGTCGCCCTCACCCTGCCGCCGGCGGGTCCGCCGGGCGAACCGCACGCCGGCAAGGTCTACGACGGCCGGAGCGGCGCGCTCGCGATCACGACCCCGCGCGAGGCGACCGCGATCTCGGTCGACGGCGTGCTCGACGAGCCGGCGTGGCGGAAGGCGGCGCTGCTGACGGGCTTCTCGCAGTATTTCCCGACCGACGGCGTGCCCGCGCGGGACAGCACCGAGGTCTTCGTCTTCTACACCTCCACGGCGCTGCATGTGGGCATTCGCGCCTATGCCCCGGCCGGCACCGTGCGTCACAACCTTGCCGACCGCGACAAGATCACGGCCGACGACAACATCCAGCTCTTCCTCGGCACCTACAACGACAGCCGGCAGGCGATGCTCTTCGCCGTGAACCCCATCGGCATCCAGAGCGACGGCGTCCTGATCGAGACCGGCACCGTGCAGGGCGGCGGCTTCTCCGGCGGCATCGTGCGGACCCGCGAGGCCGCCGACCTCGCCCCCGACTACGTCTGGAAGTCGAAAGGACACGTCACGGAGTACGGCTTCGAGGTGGAGATCCAGATCCCGTTCAAGAGCCTCCGCTACCGCGCCGGCGGCGAGCAGCAGTGGCAGTTGAACGTGGTGCGCACGGTGCAAGCCACCGGCTACGAGGAGACCTGGGCACCGACCACGCGCGCCGGCTCGAGCTTCCTCGCCCAGTCGGGACGTCTCGAGGGGCTCCGGGACCTGTCCCGCGGCCTCACGGTGGACGTGATCCCCACGGTGACGTCGTCCGTGGTCGGCGTGCCCGCGACCGGCGGCTGGGGCTACGAGAACAACCGGCCGGAACTCGGCGGGAGCGTGCGCTGGGGCATCACCAGCAACCTCACGCTCTCCGGCACGGCGAACCCCGACTTCTCGCAGGTGGAGGCAGACGCGACGCAGTTCACCTACGATCCGCGGGTCCAGAACTTCTTCGCCGAGCGCCGCCCGTTCTTCCTCGAGAGCCAGGAGCAGTTCTCGGCTCCGAGCCGCCTGATCTACACGCGCCGCATCACGCAGCCCGTCGCCGCCACCAAGCTCACCGGCAAGCTGAACGGCTTCGACATCGGCCTGCTGTCGGCCATCGACAACCGCGAGGCCAGCGTCGACGGGCGGCAGAATCCGGTGTTCAACGTGCTGCGCGTGCAGCGCGACGTGGGCACCCAGAGCCGCATCGGGCTGGTGTACACCGACAAGATGGACGGCGGTGCGTTCAACCGGGTGGCCGGCCTGGACGGGCGCCTCGTGCGCGGCATCGTGAGCGTCCAGGGGCAGTACGCGACCAGCTTCACCCGCACCGGTGGCGTGACGGCCAGTGCGCCGCTGTTCAGCCTCGCGGCGAACGTGAACGGCCGCCGCTTCGGTGCGCAGTACGCCGTCAACGGCATCGCCCCCGACTTCGACGCCCAGAGCGGCTTCATCGCGCGCACCGGGATCGCGAACGTGAACATCACCAACCGGTTCACCTTCCTCGGTGGACCGGGGGCGCTGGTCGAGGCGCTCACCCCCGAAATCGCGTGGCTGAACAGCTTCCGCTACGACGACTTCGTGCGCGGCGGGCCGGTGCAGGACGAGAAGCTGCACTTCCGCCTCAACTCCCGCCTGAAGCGGGGCTGGTCGGTGGGCGCGCAGCTCCTGCTGGAGCGGTTCTCGTACGACCCGGAGCTGTACGCGGACTACGTCTACATCGCACCGGCGGGCACCGGCATCGACACGGTCGGATACCGGGGCACGCCGAACCTCGTGAACGTGGACTGGGTCGGCTCGGTCAACACCCCGGAGTTCAAGCGCTTCTCACTCACCTCGTTCGTGCTCTACGGCGTGGACGAGAACTTCCCGGAGTGGAGCAGCGCCCGGATCGCCATCGTGAACCTCGGTGTCAACGTGCGCCCGACGGACCAGCTCCGCATCGCGGGCACGTGGAATGTGGAGACCTACGACCGGCGCACCGACGGCAGCCGCGTGCTCACGCGCAACGTGCCGCGGGTGCGCGTGGAGTACCAGGTCACGCGGCAGGTGTTCGTGCGCGTGATCGGCGAGGTGGCGAAGCTGCAGCAGGACTCGCTGCGCGACGACTCCCGGACCAACGCCCCGGTCTACTTCCGCAATGCCGACGGCACGCTCACGCGGGCAGTGGCCTTCGACCGACTGCGCGGCCGGCTCGACTTTCTCTTCTCGTACCTCCCGACGCCGGGCACGGTGATCTACCTCGGCTACGGCAACACCTCGCGTGCCGACCGACCCGGCGGCACGCAGGCGCTGCAGCCGAACCGCGATGTCTTCTTCATGAAGTTCAGCTACCTCTTCCGCCTGCAATGACGGATCGCCATTCCACCGGAGTGCCTCCCATGCCCGTCCCTGCCATCGTCACCGCCCTCGTACTCACGCTCGGTGCGGGCTCACTCATGGCCCAGGCCCTGCCGCCGGAGGCGCAGCAGGTGGCCGCGGCCGTCCTGCCACTGCCGGCCGCGCTGCGCGACGGCGCCGGCGTGATGGGCTATCGCGCCGGAGGCCGGCTGGAGGTGCTGCGACCGGCACGCAACGGCATGCAGTGCCTGGCCGACGACCCGTCCGACGACCGCTTCCACGTGGCCTGCTACGCCACCTCGATGGAGCCGTTCATGGCGCGCGGTCGCGCGCTCCGTGCGGCGGGCACGTCGGGCACCCAGGTGGACACGCTGCGTTTCGCCGAGGTGCGGCGCGGCACGCTGCGGATGCCCACCGCACCGGCCGCGCTCTACTCGCTGAGCGGGCCGCGCGGCGACTTCGACCCGGTGAGCGGCACGGCGCCGCGTTCCAAGCCGCTGTTCGTGCTCTACATGCCGTACGCCACCTCGGCCACCACCGGGCTGCCGACGACGCCGGGCAAGGGGCCGTGGCTGATGTATCCCGGCACCCCGAAGGCGCACCTGATGCTGACCCCCGACATGTGACTGCCACCGGCGGCGAGCGCCCCGCGCCGCCGTGACGTGTACGCGTGACGGCGGCCCGCCGTCGCGCGCCTGACCCACGCCGCTGGAGCACGCCGTGACCGGAACCACCCCCGTTGTGCGCCGCATCGCCCGGTGCCTCAGCTGCGCACTGGCGATGGCCGGCGCCGCCATGCCGCTCGTGCTGCACGCGCAGGCCGCGGCGCCGCCGTTTCCGGCCGATCCGCTCGCCTCGGTGCCGGACCTCGGCCCGCTGGCGGTGCCGCGCGCGAGTGAGCTGGCAGACGTGGTGCAGCGGTACAGCGCCGACCTGGCCGCACTCGGCCGGCGCTACGATGCGGAGGGCTCGCCGGACCAGCGTGCCCGGATGCGCGGGTTCTTCGGTGCCTGGCGCACCCGCCTGCGCGCGCTGGACTTCGCGCGGCTCTCGCAGGAGGGGCGGATCGACTACGTCCTCCTCGACAACCACCTGCGCTACCAGCTCGACCTGGCCGACCGCGCCGATGCGAAGCGCGCGGAGGTCGCGCCGCTGTTGCCGTTCGCCGATGTGCTGCTCGCGCTGCACGACGACCGGCGCGACCTCGTGGCGACACCGCCGGCGACGGTGGCGCGCCAGGTGTCGGCGGTGGTGCGGCAGGTGGACAGCCTTCGCGCGCTGCTCGAGCCGGCCCCACGCGCTGGCGACAGCGCAACCACCCGGAGCCGCGGGGTCGCGCCGCGGGTGTCGCGCACCGTGGCCAACCGCGCCGCCGAGCGTCTGGATGCCATCCGCGCCACGCTCGCCACCTGGTATCGCTTCAACAGCGGCTACGATCCGCAGTTCACCTGGTGGCTGCGCGATCCGTACGCCAGGCTGAACGACGCGATGGTGAAGTATGCCGGTGCGATCCGGGAGCGGCTGGTGGGCATCCCGCGCAGCGCCGTGTCCACGGGCCGCGGCGGCGGCACTGGCCAGGACGCCCCGAATGCGAACACCGGTCCGATCATCGGTGACCCCATCGGCGCCGCCGGCCTGGCCGCCGACCTGCGTTACGAGATGATCCCGTACACCGCCGAGGAGCTGATCGCGATCGCGGAGCGCGAGTACGCGTTCAGCCTGGCCGAGATCCGGAAGGCGGCGCGCGAGATGGGCTTCGGCGACGACTGGAAGGCGGCGATGGAGAAGGTGAAGGACTCCTACGTCGAGCCCGGGAAGCAGCCGGCGATGATCCGCGGGCTGGCGCGGCAGGCCGAGGCGTTCTTCGCGCAGCACGACTGGGTGACCATCCCGCCGCTGGCGACGGAGGATTGGCGGATGGAGATGATGTCACCCGAGCGCCAGCGCCTGAACCCGTTCTTCCTCGGTGGTGAGCTGATCCTCGTGAGCTATCCCACCGACGACATGACCGACGAGGAGAAGCTGATGAGCATGCGGGGCAACAACCCGCACTTCTCGCACGCGACGGTCTTCCACGAGCTGAACCCCGGGCATCACCTGCAGGGCTTCATGTCGGCGCGCCACAACCCGCACCGGCGCCTCTTCTCGACGCCGTTCTGGAACGAGGGCAATGCGCTCTACTGGGAGATGTTCCTCTACGACCATGACTTCCACGTCACGCCCGAGGACCGCATCGGGGCGCTGTTCTGGCGGATGCACCGGAGCGCGCGGATCATCTTCTCGCTCAACTTCCACCTCGGGAAGATGACGCCGGACCAGGCGATCCAGTTCCTGGTGGACACCGTGAACTTCGAGCGGGCGAACGCCGAGGGGGAGGTGCGCCGGTCGTTCGCGGGCGACTACTCGCCGCTGTACCAGGCGGCGTACATGCTCGGTGGCCTGCAGATGCGCGCGATGTACAAGGCACTGGTGACGGGGAAGACGCTGCGGGAGCGCGAGTTTCACGACGGCGTGCTGCTGGGCGGGCCGATGCCGATGGCGATGGTGCGCGCCCGCCTCGCGAACATCCCGCTCACGCGTGACGGGCCGGCGCCATGGAAGTTCGCGGATGAGCTGCCGGCGTCGCGGCCGTTTCCCGTCCGGCGCTGACGGCGCCTCGCGCCCCGGTCCGGCGCGGCCGCGACCGCCGGGAAACTCCCGGCTGTCGCGCGTCGTAGGGAGGCACACCGACACGGGAGGACGTGATGGAGGGACGCTTTCGCCGGCTGCACGAAGCGGCGCGCCGCACTGCCGCGCTGCACCGCCTCGCCGTCATCTCGAGGATCCTGCTCGCGCTGGCGTTCGTGCCGACGGCGCTGGTGAAGGTGCAGGGAAAGCGCTTCACCTCCATCAGCGTGCAGGAACCGATCGGCTACTTCTTCGAGGCCCTGTACCAGAGCGGCTTCTACTGGCGCTTCCTCGGCCTCTCGCAACTGGTGGCAGGGGCCTTGTTGCTCATCCCGTCGACGTCCACGCTGGGCGCGGTGCTCTTCCTGCCGATCATCCTCAACATCTTCGTCATCACCGTCTCGCTGCACTTCACGGGCACGCCGGTGATCACGGGGCTGATGCTGCTCGCCTCACTGTTCCTGGTCTGCTGGGACTACCACCGTCTCGCCGCGATCGTCTGGGGCGCGCGCGGCGGCTACGAGGTGCCGGCATCGCCGGTCTTCCCCGGGATCGAGCGCGCAGGGTACGCGCTGGGCGCGTCAGCCGCGATGGTGCTGCTCTTCAGCGCGCGCGGCCTGGCGGTCGGCGGGCCGATGCGGGTCATGCTGGTGTCGGCCGTCGGCGCGGCGGTGCTGGCGTGCCTGATGGTGATCGCGGGGTGGCGCATCGCGGCCGGTGGGCCGCTTCGCACCTGAGGTAGATTGCGGGGCCGGTCCATCCAGCCCCTTCGCGCCGCTTTCCATGTCCCTGTTGGGCCTGCAGGACGTCAGTCTCGCCTTCGGTGGCCCCGCGCTCCTGTCGCACGCGGATTTCAGCATCGAGCGCGGTGAGCGCGTCTGCCTGCTCGGCCGCAACGGCACCGGCAAGAGCACGCTGCTGAAGCTCCTCGACGGCTCGCTCCTGCCCGACACGGGCGAGGTGGTGCGGATCAGCGGGCTGACGGTGTCGCGGCTGGAGCAGGAGATCCCCGAGGATGTGGGGGGCAGCATGTTCGACGTGGTGGCGGCCGGCGTGGGCCCGTCCGGCGCGCTGCTGGCGCAGTACCACCACGCGAGCCTGCACCTGGCCACCGATGCCGGCCCGAAGGCGCTGAAGGAGCTCGAGCGGCTGCACCACGCGCTCGACGCCGCGGATGCATGGCAGGTGCACACGCGTGTCGAGACGGCGCTGCAGCACCTGTCGCTGGATCCCGAGCTGCCATTCGCGAGCGCGTCGGGCGGCCGCAAGCGCCAGGCCCTGCTGGCCCGCGCGCTCGTCCGCCAGCCGGACATCCTGCTCCTCGACGAGCCGACCAACCACCTCGACGTGGCGGCCGTGGAGTGGATGGAGCGCATGCTGGTGGAGCGCGGGACGACGCTGGTGTTCGTCACGCACGATCGGGCCTTCCTGCGGCGCGTCGCCACGCGGATCGTCGAACTCGATCGCGGGACGCTGGTCGACTGGGGCGGTGACTACGACACGTACCTCGTCCGCAAGGAGGCGGCGCTGGACGTCGAGGCGCGCGAGTGGGCCGAGTTCGATCGCAAGCTGGCGCAGGAGGAGGTGTGGATCCGCACCGGCATCCAGGCCCGGCGCACCCGCAACGAGGGACGCGTGCGCAACCTCGAGCAGCTGCGCGTGGAGCGGAGCCAGCGCCGCGATCGCGTCGGCACCGCCACGCTCCACGCGCAGGACGCCGCGCGCTCCGGCCGACTGGTGGTGGAGGCCCGGGACGTGAGCTTCTTCCGCGGCGACACTCCGATCATCCGCAGCTTCTCCACCATCATCACGCGTGGTGACCGGGTCGGACTGATCGGCCCCAACGGCTCGGGCAAGACGACCCTCATCCGCCTCCTCCTCGGCGAGCTGGCCCCCGGTTCCGGTTCCATCACGCTCGGCACCAACCTCGAGATCGCGTACTTCGACCAGCTGCGCGAGCAGCTGGACGAAGAGCGCAGCGTCTTCGACACCATCGCCGATGGCTCCGAATGGGTGGAGATCGGCGGGGCGCGCCGGCACGTGCACGGCTACCTGCAGGAGTTCCTGTTCGGGCCGGAGCGTGCGCGGACACCGGTGCGCGCGCTCTCGGGCGGGGAGCGCAACCGGCTCCTGCTGGCGCGGCTCTTCACGCGGACGTTCAACCTGCTGGTGCTCGACGAGCCGACGAACGACCTCGACATCGAGACGCTGGTGCTGCTCGAGGCGCTGCTGCTCGAGTACGGCGGGACGCTGCTGGTGGTGAGCCACGATCGCGCCTTCCTCGACAACGTCGTCACCTCTACCTTCGCCTTCGAGGGGCAGGGGGTGGTGCGTGAGTATGCCGGAGGCTACGCCGACTGGGTGCGCCAGCGGCCGGCGCCGCCGGCGCCCGTTCCCGCCGCACGGGCGGTGCTGCCGGCACCAGCCACGCGTGCGGCGAAGAAGCGCAAGCTGAGCTACGCCGAGTCCCGCGAGCTCGAGGCGCTGCCGGAGCGCATCGATGCCGTGGAACAGGAACGGACGGCGCTGTATGCACAGCTCGCCGATCCGCTGGTCCTCCGCGACGGTGCGCTGGTGGCTGGCGCCACCGCGCGACTGGCCGCGCTGGACGCCGACCTCGCGGCACTCACGGAACGATGGGAAGCGCTGGAAACGATCGCTGGCGGGGAGTGAGCGCCCCGCGCTGCTGGAGCGGACTGGGGTGCAGGCGAAGGGATCGGGGAACGGGTGCCACCTCGGCGGCCGTTCCAGCGACAGGTGCAACCGCTACTTTTTGCACCGGACCACATCGGAGCCCCCGCTGCCGTGCGTCCTGCCCGCGTTGCCGACCACTGCCGGTCACCAGCCCCACTGCACACCGTCTCATGCACACTCTCCGCACCACACTGCTCGTGCTGGCCGCCACGGCTCCGCTCGCGGCCCAGACGGCACGTCAGCCCGACTACGCCGAGGCCATGCACGCGGCGCACGGTCGCGAGCTGCCCACCGCAACCCCCGCCGCCACGACGGCACCGCGGCGCGCGGTGACCGGGAGCGAGGTGGTGTACGGCACCGTGAACGGCCGCGAGCTGCGTGGCTACCTCTCGCGGCCGGCGGGTGCGGAGCGCGGTGGGCCGGCGATCATCGTGATCCATGAGTGGTGGGGCCTGAACGACAACATCAAGGCGGTCACCGATCGCTACGCCGGCGAGGGGTTCACGGTCCTCGCGGTGGACCTCTTCGGCCGCGTTGCGACGACGCCCGACACGGCGATGGTGCTGTACCAGGCCGCGATGAGGGACGTGCCATCCGGGGAGGCGAACGTGCGGGCGGCGATCGCGTACCTCAAGGGACAGGGGGCCACGGCACTCGGCTCGGTGGGGTACTGCTTCGGCGGTCACTGGTCGTTGCGCACGGGGCTCACCGGTGGCGCCGACATGAAGGGCATCGTCATGTACTACGGTGCGCCGATCACCGACCGTACGCAGCTCGCGCGGCTCCGCGCTCCGGTGCTCGGCCTGTTCGGGGGCCTCGACCGGGGCATTCCCGTGGACAGCGTGCGCGCCATGGAGGCGCAGATGAAGTCGATGGGGCGCCCGGTCACGATCAAGGTGTATTCCGACGCGAACCACGCCTTCGCGAACCCCTCGGGCCAGGCGTACAATGCCGTGGCGGCAACGGATGCCTGGGACCTGACGCTCGCCTTCTTCCGGCGCACGCTGCGCTGAATCGGCGGGCGCGCCGTCGTTTCGCGCCGGTTCGGCACCGGTGAGCGTGCGCCTGTTCGCGCGCGCGCGCGAGTGGATCCGGACGCCACTGGTGCTGGCCTGCGCCGCACCGTGCGCTGCCGTTTCGGCGGGCGCACAGGTGATCACGCGGGTGGTGCTCGACAACGACGCGTTCAACTTCTGGCAGCCCCCGGCGCAGCGCGCCGATCGCGAATACTCGCAGGGCACGCGCCTGGACCTGCTGCACGCGGGGGACAGTCGCCTGGCGCGGCGGCTGCTTGGCGGTGGCGCGCAGTGCCGCCCCGAGCCGATGCCGGCGCCGCGCGTGCGTGCGGCCACGCGGGACTGTCGCCTGGTCTCCGTTGCGCTGCAGCAGGCCATCTACACCCCCACGCTGAGCGCCGTCCGCCGGCGTCCGGGGGAGCGACCGTTCGCGGGATGGTTCGGGGTGGAGGCGGGGATGCTGCGCGAGTCCACGCGCAGCATGCGGGCGTTCGCGGTCGCGCTGGGCGTGACGGGCAGGCCCTCGCTGGCCGAGTCGTCGCAGAAGGCGGTGCACGAGTTCTTCGGCTTCCAGGCGCCGCAGGGTTGGGAGCTGCAGCTGCCGACGGAAGTGACGATGATGGCGAGCTACCGCGGGGCGCACGACCTGCTGCACCTGGGCCACCCGCACGCCGGCGGCCTGCAACTCGTGGCCGCACCGGTGTGGGCGGTGCGCGCGGGGACGCTCGTCACCGACGCCTCTGGTGGCGTGCAGGTCGCGCTGGGAATCCGACCACCGCTCCCCTGGCGCGAGACCGGGCGGGATCTCGCCGGTGGCTGGGGGATGTACGTCGCTGCGGGCGCGACCCAGTCGATCGTCGCGCGAAACCTGTTCCTCGACGGCTCCACCTTCGGCCCGAGCGAGCGGGTGCCTCGACATGTCACCGTCGGCACCACCGAACTGGCCATCGGCGTGCGCGGGCCGCGCGCCGTGATGGAGTGGCGGGTGCACAGCCGGGGCAGGGAATACGCCGGCCAGCCCATGGCGCATGCATATTCCACCCTCGCCCTCACCGTGCACTGACCGACCCTGACTCCGGACCCCGTGGCCCTCACCGCGACCATCTACAACTTCACCATCGAGCTCGCCGACGTGGACCGCGGCGTCTACGAGTCGCTGGTCCTGAAGGTCGCGCAGCATCCGTCGGAGACGGAGGAACGGCTGGTCACCCGGGTGCTGGCCTACTGCCTGGAGTTCGCCGAGGGGATCGCGTTCTCGCGCGGCATCAGCGAGCCCGATGAACCTGCGATCGTGGTGCGGGACCTCACCGGCACGATCACCGCCTGGGTGGAGGTCGGCGCACCGGACGCGGCCCGGCTGCACAAGGCGAGCAAGGCCGCCCCGCGGGTGGTCGTCTACATCGAGAAGCCGGCGGTGATCTACCTCCGACAGCTCGAGGGCACGCGGATCCATCGCGCGGAGTCGATCGTGGTGCGGCTGATCGACCGCGCGCTGGTCGACGGCCTCGTGGAACGCCTCGACCGCCGCATGACGATGGCGGTGTCGGTCACGGATGGCCACCTGTTCGTGTCGATGGGATCCCTCAGCATCGACGGTGCCGTCACGGACTTCGCGATTCCCTGATGGCGACCGTCACCGGTTTGTAGGTACTTTCTGGTACCATTGGGATCGGCGTGCGTTGCATGAGCGCCTTCTCACCCAGTGCGCACCATCACGCCTGGTGGTGCCCGGTGCCCTTGCGCGAGGCGACTCACCGGCTCAATTGAAGGGTGCACCCCGAGTTCTTCGCTCGACGGCCGCTGGTCCCCGGAGTGATGTTCGATGCCGATCACGTACGAGGTCGATGCGGTGCGTCGCCGTGTTGTCGCCGTGGCCACCGGCGACATCAGGGCGGAAGATGTCACCGCCTTCCTCGCGTCGGTGGCCCAGGCGCGCCTCATCGACTGCACCGGCCGTCTCGACACCACCGAGGCGAACATCCTGCTGACCGCCGACGAGACGCGGCGCCTGGTGCCGTTGATGGCGCGATTCCGGGCCGAGCAGGGGCATGCCCGGTCGGCGCTGGTGGCGGTCTCCGATGTCGCCTTCGGGATGGCCCGGATGTACGCCACGCTGGCGGCGGAGTCGGACCCGGGGTTCATGGTCTACCGCACCATGGCCGATGCCGACAAGTGGCTGGGGTGGGCAACCACGCCGGCAGTGCACGAGCACGGTTGATCGGGGTGATGCAAGGGACACGTTCGGCCCTGCCCGCAACGTCGGCAGGCGGCTGCACGGTCGGGTGCGCCGGGTGATATTGGCGCAGGCGCCAACGTTCACCCCCGCAAGCCGGTCCCATGAGCTCCGAATCGAGCATGCAGTCGTTCACCAACCACGCCAGGGTGGTGCCGGGCTACCACTACGTCACCGGCCTCCTGACGCTCACGTACCTGCTCTGGTCGGTCTGGCACGCCGTGAGCACGCGCTCCCTCGACGCGCATTTCCAGATGCTGGGCGGCATGGCGCTGCTCGGGAACTTCTGGTACACGCGCGCCTTCCCGCTCAAGGCACAGGACCGGGTGATCCGGCTCGAGGAGCGGCTCCGCCTCACCCGCCTCGTCCCCGATGACCTCCGGCCGCGCATCGACGAGCTGAGTGCCCGGCAGCTCATCGCGCTCCGGTTCGCCAGCGACGCCGAGGCGCCCGAGCTCGTGCGCTGGGTGCTGACCGACGGCATCACCGACACGAAGCAGATCAAGCAGCGCATCCGGTCGTGGCGCGCCGACACCCACCGACTCTGAGTCCTTCCATGACCCGCGTCACCCCACCGTTGCCGACCCGCCTGCTGCTCGCCGCTGCGAGCGTGCTCCTCACCGCCTGCGCCAGCGCCCGGGCCCCCGAGTTCCTCGGCACCACCGTGGGCCCGCCGCGACCCTTCTCGCCAGCCGTGCGGGCGAACGGGTTCATCTACCTCGCGGGGCAGGTCGGCACCGACAGCACCGGCGCCATCGTCACGGGTGGCATCCAGGCCGAGACACGCCAGGTGATGCGCAACATCGGCGACGTGCTGCAGCGCACCGGCAGCTCGTTCGACCGCGTCGTCAAGTGCACGGCCTTCCTCGCCGACATGCGCGAGTGGAACGCAATGAACGAGGTCTACGTCACCTTCTTCCCGGCGGGCCACTATCCGGCGCGAAGCGCCATGGGTGTCAACGGGCTGGCACTCGGCGCGCGCGTCGAGATCGAGTGCATCGCCGTGTGATCGCTGCCCGCGCAGGAGTCGGTGCCATTGTGCGCGACCGGTGCCGCGCGGCAGGGGCTGGTCAGACGTGAGCCACACGCGTGCGCCTTCCTCCATGCGGGATTGAGGGTAACGTCACAAGAGGTGCTCCCCGGTCCTCACCTGCATCCGCCCTGTCGAGGTGTGCGGCCTCCATGCGCCTCTCCGATCCTGGCCCGAGCGAGCTTCTGCGCGGCATGGGTGCCCTCGTGTGGGAAGGGACCGCCGACGGCACCAGGCGCGAGATACTCTCGACGGATCAGCGAGGTGGCTCGCCAGGCGACACGCCGGAGGCGCCGGATCCCGGATACTGGTGGCAACATGTGCATCCCGCGGACCGGGCGTTGCTCGCCGCCGCCTGTCGCGCCGCCGTGCAGGAGGGGGGCCGACGCAGCGTCGAGTACCGGCTGGTCGCCGACGATGGCGCGGTCCACTGGTACAGTGATGTCCTGGCCGCCGTGCACGGCCCGGGCGGTGCGTTGCGACTGCGCGGGCTCACGGCGGAACTCGGCGACCGCCATGTTGCGGCCGCCGTGCCCGAGGTGCCGGACTGGCGTGGCGAGTCGTTCGACGATGCCCTGCGGCTGGCGCGGATCGGGCACTTCACGCATGACCTCCGCAGCCAGGAGATGCGCTGCGCACCGCAGGTCGACGCCTTCTTCGGTTTCGCGCCCGAGCGCGCCCATCCGTTCGCCGCCTACCTGGCCGTCGTGCATCCCGACGACGTGCCCCTGCTGCGGAACCATCCGGCGTCGCTCCTGTCCACGGGGCAGGAGGAGTTCGAGATGGAGTACCGCGTCGTGCCGCACGCCGGACGCGTACTGCACCTGCGCGCGCTCGGCCGGGTGGTGCGGGACGAGGCGGGTGTTCCGGTGCAGGTGTTCGGCACGCTGCAGGACGTGACCGGGCAGAGGGTGGAGGCCCTGGAGCAGCAGGCCCATCTCTGGTTCCTCGACAGCCTGCGCGAGGTCGAGGCCACGCTGCACCATCACGGCGACCTTGCCCACATCGTGGCGGAGCTCTGCACCGCGGTGCGGCGTGTGCTCGCGTGTGACGCGGTGTGCGTGCTCGGCAGCGCCGACGATGACGGCATCCGCTGGCGGCTCGCGTGTTGTGCGGGGCCGGACGACATGCCCTCCGCGGACTGGTCGGCGATCCTGGCCGACGCGGGCGTGGCGGCCTGCCTCAGCGCAATTCGTGGCTCGGCGACACCGGTGCACCGCGGCCCCGGGGCGGCGCGCGACGTGCCGCATCTGTTCCAGTCGCGCCTGCACGTGCGGTCGCTGCTCGGCACCACCCTGCAGCCGCGCGCGAGCGCCCCGATGGTGCTGGTCGCCGTGCAGCAGTCGCATGCGCGGACGTGGACCGCGATCGAGTGCCAGCTCCTCGAGGAGATCGGGCGACGGCTCGCGGACACGTCGATCACGGTCGCCTCGTACCAGGAGCTGCGGGAGAGCGAACGCCGCCTGGCGGAATCGCAGCGCATCTCCCATGTCGGCTACTGGGAGCGTGACGTGGAGACCGGTGCGATTCGCCTGTCCGAGGAGACGCTCCGCATCATCGGCGTGGCCGATGGGGTGCAGCACTCGGACACGATCAAGGAAGTCGAGCGGCTCTGGCGCCGGCAGATCCACCGCGACGATCGCGCGCGCGTGATGGACGCGCTGGGGCGGGCGTGGGCGGGAACGGCGCCCTACGACATCGAGTACCGGATCCACCGGTTCGACGGCGCGCTGCGCGATGTCCGCAGCGTCGGCACCCTGGTGCGCGATGACCAGGGACGCGTCATCCGCCTGTTCGGAACGGTGCAGGACATCACCGAGCTCCGGAACGCGGAGCGCGAGCTGCACCTGGTGGAGTCGCGGTTCCGGGCGCTGGTCGACCACGCCAGTGATGCGTTCTACATCTTCGCCGGCAGCACCGTGGTGGACGCGAACGCACGCGCGGTGGCGCAGCTCGGCTACCCGATGCACGAGCTGATCGGGCTTGATGCCCGCGTGCTGGACGGACAGCTCACGCCGGCGGAGATGGCCACGATCACGCCGCGGCTGGCCGCCGGCGAGCACGTGTCGTTCGAGACGCTCCACCGGCGCAAGGACGGGTCGACGTTCCCGGTGGAGGTGCGCATCCGGCCGCTGGTCCATGGCGGCCAGGTGTACTCGATGTGCCTCGTCCGTGACCTGTCGGACCGGATCGACGCCGAGCGCCGGCTGCGGGAGAGCCACAGCCTGATGGAGGCGATCATCGGCGGCACCCCCGACATCGTGTACGTGATCGACCGCGGGCACCGGTGCGTGATGATCAACTCCACCGGGGCGCGCCTGCTGGAGATGTCGGTGGAGTCGATGATCGGCCGCCCCAGCCGCGAGATCTACCCGGGTCACTTCGCCGATGGCCACATCGCCGTGGACGAGCAGGTGATGCAGTCGGGGGCGCCGGCGGTGATCGAGGGGCACGCCACCTTCAACGGCGTGCGCCGCTTCTTCACCACCAGCAAGTACCCGCACCGCAACCGCGCCGGCGAGATCATCGGGATGATCGGCGTGACGCGCGAGATGACGGACTACAAGCGCCTCGAGGAGCAGCTCGTCCACTCGCAGAAGATGGAGGCGGTGGGCCAGCTCGCCGGCGGCATCGCGCACGACTTCAACAACCTCCTCACCGTCATCATCAGCTACTGCGAGCTGCTGCTGACGATGCAGCCCGCGTCCGATCCCGGCCGTGAGCTGGTGGCCGAGATCCGGCGCTGCGGGGAACGGGCCGCCACGCTCACCAGCCAGCTGCTGACGTTCAGCCGCAAGCAGCGCCTCTCGCCGCGCATCGTGAACCTGTATGCCGGCATCGGCGAGTGGCGGCGCCTCGTGCGCCCGCTGGTGCGCGAGGACATCGAGATCGACGTGTCGCTGGCCGCCGGCCTGCACTCGGTGCGGGTGGATCCCGACCAGCTCGAGCAGGCGCTCACCAACCTGGTGGTGAACGCGCGCGACGCGATGCCCGACGGGGGGCTGCTGCGCCTGGCGGTGGACGAGGTGGAGATCACGCCGGCCGGGGCACCGCTCCATGGCGGCGTGTCACCCGGCCGCTACGCGCGCATCGTGGTCGCCGACACCGGGCAGGGCATTCCCGATGCCGTGCTGGCACGCGTCTTCGAGCCCTTCTTCACCACCAAGCCGGTGGGGAAGGGCACCGGCCTGGGCCTCGCGATGGTGTACGGCTTCGTGCGGCAGTCGGGTGGCCATGTCACCATCACGAGCGAGGTGGGCGTCGGCACGAGGGTGTCGATGTTCCTCCCGTCGGTCGATGCCCCCGCCGAGTACGCACCGGAACCCGGGGGAGATGCGAATGTCCGCGGCGGGAGCGAGACGGTGCTGCTGGTGGAGGACGAGCGGGTGGTGCGCACGCTGTCGCGTCGCATCCTGGAAGGGATGGGGTACACGGTGCTCGAGGCCTTCGACGGCGAGGAGGCGCTGGCGGTGGCGCGGTCGCACCGCGGCCGGATCGACATCGTGGTCACCGACGTGGTGATGCCGCGGCTCAACGGACGCCGCATGGCCGCGGCGTTGCGCGCCGACAACCCGATGCTGCGCGTGCTGTTCGTCTCCGGCTACGCGGGCGACATGGCGGGTGACCCGGCCGCGATCCCGCCCGGCGAGCTGCTGCAGAAGCCGTTCACGCCGGCGGTGCTCGCGCGCCGGGTCCGCGAGCTGCTCGATGCCCCGCCGCCCGTGGAGCCCGCGCCATGACCATGCTCCGGCACGCGGTGCCGGCGGACGTTCCCGCGATCCGGTCACTGATCGATGCCTCGGTGCGCGGCCTCAACGCCGGTCGCTACACTGACGCCCAGGTGGAGGAATCGCTGGTCTCCGTGTTCGGCGTGGATTCGCAGCTCCTCGCGGATGGCACCTACTACGTGATCACGGACGGCGGTGCCGTCGTCGCCGCCGGCGGCTGGAGCCGGCGCACCACGCTCTACGGCGGTGACCAGGTGAAGCGCGATGAGGCCGACCCCCTGCTCGATCCCGCCACCGATGCGGCACGCATCCGGGCGTTCTACGTCGCGCCGACGCACGCACGCCGCGGCCTCGCGCGTCGCCTCTACCTGGCCTGTGAGGATGCCGCCGTGCAGGCGGGGTTCCACCGGTTCCAGCTCGGCGCCACGCTCCCCGGCGTGCCGCTCTACGAGGCGCTGGGCTTCCGTGCGGTCGAACGCGCCGACTTCGCGATGCCGTCCGGCGCGCTGCTTCCCATCATCCGCATGGAGCGGAACCTGCCCGCCGCGGTGGATCGCACGCGCTGAGCCGCACTGGACTTTCCCGGCACGCCCGCGCAGCTTGCCGCGTCGGCGGGCAGGGGCCCGTTCCACCGACAGCAATGAGGCCATGCCAACCACGCCGGACGCCGCGACGCCCGCGCGCGCAGTGCCGCCTGCAGTGCTCACGACGGTCGCGCTGGTGGCATTCGCCGGCAACTCGCTGCTCTGCCGCCTTGCCCTCGCGCGCACGCCCATCGACGCCGCGAGCTTCACGGCGATCCGGCTCACCGCCGGCGCCGCGACGTTGTTCCTCGTGCTGCGCACCCGGCGCACGGAGCGCACGCCGCGCGGCTCGTGGCGCTCGGCGATGGCGCTCTTCGCCTACGCCGCCGGGTTCTCGTTCGCGTACCTGCACCTCACCGCCGGCACCGGTGCGCTGCTGCTCTTCGGCGCCGTGCAGGCCACGATGATCTCTGTCGGGCTGGCCCGCGGCGAGCGCCTGGCGCTGCCGCAGGCCGCCGGCCTGCTGGTGGCGTGCGCCGGCCTCGTGGCGCTCGTGCTCCCCGGGCTCTCGGCGCCGCCGCTCGGCGCTGCGGCACTAATGACATGCGCCGGCATCGCCTGGGGGATCTACTCGCTGCGTGCGAAGGACGCCGGTGATGCCACGTCGGCCACCGCCGGGAACTTCCTGCGGGCCGTGCCGATGGCGGCGCTGCTGCTGCTGGTCAGTGGAGGGCCGCGCACGGTGGATGCCGCCGGCGTCCTGTATGCCGTCGCGTCCGGGGCGCTCGCGTCGGGGCTTGGCTACGCCATCTGGTACGCCGCGCTGCGGTCGCTGCGGGCGACCACCGCAGCCACGGTGCAACTGTCGGTGCCTGTCATCGCGTCCGCCGGCGGTGTGATGCTGTTGCAGGAACCCGTCACGTTGCGCCTCGTCCTCTGCGGCGCGGCGATCCTTGGCGGCGTGCTGGTCGTGGTGCTGTCGCGGGCCCGGCGTCAGGTCGGGCTGTAGCCGCGCTCGAGCAGGAAGGCCGCGATCGCCTCGGGATCGCGCACCACGTCCACACTGCCCGGCTTGAGCCCGACGCGCAGCAGCAGCCCGGTGCCGGTGGTCGTCGCGACGACGATCGCATCGGTGGTGAGGCAGACGACGTCGGCATCCTCGGCGAGCTGGCCCGGATGGCCGCTGAAGTGGACTGCCGCCCCCTCGCGCAGCTCGACACCCAGCTTCTCGCCCGCGTCGGACACCGTCCACGTCGCACCGGTGAACAGCACCACGTCGTTCCGGCCGAGCCCGAACTCGCCGGCCGCGTCGGTCGGCGGCCCCTGCGCGGGGTCCACCGCCGCATTCAGGCGGAAGGTCTCGAACAGGTCCTCCACGTCGGCGGCCTCGCATTCCACGCGGACCGCCTCGCCGGTCACCAGGTGCATCGTGAACGCGGACTCCGCGATCGTCATGCCGTGCCACACGCCCCGGGCCAGGCGCAGGGCCTCCTGCGTCTGCTCCGTGGCCAGGAACCGGTACTCCCGCATCAGCGCCGCCGTGGCATCAGGACCGTGTAGTCGAAGTCGAGGACCACGGCCGGGTCGTAGGCCCCCGCCGCATCCTGGTACGGGAAATCTTGGCAGGAGCGGTCCTTCGCCGCCACCGTCCGCAGCCGCAGCGCACCGACATCGTCGTGGCCGGGCACCTCCATCCGGTCCAGCACCTCCGTCCAGGCGTAGATGGTGTCACCGGCGAAGGTCGGGGCCGTGTGCCGGCCGCCGTTGATCGCGGCGATGCAGAGCGCATTGGCCAGCCCGTTGAAACTCAGCGCCCGCGCCAGGCTGATGATGTGGCCGCCGTAAATGATCCGCCGGCCGAAGCGTCCCTCGCGCTCCACGTGCTGGTTGAAGTGCACCCGCGCCGTGTTCTGGAACAGCTTGGCGGCCATCATGTGCTCCGCCTCCTCGATCGTGACGCCATCGACATGGTCGATGCGCTCCCCGACGGCGTAGTCCTCCCACAGGTGCGGGCTTCCGGCCAGGTCGGTGTCGTAGTCACCCGGCTCGATGCTGAAGGGCACGTGCAGGTCGGCGACGGGCACCGCGTCCTCCAGCGCCGGGATCACCACCGCCGGTGCCGGCGCCTCCGGGTTCCGCTTGCGCACCATCACCCAGCGCACGTAGTCCAGCACCATCTCACCCACCTGGTTCACGCCCACCGAGCGCACGTACACCACACCGGTCTTCCCGTCGCGGTTCTCCTTCACGCCGATGACGGTGGAGGTCGTGGACAGCGTGTCGCCGGGATAAACCGGCACGCCGAAGCGCCCGTTGGCATAGCCCAGGTTCGCAATCGCATTCAGCGAGATGTCCGGCACCGTCTTCCCGAACACCACGTGGAAGGCGAGCATGCTGTCCACCGGGGCACCACCCAGCCCCACGCTGGCGGCGAACGGATCCGAGGAGGGCACCGCGAAGCGCCCGCCGAAGAGGGCGGTGTAGAGCGCCACTTCACCCTCCGTCACCGTCCGCGGCGTGGCGTGGATGATCTGCTGCCCGACCGCGAAGTCCTCGAAGAAGTTGCCCGACTGTGTCTTCGACACGGATGCCTCCTCAGAAGCCATACGATGCGGCCAGGTCCGGGTCCTTCCGGGCGACGAGCCGTGCGAGGTCCACGATCACCTTCGCCTGCTTCCAGGTGGCGTCGTCCTGCATCTTGCCGTCGATCATCGCCACGCCGGTGCCATCGGGCATGGAGTCCAGGATGCGCTTCGCGAACAGCACCTCGTTCACGTCGGGGCTGAAGACACGCTTGGCGATGGCGATCTGGTTCGGCGCCAGCGACCAGGCACCGGTGCACCCCATGATGAACGCGTTCCGGAACTGTGCCTCGCAGCCCGCCTCGTCCTTCAGGTCACCGAACGGCCCGTAGAACGCACGGAGGCCGGCCGAGGCGCAGGCGTCCACCATCCGTGCCACCGTGTAGTGCCAGAGATCCTGCTGCGCGAACACCCGCGGTGCACCGTCAGGCAGCGGATCTGCCAGCACGCCGTAGAACGGGTGCCCGCCACCCACCCGCGTGGTCTTCATGCCGCGCGAGGCGGCGAGGTCGGCCGGCCCGAGGCTCATGCCGTGCATGCGCGGACTGGCGATGGCGATCTGCTCGACGTTCTTCACCCCCTCCGCCGTCTCCAGCAGGGCGTGGATCAGGATCGGCTTCGTGACACCGTGGCGCGCCTCGAGCAGCGCGAGATACTGGTCCACGAAGTGGATGTCCCATGGGCCCTCGACCTTGGGGATCATGATGGCGTCCAGCCGGTTGCCGGCGCGCTGCACGACCTGCGCGATGTCGTCCAGGACCCAGGGGCTGTTGAGGCAGTTCACGCGCACCCAGAGGCCGGTGTCGCCGCGGTCGACCGCACACGCCGCCTCGATGAATCCCTCGCGCGCCGCCTCCTTGGCGTCCACCGGGATCGCGTCCTCGAGGTTGCCGCACAGCACGTCCACCTGCCGCGCCGTGTCGGGGAGCTTGGCGCGGATCTTCTCCAGGTGCGGCGGGAAGAAGTGGATCACGCGCTCGGGGCGCACCGGCAGCTCACGGAACGGCTGCGGCGCGCCGATGGCGAGCGGCTTGTAGAAGTTCGCGGGGAGCTTCACGTCAGGTCTCCGGGGGAGTGTGGTCGGTCCGGCGGGTGAGGCCGCTCAGGTGGCCTGCAGCACGATGCGCGCATCATGCAGCACGCCCACGTCATGCTCGGACAGGCCGAGCAGGTCGAACAGGATCTCGTCGGTGTGCTGGCCGAGGACCGGCGCGGGCGCCAGTGGCACGCGGGGCAGGGCGCCGAAGTCGAGCGGAGAGGCGGCGGCCAGCAGGTCGCCCACGCCGGGCTGGTGCAGCATCCCGAACATCGGGTTCGCGAGCGAGAGGTCGGCATCCTGCGCGATGGCCTCGCGCACAGTGCGGTACGGCGCCCACGTCACGCGGGCACCGTCCAGCGCCGTCCGCACGTCGGCCATGCTGCGCGTCGCGAACCAGGGCTCGAGCACCGCCGCGATGGCCTCGCGCGCACGGAAGCGGTTGCCTTCGTCCGCCAGGTCGAGCCCCGTGGTGGTGGCCACGCCCGCCATCGCGTCGGCGGTGCCGGTCGCCTTCACCAGCGTGCTCCACTGCATGTCGGTGAGCCCCACCACCATCGCGCGCCCGCCGTCGGCCGTCACGAAGTCGCGGCCGAACGCGCCATAGAGGTAGTTCCCGAACCGCCCGCGATCCGCGTCGTTCACCATCACCTCGCCGATCATGCCGAGGTGACCGAGCATGGCCAGGCCCACGTCCTTGAGCGCGAGCGTCACGAGCTGCCCCGCGCCGCTGCGCGTGCGATGCCGCTCGGCCGCAAGCATGGCGACGGCCAGCATGTTGCCGGCAATCGCATCCCAGGCGGGGAACACGTGGTTCACCGGGTCGTCGCTGCCGGCGGGGCCGGTCATCGCCGGCAGGCCAATGGCGGGATTCACCGTATAGTCCACCTCGGAGCCGCCGTCACGCCGTCCGAGCAGGTTCACCATGATCAGGTCCGCACGGTGGGCGCGGAGCGCGTCGTACGAGAGCCAGCCCTTGGCCGGGAAGTTCGTGCTGAAGATCCCCGCGTCGGCTCCGGGTGCGCAGATGAGTTGCGTGAGCAGCTCCTGCCCGCGGGGCGTGCGGAAGTCCACCGCGATCGAGCGCTTCCCCTTGTTCAGCCCCGTCCAGAAGAGGCTCTGCGCGCCGTCGTTCGTGAGCGGCCAACGCCGCGCATCCAGGCCGCCGCCGATCGGGTCGAAGCGGATCACGTCGGCGCCGAGCTGCGCGAGCGTCATGCCGCCGAGTGGTGCCGCCACGAACGCCGATCCCTCGACGATGCGAAGTCCCTCGAGGATGCCACTCATGACCGGCCCTCGCCGTGGGTGGGTGTGCGGGTGATCGGTGCCGGCCTCAGATGACCCGCCGGCCGCGCAGGTCCGCGATCTCGGCCGCGCCCATGCCGAGCACCTCGGCCAGCACCTCGTCGGTGTGCTCCCCGAGCTTCGGGCCCAGGCTGCGGATGCTGCCCGGCGTCTCGGAAAGTGCGGGCACCGGCGACGGGACGATGATCGACTCGCCGGTGTCCGGATCGTCGAGCGCCACCAGGTTCCGCCGCGCGTGGAACTGCCGGTCGCCGAAGATGTCGGCGATGTTGTTGAGCGGGCCGGCGGGGGTGTCGGTGGCGTAGCACCGTTCCAGCACCTGCTCGCGCGTCAGCGAGCCGCACCAGTCCCGCACGATCTCGTTCACGTCGTGCCGGTGCTCCAGCCGCGTCTTCTGCTCGCCGTAGGTGCTCGACGCCGCCAGTTCCGGCCGGCCCATCGCCATCGCGAGGCGTCGGAAGAGCTTGTCGGTGGCGGTGCTGATCGCCACCCACTTGCCATCCTTGGTGGCGAAGTGGCCGTGCGGGCAGGCGAAGTCGTTGTGCGACGAGCCCTGGCGCTCACGCACGGTGCCGTACATCGCGTAGGCCGGCGCCAGTTCCTCGGTGCAGCGGAACACCGACTCGTAGAGCGCGGCGTCGACGTACTGTCCCTCGCCGGTGAGGTCGCGGTGGCGGAGCGCCATCAGCACGCCGAGGCAGCCGTAGAGCCCCGTCATGTAGTCGCCGAGGGTCGTGGAGCCCGGCGTGACCGGCGTGCCCTTCGGCATGCCGGCGAGGTACGCGATGCCGCCCACGGCGTGCGCGACGCGCGCGAAGCCCGGACGGTCGCTGTACGGGCCCGTCTGCCCGTAGCCCGTCACGCGCAGCATCACCAGCCGCGGGTTGAGCTCGTGGAGCACCTCCCAGCCCAGCCCCCACTTCTCGAGGGTGCCGGTGCGGAAGTTCTCGCAGAGCACGTCGGTCTTCTTGATCAGCTCCTTGAACACGTGCACGCCGGCCGCATTGCGGAGGTCGAGCGTGACCGAGCGCTTGTTGCGCGACTCGCTCATCCAGGTGAGGGTGTCGCCGCGCAGCGACGGGGTGCCGAACCGGCGGAGCGCGTCGCCGCCCACCGGGTGCTCGACCTTCAGGACGTCCGCGCCGAACTCGCCGAGGATCGTCGCGCAGTACGGCGCGGCGATGACCGTCGCGACATCGATCACGCGGATGCCGGCGAGTGGCAGCCCGGACGCTGGGGGGGTGGCAGGCATGGTCCGTGGGCTCAGATGATCCGATGCTGACGCAGTCGGTGCAGTTCGGCGACGGTGAGGCCGAGCAGGTCGCGCAGCACCTCGTCGGTGGCATTGCCGAGCGTCGGGCCAAGGTTCGTGATGCGGCCCGGTGTGGCGGAGAGCGTCGGCACCACCCCCGGCACGACCACGTCACCCAGCTCCGGATCGGTGATGTGCGCGAGGTTGCCGCGGGCCTGGAAGTGCTCGTCGTCGAAGATGTCGGCGATGCTGTTCACCTTGCCCACCGGCACCTCCTCCTGCAGGCAGAGGCGCAGCACCTCGTCGCGGTCCAGCGAGGCGACCCACTCGATCACCATCGCGTTGACCGTGTCGCGGGCGGCGAGGCGCTTGCGCTGGTCGCCGTACAGGCCGGACGAGGCGAGGTGCGGCTGCCCCATCGCGACAGACAGCCGCTCGAACATCTTGTCGGTGGTGCAGGCGATCGCGATCCACCGGTCGTCGCGGGTGCGGAAGTGGCCATGCGGCACCGCCACGAAGCTCCCCGACCCCTCACGCTCGCGGATCTTGCCCGAGACGCCGTACACGGCGGCGATCTCCTCCATCATCCGGAAGACGGCCTCGTAGATGCCGACGTCGATGATCTGCCCGCGACCGGTCTTCTCGCAGTGGCGCAGCGCGACCATGATGCCGATGGCGCCGTAGAGGCTGGCGATGTAGTCGCCGAGCGGCACGGTGCCGGGCAGCACCGGCGTCTCGCCCGGGAAGCCCGCGAGGTAATTCAGCCCGCCGAAGGCCTGCGCGATGTGCGCGAACCCTGACCGGCGGCGGTACGGCCCTGTCTGGCCGTAGCCCGACACCCGCAACATCACCAGCCGGGGATTGGCGGCACTGAGGGCCTCCCATGTCAGCCCCCACTCCTCCATCGTGCCGGGCCGGAAGTTCTCGATCAGCACGTCGGACTTCGCGACGAGCCTGAGGAAGAGCTGCACACCGTCGGCCTGCCGCAGGTCCATCGTCACCGACTTCTTGTTCCGGCTCTCGCTGAGCCACTTGAGCGTGGCATCGGGGCGGCTGGTGGCGGTGCCGAACCGGCGCATCGGGTCACCGCCGATGGGATGCTCCACCTTGAGCACCTCGGCGCCGAACTCGCCCATCATCGCGGCCGCGTACGGGCCGGCGAGGAAGTTGCCGACGTCGATCACGCGGATGCCACGGAGCGGCCCCTCGCCAGGGGCCGTCGCCGCCCCATCCGCAGGACGGTCATCCGGCGGTGCTGCACGATCACGAGCGAACATCGATGGCCTCGGGCTCAAGTGAACATGCCTTGATATCTTAACCGCGATCCCGCATCCGTCAGCACCGGGCGCGCCGCCCGCGATTCACGCCGACCCATCCACCGATGACCGACGCCGTGCCAGACTTCCGCGAGTGGATCGGACGCACCGAGACCGTGCTGGACGGGTTGAGCCCGGAACATGCTCGCCGCGCAGCCGCGACCTTCGATGACGAAGTAACCGGCGTCGGGGCGGATGACCCGCTGCCGCCGCTCTGGCAGTGGTTCTACTTCCTGCCGTTCGCGGCGCAGTCGGCGCTGGACGTGGATGGTCATCCCCAGCGCGGGGGCTTCCTGCCGCCGATCCCGTATCCGCGGCGCATGTTCGCGGGCTCGCGGATGGTGTTCCATCGCCCCCTGCGGCTCGGCCAGCCGGCCGCGCGCGAGGGCGAGATCCGCAACGTGGTGATGAAGTCGGGACGCAGCGGGTCGCTGGCGTTCGTGACGGTGCAGTACCGCTTCACGCAGGGTGGCGTGCTCTGCGTCGAGGAGGAGCAGGACATCGTGTACCGCGAGCCCGGCGCCGCCGTCAGCGCGCCGGTCGCGGCACCGCTCGCACCGGCCACGGCGGGCGAGTGGCGCCGCACCATCACCCCCGATGCGCGCCTCCTCTTCCGCTTCTCGGCGCTGACCTTCAACGCCCACCGCATCCACTACGACCGGCCGTACGCCGAGCGTGAGGAAGGGTATCCGGGGCTGATCGTGCACGGCCCGCTGACGGCGATGCTGCTGGCCGATCTCGTCCGGCGCAACACCGGCCGGCCGATCGCGTCGTTCTCGTTCCGCGGCCTCGCGCCACTCTTCGACCTCGCGCCCTTCCACCTCTCCGGCACGCCCTCCGGCGACAGCGTGGACCTCGTCGCGCTCGCGCCCGACCTCACGCCGGCACTCTCGGCACAGGTCAACCTGCGCGACTGAGAAGTGCACGGGCAACGGCTTCAACGCAAGGCGCCAAGGGCGCGAAGGACGCAAAGAACAGCGGCCGTGCGCTTCAGGCGTCGGTCGCTGCAGGCGAGGACGAACGTACTCGAGGGAAACTGCGGTGGCTGTTGCAGTTCCCATCAACTACTTGGGCATTCGTGCGGGCCGAGCATCGCAGAGCGCGCAGGGCCGCCGTTCTTTGCGTCCTTCGCGCCCTTGGCGCCTTTGCGTCAATGCCGTTCCCGATGCCGAGGCGCTATCGGAGTTCAGCGCCGTGCGGCCCGGCGTAGCGCTTCTCGCCAGCCGGGATCGCGACGGTGAGCACGTTCCCGGCCGGCGGCAGCGGGCAGGTGGCGAAGGCGGTGAAGGCGCAGGGCGGGTTGTAGGCGCGGTTGAAGTCGAGGATCGTGTAGCCGGCGCTGTCGACGAGCGTGGCGTACATGAAGCGGCCGGCGGGGTAGGTGGTCTCCTTGCTCGTCGCGTCGCGGAAGAGCATGAAGTACTGCGTGGTGTCCTTCCCCTCGAAGGTCGCCGTGAGCGCGTACGCCGTGCCGCCGATGCGGAAGTGCAGCACGCCGGGCGACCGGTACTCCTCCGTCATGCCCAGCACGTTCAGGATGCGCACCGTGCGCGGCGCGGGGTGCGGCACCAGGTGCGCCTGCACGCGGAACGAAGTGTCTGTGGGGAAGTAGGTGAGCCCCTTGAAGTCGCGACGGAGCACGTAGGCGCTGTCCTTCACCCGCAGCGCCTGCCGGCCGCCACGCTCGATCAGCCGGTAGGTGAGGCTGCCGGTGCGCAGCACCGTGGGCTGTTCCGCCTTGTCGTTGGCCAGCGTCACGCTGTCGATCCGCGTGCTGTCCACCATCACCGTGGTGCCACGGGCGGCGAGGAACGTCACGCGGGACGCATCGTTGCGCAGGGTGCCGACGGCGGGCGGCGTGTGGTCCGCCGGGAGGCGGATCGTGCTGGCCGCCGCACTCCCGATGCTGTACGAGGCGCTGTCCAGCCAGAACAGCCCGGCGAGAGTGCTCCAGCCATCCGGCCCCGCGATCGCCTCGAGGCGCTTCGCGTGGAAGTCGGCGATGTCGGCCGCGTAGGTTGCCGAGTCCACGGCCGTCTTGGGTGGCACCGCCAGTTCCGCTGTCGCACACGCTCCCAGGAGCACGGCAGCGAGGGCGGTCACGGCACGGCGTTGGCGCGCTGCGGGCATGCGGGCTCCTGGAAGGGGTACGGCGCAAGGTACCCGACCTGTCCAGTCGGCAGTGCAGCTGCACCTGGCGGACGGGGCCGTGATGACGACCCGCAGCACGTGGCCCGCGCTCAGCGCCGTGCGTCGTCGTCCAGGATGCCCATGCGCCGCGCCGTGTCCACTGCCGCGATGCGTGAGCTCACGTCCAGCCGCGCATAGACGTTCTTGACGTGTGTCTTGACGGTGTTCACCGACAGCGACAACTCCTTGCCCACCTCGGCCAGCGTGTGCCCGTGCGCGAGCTGCCGCAGCACGTCGGTCTCGCGGTTGGTGAGCGCCGCCGGCGGAATGCTGGGACGTGACGGTGCATGCCGCATGACTGGTGACTCGCCGCGGAAGTACGCCAGCACACGCCGCGCGATCGACGGCGACACCACCGGCTCACCGGCCATCGCCGCCTGCAGACGCAGCCGGACCACGTCGATCGTCTCACCCTTCAGCAGGTACCCCTGGCCCCCGGCGGAGAGCACCGCGAAGAGGTGTGCATCGTCATCGAACACCGTGCGCGCCACGCAGACGGTCGGGATCTCGTTCACGTCGGCCGAGTGCGGCGGATCACCCATCAGCGTGCGGATCAGCCCGACCCCCGACCCGTCGGGCAACCCGAGGTCGATGATCGCGAGGTCGAACCGGACGCGCTTGATCCAGCGTTCGGCCTCGGCCACGGTCCGGGCCGTGCGCACGCTGGCGCCGGGGAAGACCGCCACCGCGGCGATGGCCTCGGCCTCCATCGTCGGATCGTCCTCCACCACCAGCACGTGCTGCACGGCGCGCATCGCCGGCGCAGGGGTTTCGCTCATCGTGCCTCCACTGTGGACGCGACGGTGCCGCGCGGCGCGCGGGTCAGCATGGCCGCGAGCATCACCTCGGTCCCGCGCAGGCCGTCGCTGCGCGGGCCGATCGAGGCCTGGCCACCGAGGGTGGATGCGCGTGCGTGCAGGTTCGGCAGGCCATCGCCGGTGCGGGACGGGTCGGGCGTGAAGCCACGACCGTCGTCGGTGACCTGCACCTGCAGCGCCTCTCCCGCCATCTGCACCTGCACGCGCACCTGGCCGGCACCGGAGTGCCGGATCACGTTGGTCACCGATTCCTGCAGGAAGGCCGTCAGCGCATGGCGCTCATCCGGCCCGAGCATCACCGCGCCGACCTCCGCGATGGGCCAGTGCAGGCCGATGCCGGCCGCCCCCAGCCGCTCGGCGGCGGAGAAGCGGGCGTCGGCGAGGCAATCCGCGAGCGGTGCACTGGTGACGCCCTCGCCACTGACCACGCTGCGCATGCCGCGCACGGCGCGCCGGATCTCGTCCTGCACCGCGGCCATGTCGGCATCGGCCGCGGCACCGTCGCGGCGCGGCGCCAGGCCGGCCAGCAGCGGCGAGCTCACGGTGTCATGCAGGTCACGCGCGATGCGGGAGCGTTCGCGGCTCACGCCGATGTCGTACGCCATCCGGCTCTCGTTCGCCGACTGCATCAGCGAGACGAGGGTCCGCACGAGCTGTGCGTCACCGGGCGTGAAGAGGCGCTTGCCGCCCCCGGCATAGGTGAGCCGGATGGCCGGGCTGGAGGCCACGGCCGGCACCGCGAGTTCCTGTCCCTGCGCCTTGAGTTCCACGTCGGCCGTCGATCCGTCGGCGAGCCGCGTGCCGTCCTCGGCGGAGTGCAGCGGATCGAACAGCTCGAGCAGCAGCGCGCGCCAACGGGCGTCACGCTCCGCATCGGATGCAGCGTAGGTCACGTGCAGCGCCTTCTCGAACAGCGCTTCCGGTGGCAGGCGACGCCGGTCGAACAGCCGCGACCACACCCAGCGCCGCAACGGGAAGGTGCCGAGGGCCAGCAAGGTGGCGAGGCCGATGGTGCGGGCGGCGCCTGAACTGGCGGAGTTGAGGAGGGCAATGTCGAACGCCACGAACGCCGCCACGATCACGCCCCAGAACAGGATGCGGTAGGCCCACTGGTCCAGGTCGAACAGGCGGTACTGGCGCAAGCCGATGGCGAGGCCGGCGTACATCAGCACGAAGAACCCGAACGCATACCCCTGCGGGATCGGCGGCAGGCCCCCGATCGAGCTCACCAGCGCAGTCAGCCCCACGAACGCGCTGCACCCCGCCAGCACGCTCACGGCGAACCAGCGCAGCACGGCGCGCGCCGCCGGGTCCCCCTTCGTGCGCCGCCACTGCCAGACGCTGATGCCGATCGCCCCGAGCATCGCGAGCATCACCGGGAAGCGCGTGCCGGTGTCCTGGTCGGGAGCGAGGCGTGTGGCGCCGGCCACCCACCACACGAATGCGACGGCACCGATCGCAAGCGGCACGCGTGCACTGGTGAGCCGCAGCGGGTAGACGAGGAAGATCGTGCAGAGCGCCGCACCGAACATCGTGGCGCCGAGGTGGTTGATGCGGCTCAGCGTGTGGAAGATCGCGCTCGGCAGCGCGATCTCGCGGGCGCTGTAGATGGCCGCCGCATGCGCGAAGACCAGGAAGCAGGCGCCGGTGACGGCGTACGCGCGCGGACCCCAGTCATCGGGGCGCAGGGCCCAGACCCAGGTGCCGATGATGATCCCGGCTGCGCCGAAGAGCAGCTGCAGCCAGAACACCAGCGGCAGGCTGCCGACCGGGCGGGGACGCGGCGCGAGGCGCACCGTGCGCACGGTGTTGCTCTTGTCACGCAGCGTCAGCAGCACCGTACCGGCGTGCAGGATCCGCGTGATCGAGTCCTGCCGCGCGTAGAAGGTGTCTTCCTCGGCCCACGTGTCCAGGAAGTCCGGCTCCTCGAGCAGGTCACCCGGCACCAGCGCGAAGGCGGGTCCGCCGGCAGCGGCGATGGCCATCAGCGAGTCGCCCGCCTGTGCACCGGCGGCAGGCACCGTCGCATCCACCTCGGCGAGCATCAGCGTGGCGCCGGCCGTCGTGTGCTCGAAGGTGAGACCGAGCCATGGAGGCTGGCGCACGAGCCAGGTGCAGAGCACGCCCGACACAAGGCAGGCGACCACCGCGCTGAGCAGGCGCGCGCTCGGCAGGACTGGAGATCCCATCTGATGGGAAACGGGTGGTGGGGTGCCGAAATACCGCCGGCGAGCTCCGCAGTTCGAGCCGCCGGTAACGTACATGCAGGTCTCGAGACAAGGGAAGCGCCCGCCTCACATCAGGACGTCGATCCCCCCCGCCATCTGTCCCACGTCCACCGTGGCCACCGTCCGCATCGTCCGCAGGTCGATGATCTCGACGGTGCCGGGCTCCGAGCCGATCCCCTCGACCGAGATGAAGGCATACCGGTCGTCCGGCGACACCACGGCGCCGTGCACCACCTTCCGCCGCGTCGGCAGGCGCGCCACTTCGCGACCGGTCGGCAGGGCGAAGATGCTCACCGACTGCCCGCGCTTGTTGGTGGCGATGAGTGTCGTGCCGTCACGCGTGACGGCCATGTTGTAGATGCCGGCGCCCGCCGGGATGCGCCGCACCATCGTCCAGGTCGCGGCATCGATCTCGACGATGTCACTGCTGCGGTTGCAGGCGACGAAGATGCGCGAGCCATCGGCCGAGGGTTGTGCCCAGGTGGGGGAGCAGCCCGGGTCCCCGGCGGCCGGTGTGGCCATGCCGTGCCCGGACATGTCGTGCGTGGCGCCATGGTCCATGCGCACCGGCGAGCCCGTCATCCCCGCCTCACGCCCGGTGGTGAGCACGAAGTGCCGGCTCACCGCGAAGGTCGCCACGTCGATCTCCACCAGCATGTCGTCCATCATGCAGGCCGAGTAGTGCTTGGTGCCCTGCGGGTTCATGCGCGAGCCGTGCGGCATGGTGCAGGTGGGGATGCGGGTGAGTTCCACCATGTCGTCCACCCCCACCACGCTCACGTCGCTCGGCACCATGTCGCCGTGCAGGTTGAAGTTCACCACGAACGCCAGGTGCCCCTCGGGCGTGACCTGCGCGGTGGCGGGGAAGTTGCCGAGCGTGACGCGGCCGGTGATGACGTTGTCGGCAGCGCGCACCTTCCAGAAGCTGCCGTACGGCGTGCCGTGCGCGGTGGACACGTAGTAGAACTGCCGGTCGGGCGACGTGGCGAGTCCGTGCGGACCATCGGGGTCGGTGGCGCTCAGCCCGATCGACAGCTTCGACTGCACGCTCGCGCCGCCGGGGCCGAAGGTGATGACCGAGATCTCATCGGTGCCCTCCGACGCCACCGCGATGCGGTAGGTGCGGTCCGGCATCGCCGCTGCCCCTGACACCGCCGCGGTCGGCTGGGCAGGGCAGGGGCGTGCCGGCAGGAACACCGCCGCCAGCACCCCAGCCGCGACGGCGCACCGCCTCATGGCGTGATGCCGCGCTGCGGCTGCATGCGCACGATCCAGAGGCCGTTGTACATGTCGTTCACGTACGCCAGCCCGTCGCGCACCACCACGCCCCAGGTCATGGCCGCGTTCTTCACGAACCCGTCCATGTCGGCGGTGTTGAGGTGCGCCATCTCGCGCTGCTGCGCGCGCAGGTCGCCGCGCAGCTCGCCGCTGATGTCGAAGGTGCGGAAGCCGGCGTTGTAGGCGCCCATGTAGAGCGTGTCACCGGCCACCCAGATGTTGTGCACGCCGCCGAACTCGGGCTCGTAGAACGCCACCGACTTCGGGTTCGCATAGTCCGACACGTCGATCACCTGCAGCCGGCCGTAGGCGCGGCCCGCCGACGCGTCCTTCGCGCCCTTCACGCCGCTCGCCGGGAAGACCTCGTCGGCAATAAAGACGTAGTTGCGGTGGCGCCAGGCGGTGTGGGTGCCGCGGATGAACCCCGCGCCGCCCGCCAGCTCCACCTGCCGGTACAGGTCGTTCAGGTCGTACTTGTACTGGCTCACCACCACCGGGTTCGAGGGCGAGCCGCCGCGGATGCCGTTGCCGACGTCGAGGATCACGAGGCCGTCGTTCCAGTAGCTCAGGTACGCCAGCCCGTCCTGCACGTCCACATCGTGCAGCGAGCGGCCGGCGTCCGGGCGCGGGGTGCGGTATTCCCCCACCTGGCGCGGGTGCGCGGGGTCGTTGATGTCGATGATGTGGAAGGCGCCGGTGCCGTCGTTGGTCGCGTAGACGTGCGTGCCGTGCTTCGGCTGCGTGTACACGAACGCCGAGTGCACGCCGGCCGTCATCCCCTCGGTGAACTCCGCGATCTTCACCGGGTGCAGCGGATCGGCGAGGCTGCTGATCACGATGCCGTTCTTGCGGTCACTCGCCCCTTCGCGCGTGTTGACCAGGATCGTGCCCTCCGCGTTCGTCATCAGGTCGTTCACGCGACGGGTGTTCAGCACCATGCTGTCGCTGACGATCGGGTTGGCCGGGTTGGAGATGTCGAGGGTGTAGAACAGGTCACCGCCGCCCCCGGAGCCGAGGTACGCCACCTTGCCGTTCGGGTGCAGCCACACCTCCTCGGTGGTGAAGCGCCGCTTGGGCGAGCGGCCCACCACTTCCAGCGCGCGGCGCACGTCGCGCGCCTTGAGCGTGACCGTCGCCTCGGCCGTCTGCGTGCCGAAGCTGGCGGTGATGGTGTAGGTCCCCTGTTCGTAGCCCACGAACGCACCATCGGCGCCGATCAGCCCCTGGCCCGGCGAGAAGCTCCAGATCGGCGTCAGGCCCTCGATCGGCCGGCCGGCGGCATCCTTCGGCCTGGCCGTGAACCGGATCACGTCACCGGTGCGCGCGTCGGCGGTGCCCGGCGTGACATTGAGGGCGGCGATGCGCCGCGCCGGCACGGTGACGGGCACCTCCTGTGTGACACCTCCCGCCGCCGCGACCAGGCGCGCGCTGCCTGCCGACACCGCGCTCGCCAGGCCCTCGCGCGTGACCTGCACCACCCGCGGGTTGGAGCTGGTCCAGAGCACGCGGTCGTCGCGCCGGTCGTTCCCGGCGTCGAAGGCGGTGGCGAGGTACCGCATGCGCTGGCCGAGGGCGAGCGTCGCGACCGGCGTCGTGACGGCAATGCGGGTCGCCGGCCCGGGTGTCATGCGGATTTCGAGCCGCTCCGTGACCGGGCGCTGCCCGAGCTGCGTCGCCGACACCACCACCGGCAGGGTGCCCGTCGAGCCAGAGTGGATGAGGCCGTCAGGCGTGACGTCACCTTCGAAGAACCCGCCCGCGCGGTTGAACCGGATCACCGCACCCGGCACCTCCTTCCCCTGTGCGTCCAGCGCCTTCACCTGGAGCCGCAGGGTGTCGCGGGCGCGCATCGTCCGCTCGCGCGGGGTGATCTGCAGCGAGGCGATGACGGGGCCGGCGGGCACCGGCGACGCGGGTGGGGTCGTGGCCTGCGCCGCCGCGACCGACGGAGCGATGGCGAACAGGACGGCAAGGGAACGGTGATGCGGCATGCGCAGAACCTCAAGCGACGGGCCCGAACGGTCGAAACACGAAGGAAATCGAAGCATACCGAGCCGCTTCCAGCCGCGCGACGATCCTCCACCACGGTTTGGAAACCGGACCTGCATGACACCGTCAGAGCGACCGCCGAACCTCACCCCACCCGTGGTCCCGGTCTTCTCCGACCCCTCGGGCCGGCGCTGGCGCGCCCTGCGCGGCGCGGCGCTGGGGGTCGGTGTGGCGACGACGCTGCTGACGGCGGTGCTGATCCTCACGGTGCTGGTGCCACCGCTGCTGCCGGTCACCTGGCAGCCGACCGCGGTGAAGGCGGCCGCCGCCCCCGGTCCCGGGTCGCAACGCCGTGACCCGGCGCGCCTCGAGGCCCGGAAACGGCTCCTCGCCGCCCTCGCCGAGCATCATGTCGCCCCGGTGCTGCGCGGACCGCGCGCCGAATCGATCGTGCCGACGTCCACCCGCACCGCCGCCGACAGCAGCCCGCTGGTCCTGGGCTTCTACGTGAACTGGGACGACAACTCCTTCTTCGCGCTCCAGGCCCATGCCCGCGAGATGGACTGGGTGGTGGGCGAGTGGGCCTTCCTCGGCGCAAGCGGACGGTCGGTGGCCTGGGACTTCGGTGACACGAAGAAGAAGGACGTCCTGGGCCTGATCGGGAGCATGCCGCCGGAGCAGCGCCCGCGCGTCTTCGCCATGCTCACGAACGTCGACAAGGTGACCCACGCCTTCGACAGCCTGCGCACCCGCGCGCTCCTGACAGTGCCGGCACATCGTCGCGAGGTGATCGACGCGCTGGTGCGCGCCGTCCGGCAGCACGGACTGGCCGGCATCATGGTGGACTTCGAGCTCGTGGACGACACCTCGCGCGAGGGGCTGGCGCTCTTCGTGCGCGACCTCGGCGCCGCCCTGCATGGCGTCCAGGCGCAGGTGGTGCAGACCGTTGCCGCCGACGCCACCGACGGCGAGTTCCGCGCCGCCGGCGCACACGCCGACTTCGTCGTCGACATGTTGTATGACGAGCACTATCCCACCAGCGACCCAGGACCGGTGGCCAGCCAGGCCTGGTACGAGGCGAAGGCGGCGCGTGCGCTCACGCTGATCCCGCGCGAGAAGGCGATCTTCGCCATCGGCACCTACGGCTATCACTGGGACGACACCGGCGACCGGCGGCCCGCCGAGGCGGCGACCTTCGCCGAGGTGATGCGCGAGCTGCGTGACAACCAGGGCGAGATCACGTTCGCGTCGCCGTCACTGAACCCGGTGGCCACCTGGAGCACCGCCGACTCCGTGGATCACCAGGTCTGGTTCCTTGACGCAATCACGGCCTGGAACCAGCTCTCCACCGCCGTCAGGCTGGGGGCGCGTGGTGTCGCGCTCTGGCGACTGGGCGCCGAGGATCCGTCACTCTGGAACGTGATCGGCGCCGCCACCGTCCCGGACCCGGAACGCGACCTGGCGACCGTGCTGCCGGGCTACGACGTGGAATTCGATGGCGAGGGCGAGATCCTGCGCGTCACGTCGCGGCCCACGGCCGGCCACCGCGCCATCGGCGTCCACAGCAACTCGCAGCTCATCACTCGGGTGAAGTGGACGCAGTATCCCTCGCCGTACGTGATCGAGCGCACCGGCTCGGGGGCACCGCACCGCGTCGCGCTCACCCTCGATGACGGTCCCGACCCCCGCTGGACGGCGGCCATCCTCGACACGCTCCGCTCGCGCGGGGTGCACGCGTCGTTCTTCATCATCGGCAGCAACGCGCTGCGCGAGATCCCGCTGGTGCGCCGCATCATGGCCGAGGGGCATGAGCTGGGGAACCACACCTTCACCCACCCGAACCTCGCCGTCACCCCTGCGTTCATCACGCGCCTCGAACTCGACGCCACCGAGCGCCTGATCGAGGCCATCACCGACCGGCGGAGCGCCCTCTTCCGCCCCCCGTACTTCGGGGACGCCGAACCGACCACGCCCGATGAACTGGGGCCCGTGGCGCAGGCCAACGACCTGGGGTACATCACCGTCGGGCTGCACGTCGATTCCGGCGACTGGCTCGAGCCGGGTGCCGCGCAGATCGTGCGCAACGTGCTCGACGCCCGCTCGCGCGGCAACGTGGTCCTGCTGCACGACAGCGGTGGTGACCGCAGCCAGACGGTGGCCGCCATCGGGCCGCTGGTGGACTCGTTGCACGCGCGCGGCGACACGGTCGTGCTGCTCTCCGAGCTCCTTGGCCTGACCCGCGACCAGGCCATGCCGCCGCTGGAGGCGGGGGACGAGACCTCCCGCGGCTTCACGCTGGCCGCCTTCTTCACGCTCGGCGCGCTGCAGGTCGGCATCACCTGGCTCTTCGTCGCCGCCGTCGTCCTCGGCTCGATCCGCATCGTGGTGGTGCTGGCGCTCGCCATCCTGCACCGGGTGCGCAGTGCGCGGCGCGGTCCCACGCCCACCGACTTCGCGCCCCACGTGAGCGTCATCGTGCCCGCCTTCAACGAGTCGAAGGTCATCGCGATGACCATCCGGAGCCTGCTGGCCCAGCGCTACGCCGGTGCGCTGGACGTGGTGGTGGTGGATGACGGGTCACCCGACGACACCGGCGCCATCGCCGCGGCGGCGTTCCGCGACGATCCGCGCGTCACCGTGCACGTGAAGAAGAACGGCGGCAAGGCCAGCGCCCTCAACTTCGGCATCAAGCGCGCCGCCGGCGAGATCGTGGTCTGCCTCGATGCCGACACCGTCTTCGAGCCCGACACCATCGCCGAGCTGGTGGCACCGCTGCGAGACGCGGGCGTGGGCGCGGTGGCCGGCAACGCCAAGGTGGGCAACCGCCTGAACCTGATCACGCGCTGGCAGGCGCTGGAGTACGTCACCAGCCAGAACGTGGACCGGCGTGCGTTCGACCTGCTGAACTGCATCACGGTGGTGCCGGGCGCGGTGGGGGCCTGGCGGCGCAGCGCGGTGCTCGAGGCCGGGGGCTTCACGCACGACACGCTGGCCGAGGACCAGGATGCCACCATCGAGCTGCGCAAGCGCGGGTGGCGCATCGCCTACGCCGACCGCGCGATCGCCTGGACCGAGGCGCCGGATTCGTTCCGCACCCTCGTCAAGCAGCGCTTCCGCTGGAGCTTCGGCACGCTGCAGTGTGCCTGGAAGCACCGCGCCACGCTGCTGCGTCGCCGGTTCGGGTCCCTCGGCCTGATCGCGATGCCGAACACCTGGGTCTTCCAGCTCTTCTTCACCGCCGTCTCACCACTCGCCGACCTGATCTTCCTCGGCAGCGTGGCGAGCATCGGGCTGACCTGGCTGGAGCATGGTCCCACCTTCGCGTGGCACACCGGCATGCAGCTCGCAGGCGTGTACCTCGTCTTCCTGCTGATGGACTGGGTGGCGGCGGTGATCGCGTTCATGCTCGAGCCGGGCGAGGAGCGACGGCTCACCTGGCTGATCCTGCTGCAGCGCTTCGCCTACCGGCAGCTCATGTACTGGGTGGTGGTGAAGTCGTTCGTTGCGGCGGCGCACGGTGGGCTGGTGGGGTGGGGGAAGCTGGAGCGGAAGGGCACCGTGGCGGCGCAACAGGGGTGACCTCGGGGCGCGGCAGTCGCGCCGCGATGACGGAACCGCCGGGGGCCACCTCTGTAGTGTGTCAGGTGTCGCAGAGGTAGATTCCCCGGGCGTACCTCAACCCACCCCGTGTCCGCATCCTTCCAGGAACACCTCGAACTCGCCCTCGGCGACGAGTATCGCGTGGTACGCGAGCTTGGCGGCGGCGGCATGAGCCGCGTCTTCCTCGCCGTCGAGGTGGCGCTGGGCCGGAACGTGGTGATCAAGGTGCTCACCCCGGAGCTGGCCGCCGGCGTGAACCGCGAGCGGTTCCGTCGCGAGGTGCAGCTGGCGGCCGGCCTGCAGCACCCGATGATCGTGCCGCTGCTCACCGCCGGCGAGGCGGAAGGGCTGCTCTGGTACACGATGCCGTTCGTGGAAGGGGAGTCGCTGCGGGAGCGGATCCAGCGCGGGCCCATGAGTGGCCGCGAGGCCCTGCCCATTTTGGTGGACATCGCCCGGGCGCTCGGGGCCGCACACCGCAAGAACATCGTCCACCGCGACATCAAGCCGGGCAACATCCTGCTGCACGAGCAGCACGCGGTGGTGGCCGACTTCGGCGTGGCCAAGGCGCTCACCGCCGCCGTCGCCGGCAGCACCGGCCTCACCACCTCGGGACTCGCGGTGGGCACCCCGGCGTACATGTCGCCCGAGCAGGCGGCCGGCGACGCCACGGTGGATGCCCGCGCCGACATCTACGCGCTGGGCTGCGTGGCGTACGAGATGCTCAGCGGCAAGCCGCCGTTCGTGGACCCGAGTGCCGCGCGCACGCTGGTGGCGCAGGTCTCGCAGGCGCCGGTGCCGCTGCCGCAGGTGGCGCCGGTGAAGGCCGGCATGGCGGCGGTGATCATGCGCTGCCTCGAGAAGGACCCGGCGCTGCGCTGGCCCACCGCTGATGCGCTGGCCGAGGCCTTCGAGCTGCAGCGCTTCACCGGCGAGCCGACCCCGGTGCCCCCCGTCGCCACCACGTCACCTTCCCGCAGCGCCACGCCGGCACCGGCGCCGGCCGGCCGGCCGACCCCCCCGCCCGCGGCGAGCGCCACCGGCCGCGCCCGCATGATCGGCGGGGGCGCCGCAGTCGCGATCGCCGTCGCCGTCGGCGTGGCACTCTCGGGTTCGCGCGACGGCCAGAAGACGGCCACCGCCTTCGTCGCACCGCAGACGGTGATCGTGGCCGACGTCGAGAACCAGACCCCGGACTCGACCCTCGGCAACCTGCTGTCGGAGTCGCTGCGGGCCGAGCTGCAGGAATCGAAGATCGCCACCGTGATGACCCCCGCCGCCACCGCCTCGGCACTGGAACGCATGCAGCGGCCGGTGTCGTCGCGCATCCCGCGGGCGCTGGCCACCGAGATCGCCGTGCGCGAGGGGGTGTCGCTGGTGGTCGCGGGGCGCATCCAGAAGGTGGGCAACACCTACCTCGTGCGGGCCGCACTCGTGTCGCCGGGCGACGGCGGCGAGGCCTCCGCGATACAGGAGACCGCCGCATCCGAAGATGACCTGATCGCCGCGATCGGCCGCCTGGCGCGGCGCACCCGCGAGAAGCTGGGCGAGTCGGCCACGACGCTCACCGCGCTGCAGCCGATGGAGCGCGTCACCACCACCTCGCTGGATGCGCTGCGCAAGTACACCGAGGCGCTCCGCCTGGACGACGCGCCCACGCGCGAGGGCGAGGCGCGCGACCGCGACATCACCCTCCTCGAGGAGGCGGTGCAGCTCGATCCCACCTTCGCGATGGCCTGGCGGCGACTCGGCGTGCGGCTCACGCGATTCGGCGGCGGCCCATTCTCGAACGAGCGGTACCTGCGCGGCGTCGCGGCGCTCACGAAGGCGTTCGAACTGCGCAGCAAGCTTTCCCCGGTGGAGCGCGGGCTGGCCGAGGCGGCGTACTTCTCCACCGTGCAGCACGACGAGGCGCGTGCCGATGCCGCCTACGCCGCGATCCTCACGGAGCAGCCCGGCAATCGCATCGCCCTCAACAACCTCGCCTCCGCGGCGCTGAACAGCGGCGCCTACGAGCGGGTGCGCGAGTACGGCCAGCGGTACCTGGCCATCGATTCCACGAACATCGATGCCTGGCCGTGGGTGATCTGGGGCGCCTACGGCACCAACCGCACCGGCGAGGCGCAGGCCACCCGTCGCGCGATGCACGATCGGTTCACGTCGCCCGCCGAGGTGATCCGGCTGGCCGACCTCGAGCTGCAGTGGCTGCGCGTGGAGCGCGACTGGCCCGGCCTCGAGACGCTGGCCCGCCGCGAGCTGGCAGGCACCACCGACACCCACCGCGCCGACCACCTGCTCCGCTCCCTGATGGCGGCGCTCACCATGCGAGGCCGGCTCGAGGCCGCGTGGCGCATGAACGATTCCATCGGCGCCGTGCGGCTGGCCGGCCGCGACACCATGCAGCAGCGCCTCTGGCGCGGCGATGCCGCGCACCAGCGAGCCTTCGACAAGGCCTGGTACGCCGACGACACCGTGGGCATGGGCGCCGCGATCCGCACCTACATCGCGGCTGCCGGCATCGATCGCTGGCGCATGCAGGACCGGCCGCTCTTCAACCTCGTGGTGGACTACATGGTCGCCGGCGACGCGAAGGGCGCGCGGGAGCGGTTCCAGGCGTACCGCGCCGCCGCCGCACGCGAGAAGGGGTTGGGTGACCTGCCGCCGGTGACGTCGCCGATCTTCCGCGCCGTGGAGGCCCAGGTGCTGCTCACCGAACGCCGCCCCCGCGAGGCGCTCGCGCTCCTGCTCCCCGCTGCCGGCGAGGCGAGCCGCTTTCCGCAGCCGCAGACCTTCTACATCGCCCGCGCCTACCTCGATGCCGGACAGCGCGACTCGGCGCGCACCTGGTTCGCGCGCCTCACCGACACGCCCGATCCGCGCCGCGCGTGGAGCGAGACGGAGTTCCGTCCGCGCGCGTTGCAGGCCCTCTGTTTCCTGGCTGAGTCCGCTGAACAGAAGACCCGCTGGTGCGGCGCGCTGGCCGGGGAATGGAAGGACGCCGACGCGATGCTGCAGCCGATCGTCGCGCGCGCCCGGGCTCGTCTCACGGAGTAGGTTTCCCCCAGGCCAGATTCCCCCCGCGCCACCCCGCCGGCCACGGGGACTCCATCGCCGCCGCCCGGCAGCAGACGCGGCGCAGCCCGACCGACGCCCATCCCCAATGTTCTTCAGGCATCTCTACGAGCCGTCGCTCGCGCAGGCGAGCTACTTCATCGGCTGCCAGGCCACCGGTGAGGCCGTGGTCGTGGATCCGCTCCGCGACGTGGACCGCTACATCGCGCTCGCCGAGGCCGAGGGCTTCCGCATCTCGGCCATCACGGAGACGCACATCCACGCCGACTTCTGCAGCGGTGCGCGCGAACTCGCGGCACGCACCAGCGCGCAGCTCTTCCTCAGCGGCGAGGGCGGCGACGAGTGGCGCTACCGGTTCGTCGCGAGCGATCGCGCCGTGGAACTGATGGATGGGGACGTGATCGGCATCGGCAACATCCGCCTCACCGCGATGCACACCCCCGGTCACACGCCGGAACACCTCGTCTTCCTCGTCACCGACGGCGCCAACAGCAACCGTCCGATGGGAATGCTCACCGGGGACTTCCTCTTCGTGGGCGACGTGGGTCGGCCCGACCTGCTGGAGCGCGCCGCGAAGCAGGTGGGCACGATGGAAGCCGGCGCACGCGCGTTGTACCGCAGCCTGCAGCGAGTGGCGGCGTTGCCGGATTACCTGCAGCTCTGGCCCGGCCACGGTGCCGGCAGCGCCTGCGGCCGCGCACTGGGCGCCGTGCCGCAGTCCAGCCTGGGCTACGAGCGGCTGGTGAACTGGGCCCTCCAGCCGCAGTCCGAGGACGAGTTCGTGGCCGAGGTGCTGCGCGACCAGCCCGATGCACCGGCGTACTTCGGCGTGATGAAGCAGATCAATCGTGACGGCCCGCCGGTGCTCGGCGCCGTGCCTGCCCTGCCGCTGCGCAGTGCGTTCGAGGCGCAGGAGTGGCTCGACCGGCTCGGCCTGATGATCGACACGCGGCCCGCCCACGACTACGCGCGCGGGCATGTGCGGCGCACACTGAACATCCCCGCGACCAAGTCGTTCTCCAACTGGTTCGGCTCCCTCCTCGACTACGGCAGCGCCGCGTGGCTGCTGGTGCAGGACCAGGCCCAGGGCGAGCGATTGCTGCGCGAGCTGATGATGATCGGCTACGACAACGTCGCCGGGGTCACCGTGGTGTCGGAGGACACCATGCCATCGACCGCCACGGCGCAGGTGCCGCAGCGTTCTGCGGCGTCACTGGCGGGTGCGCTCGGACGCAGCGACGTGCTGGTGCTGGATGTGCGCAGCGACAGCGAGTTCCGTGGCGGGCACATTCCGGGCGCGGTCAACATCCCGCTCGGCGAGCTGCCGGAGCGTCTCCGCGAACTGCCGGCCGATGGCACGATCGTGACGCAGTGCGCCAGCGGTGGCCGGTCCGCCATCGCGGCCAGCCTGCTGCTGATGGCGGGGGCCGCACAGGTGGAGAACCTGGCCGGCGGCATCGAGGCGTGGCGCAACGGCGGCTTCGAGGTCGAGTCCGGGCCGGCGCCATCGGCCAGCATCACCGATCGCGGGGCGCAGGTGCTGCGTTGACCCAGCCCGCGACCGTGCGCGAACCGTGGTCCGCCGCCCTGCGCATCCCGGTCGCGGCACTGCTCTTCCTGGTGGCCGGTGCGGTGGTGTGGGCCCGGCACATCGAGTCGTACGATGCCATGCTGGCCAACCGGATCTGGTTCGCCGGGCTGGTGCTGACGGCGGCGATCCCCGTCTGGAACACCGTCCGCGACATGCTGCGCGGCGAGTTCGCCGCCGACGTGGTCGCGATCCTCGCGATCGTCTCCGCCGCCGTGTTGTACCAGCCGTTCGCCGGGCTGGTGGTGGTGATCATGCTCACCGGCGGCGCGGCGCTCGAGCGGTACGCCGAGGGACGCGCCGGTGCCGCCGTGGCTGCGCTGGAGAAGGCGGCGCCGCGGCAGGCGCACATCAGGGCCGCGGATGGCACGCTGCGCGACGTGGCCGCCGAGACGGTGCAGGTCGGCGACATGCTGCTGGTGCGGCCGGGTGAACTGGTGCCCTGCGACGGCGTGGTGACGGAAGGACGCAGCCACGTGGATGCCAGCGCCATCACCGGCGAGCCGCTGGCGGTGCCGGTGGCCGTCGGGTCGCAGGTGGTGTCGGGCAGTGCCAACGTCGACGGCCCGCTCACGGTGCGCGCCACGGCGAGCGCCGGCGAGAGCCAGTACCTGCGCATCGTTGAGCTGGTGCGCAATGCGCAGGGCAGCAAGGCACCACTGCAGCGACTGGCCGACAAGGCCGCGGTCTGGTTCACGCCGTTCACGCTGGCCGTGTGTGTGATCACCTGGTTCATCACCCGCGACACCAACCGGGTGCTGTCGGTGCTGATGGTGGCCACGCCCTGTCCGCTCATCCTGGCGACGCCGATCGCTATCATCGGCGGCATCAACCGCTGCGCGCGCCGCCAGGTGATCATCCGCACCGGCGGGGCGCTGGAGGCGCTGGCGTCGGTGAACACCGCGGTGTTCGACAAGACCGGCACGCTCACGCGCGGCCAGCCGGCGGTGGAGCGGGTGCAGGCGCTGGCGGGCTTCGACGAGCCGACGGTGCTGCGGCTGGCGGCGGCGGTGGACTACGGCAGCGGGCACCAGCTCGCGCGGCCGCTGGTGAAGCATGCCGAGGACGTGCTGGGGGTGTTGCCGCTGGCGACGGACGTGACGGAGGTGGCGGGTCGCGGGATCAGCGGGGTGGTGGATGGGGCCCGCGTGCAGGTCGGGTCGCTGGCGTGGCTGCGCGAGACGCTGCCCGCCGAGTCGGGTGCCGGCCTGGCGATGCTGGACGCGCAGGGCGACGGGCTGCGGGCGTACGTCTCGGTGGATGGCCGGCCGGCGGGGACGATCTCCTTCGCGGACTCGCTGCGCGATGGACTGCCCGCGTTCTTCCGGACGCTCGGCACGCTGGGCATCACCCGCACCGTGATGCTGAGCGGCGACCACACGGCCAACGTGGCGGTGGTGGCGACCGAGCTGGGGATCACCGACGCGCGGGGCGACCTGTTGCCCGAGCACAAGGTCAGCATCGTGCAGGAGTTCCAGGCGAAGGGCGAGAAGGTGGTGATGATCGGTGACGGGACGAACGATGCGCCGGCGCTCGCCACGGCCGAGGTCGGCATCGCGCTGGCGGGGCATGGCGGCGGCATCACGGCGGAGTCGGCCGATGTCGTGCTGCTGGTGGACGAGATCACGCGCGTGGCCGATGCCATCAGCGCCAGCCAGTCCACGATGCGGATCGCGAAGCAGAGCATCGGGGTGGGGCTGGGCCTCAGTGCGATCGGGATGGTGTTCGCGGCGCTGGGCTACTTCACGCCGACGATGGGGGCGCTGGGGCAGGAGGTCATCGACGTGGCGGTGATCCTGAACGCGTTGCGGGCGGCTCGGAGCAGCAGCTGAGCGCCGTGGGCGGGCCGATGGGCAGCCGGTGCACTGACGGCGTGGTGACGGCTCGGTGACGTCAGGCGCGATTGCCGGACTGCGGCAGGATCGGCGGCGCGGGTGCCCATCGTGCTGCACGTGACAGATGTTTCCGGCTTGCGTGGGCGGCGGAAATCGCCACTTTCATTGGTGCTGTCTCATCCAACACCAGTCGTCAGGGAGTTCATCATGAAGGGCCGCCGACCGAGTGCGACGTTGCGCCTCGCTGCTGCTGCAGTTGCCTTTGCCGTGTACGGGAGCGGCGCCGCTGCGCAGGCGCGTGCCACGCCGTTGCAGAACATGGCGCAGGAGGCGCGCGTGTCGCGGGATGCGGCGCGGATGACGGCGTTGAGCAAGGTGCCCGGCGGGCGCATGAGCTCCATCGAGTTGCGGCGCGGCGTGGGCGGGAAGCTGGTGTACACGGCGCTGATCACGGAGCCCGGGAAGACGAACAAGACGGAAGTCGTGATCGATGCGATGACCGGCGCGATGATCAGCAAGCGGCCGTAGCGCGCACGGCGTGCGCCGTCCGGGGGCGCGCCGGTTGGGATCCCGTGTGCTGGCACGCGGTGCGATCGGGCCGGTGGTCGGGCGTTGCGTTCCCGGCCGTGTCTGGTGATCCTGTCGCGGTTGCTGTGCACTCGCGGTGGTTTCCGCCCTTCGGGAGGGAGAGATGGCGCTTCGGACGGTGTGCCGTGTGGTGGTGCTGGCGGGCGCGTTGTTGCTGGCGGTGCCGGAGGCGCGCGGCCAGCGGCCCGCGACGGCGACGCCCCCGTCCACGCTGACGCAGGCGAAGATCAGCAAGGAAGCCGCGGCCATGACGGCGACGCGGGCGGTGCCGGGGAGCCGGCTGCAGACGATCGGGCTCGGGATGGTGGCCGGGAAGCTGGCCTACACGGCGTTCGTGACGGCGGCGGGGAAGCCGCGGACGATGGTGGTGGTGGACGCGAACACGGGGGCGGTGCTGAGCCGGCGTCCGTGAGCGGTGATCGCGGGGTTGCCGGAGGTGATTGAAGGGCGGGTGTGGGTGGGTTAGGTTGCATGACTGTCAGCTGGCCGGGCGTGGGTGGTCCGGGCTGGCGACGGGACGTAGCGCAGCCCGGTAGCGCACCTGAATGGGGTTCAGGGGGTCGCGGGTTCGAATCCCGCCGTCCCGATGGAAACGTGTTGCTTCTCGACGACTTGCCGACCCGCTGAATCCTGAATTCAGTGGGTCGGCGTCGTTTCCAGCGCTCGCTCGTCGCGGAGTGGATACTGGGTTGATGGCGGTCGTGGCAGCGGTTCGGGAACTCACGCTCGAGCATGCGACAGCTGGGGAGGCGGTGCGACACATGCACGCGCAGACGCCAAGTCCCCCAGTCTGGCTCGAGCTCAGCCCACTTGGCCCGCACCGTACCGCAAGCCATCGACCAGCAGTCCGACCATGCGCCGGGCGTGGTCAGTCGAGCCGTCGCGAGACGGCGTGCACAAGCTGGCGACCGCCTGCAACAAGTCGAACGCGTCGACCCCGTCCCGCACCGCTCCCGCAGCGACCGCCGAGTCGAGTAGGGACCGCAGCGCAGGCTCGAGGTGCGCCTTGAAGTAGGCCGGCAGCGAATCGAACGCGGCCTCCCCCGAGTGCAGCGCCGCAGCCAGTCCGCGTTTCGCAGCGATGAAGTCCATGTAGCGAAAGATCCACCGCGTGAGCGCATCTCCGGGCGTATGGGTCGCCGCCAGCGTACTTGCGGCGGCGGCGCACGCGTCGACCTCGCGTCGAAAGACCGCGACGATCAAGTCCGTGCGCTGCGGGAAATGCCGGTACATCGTGGCGATGCCGACGCCCGCTGCGTCGGCGATGTCCCGTACCGGCGCATCGACGCCGGCCTTCGCAAAAACAGACGCTGCGGCCTTGAGCAACGTGTCGATGTTGCGCTGTGCGTCAACGCGCACGGTGCGTGGCACCGAAACGTCTGTGGCGCGTGTGGCCGCGCTCCGCGCTCCTTTCCTGGCCACCCGTGACTCCTCCGCCTTGCCAAACGGAACACTGTTCCGTATATAGATGGAACACTGTTCCTCTTTATTGGGGCCGCGGGTCCGGTCTCACCGGGCCGGTTGACCCCATAACTCCGGAGAAATATATGCCCGACACGCGGGTCGCCCTGATAACAGGTGCAAACAAGGGAATCGGCCAGCAGATCGCCAGGGAGCTCGCGTCGCACGGGCTCACCGTGCTGGTCGGCTCGCGACGTCTGGTGGACGGGGAGGTCGCGGCGGAAGGCATTGGCCCCCGGGCACATGCGATCCAGCTGGACGTGACCGACGAGCCGTCCGTCGATGCGGCGGCCACGCGCATCCGGAGTGAGTTCGGCCGGCTCGACGTCCTCGTGAACAACGCCGGGATCTCCCATGTCCCCAGGGACGACGCCGAGTTCCCGGCGACGGCCCAGTCCGGGCTGCTGACACTTGCGCGCCTCGACGATGTCCGGGCGGTCTTCGAGACAAACGTCTTCGGCATCATCGCGGTCACACAAGCGATGCTGCCACTGCTGCGCGAGTCGCCGGCAGCCCGCATCGTGAACATTGCAAGCTCGGGTGGATCCCTCACGTTGAATTCCGATCCGGCAAACCCGCACCGCGCGATGTTCGGCAATTACTCGGTGTCGAAATCGGCGTCCCATGCGGTCACCCTCGCCTTCGCGCTGGCGCTGCAACCCAGCGGCATCAAGGTGAATGCAGCCTGCCCGGGCTTCACCGCAACCGCGTTGAATAACTTTCGCGGCACCCGCAGCGTCCAGGAAGGTGCACGCGAACCGGTGCGGCTCGCGCTCATCGGCGCCGATGGCCCAACGGGTACCTTCTCCGACGAGAACGGGCCGGTGCCGTGGTGAGCACGACGACTGCGCCTGCTCCGCTCGCGCAATACACGCCGGATACCCTGCGATGAAGTCGATCATCGGTTTCGCCGAGCGCATCCCGTTGAGCGCACCGTCGCCAGTAGTGTCTTTCAGCCCAGTGGTGCTGCCGGCGGCAGGACGCGCTGTCGATCTCCAGCTGCGCGTCTCGGCACCGCTGAACGGGGCTGACCTCCCAGTCATTCTCCTGTCGCACGGCCACGGCCGCTCCAATCACCTTTCGTCGCTGCACGGCTACGCGCCACTCGCAAACTTCTGGGCTGCGCACGGCTTCGTCGTCGTCCAACCAACCCACCTCAGTTCGAAGACGCTCAGCCTCGACGGGCCCGACGCGCCACTCTTCTGGCGCTCGCGCGTTGCTGACATGTCCCGGATCATCGACGAGCTGGATGCGATTCAGGCCGCGACGCCGCTGCTCGCTGGTCGAATCGACGTGACACGAATCGCCGTCGCCGGTCACTCGATGGGCGGGCACACCGCGAGCATGCTCCTGGGCATGCGCCTCGTCGACCCGGAGAGCGGCGCGGAAGTCAGCGTGCAGGAGCCCCGAATCAAAGCCGGTGTGCTGCTCGCGGCACCCGGTAGCGGCGGCGCCGACCTCAGCGCCGCTGCAGCAGAGCACTACGCGTTCTTCTCGCGGCCGAGCTTCGCCCAGATGTCCACACCAGCGCTCATAGTCGTCGGGGATGCTGACGTCTCGCCGCACCTGACTGTGCGCGGTGCGGACTGGCACGCGGACGCGTATCGGCTGAGTCCAGGGCCGAAATCCCTGCTCACGCTGTTCGGTGGCGAGCACGGTCTTGGTGGAGTGTCTGGATACGACGTTGCCGAGACGACCGACGAAAACCCTGAGCGCGTCGCTGTCGTTCAACGCATCACGCTGGCCTATCTGCGCACTGCGCTGACGATCGATGACACTGCCTGGCCGTCGGCCGTGGACGTCATGGAACACGCAGGCGCGCCTGGGCGCGTCGAGTCAAAGTGAGCCGATGCCTGCTCACGGATCGACAGTCCGCGCACCGGGATCGCGCGGCCGCCGGTGCTGCCGATGTACCACACCCTCCTGAACCCCTTCTCGCATGAAAGTATTCGTTACTGGCGCGACCGGCTTCGTCGGCTCTGCCGTCGTGAGTGAACTGATCGAGGCGGGACACGACGTCCTGGGACTCGCCAGGTCTGAAGGCGCAGCCGAGGCGCTGAGCGTGGAGGGGGTGGAAGTCCATCGGGGTGACCTCGAAGATCTCGGCACCCTGCGCCGTGCCGCCTCGCTGTCGGATGCTGTGATCCACGCGGGCTTCAATCACGATTTCTCGAAGTTCGTCGAGAACTGTGAAACGGATCGCCAGGCCATTCTCGCGCTCGGCGACGCGTTGTCCGGATCGGCGCGGCCACTCATCGTGACGGCAGGAATTCCCTACGCACCCGGCCGAGTGACGACGGAGGATGACACGGCACCGGCAGGCGCCGGACGAAGCCCGAGAGTGTCGGAGCAGACGGCATTGGGACTGGTGTCACGCGGTGTACACGCGCGCGTCGTGCGGATGCCGCAGGTGCACGACCGGCACAAGCACGGACTCGGCAGTTACCTGATCCAGGTCGCCCGGGAGAAAGGCATCTCGGCCTACATCGATGAGGGAACGAATCGATGGCCGGCGGTGCATCGTCTCGACGCCGCTCGGGCGTACGTGCGCGCGCTCGAGCATGGCGTCATCGGGATGTCCTATCAGGCTGTCGCGGAGGAGGGCTTCCCGCTGCGCGAGATCGCTGAGTCCATTGGTCGCGGACTCAGCGTTCCTGCGGTCTCGTTGTCGCCCGACGCGGGCGCGGCGCACTTCGGATGGCTCGCGTTTCCGGCGGCGATGGATGCTCCAGCTTCGAGCACGTTCACGCGAGAGCGGTTGGGCTGGGCACCTACTGAGCGGGGGACATTCATCGACGACCTGAGTCGCTCGAGTGCATTCACGGTCGACGACACGTGAACCCGCAGGAACGAAGTCCGGCGTGTTCGCACGCATCTCGAAGCGGCCTGGCCGGTGGCGGGCCTGCCGCGGCGCGCAGGTCCGGCGGCATCGCTCGTCCTCCTCGCGGAGGGCAGTCACTGCCGTGCGAAGCCGTACCAGGGCGACCGTTGAGTCAAGATGGGCGCTGCTTGGCCGTTGAAGTCTGTCGCGCCAGTGCGGGCGACGTCTTGTCCCTGAAGCTGTCCACCGCGAGCCGGCGATCCCCTGAGTTTGCGCCGCGCTTCCACGTTATGACGTCGTAACCCCATGTGCCGGACTGGCTTGCGCTGCCGAACAGCAGTGTGGGGTTCAGGGATCGCGGGTTCGAATCCCGCCGTCCCGATGAGGAAATTCAACGACGAACGGCGCCTGTGTGGGCGCCGTTCGTCGTTCCGCATCCCGCCCCGCGGCACGCTTCGGGCGCTGGCGCTCCCGTGCGTCACCCCGGGCTCGCGCGCAGACTACTTCTTGACGCGCGTGTCGGTATCAGAGATCGTCCCGATCTCATCATCCGTGTGATGGTGACGAGCGGCGTCCTTCTCCAGGCGATTGCGGTCGCTCTGCTTGTCCGCATCGTCGTGCTGAATGCGGCCCTCGAAGAGGCGATCCTTTCCGGTGTCGTCGTGCCTGCGCACCTGCTCGGCGTCATGGCCCGCGTGCGGCTTCGCCGCCGCCTTTTCCCGAGCGGCGTCCGCCTCGGTTGCCGCCCGGTCCAGCTTCTTGTCGCTCGAGTCGTGCGCGTATGTGTGCTTGTCGTCCGCCATGCCTGACACTCGCTGAGAGAGGTGATCGTGCGAGTGGTGTGCCCCCGCTGCGCCCAGACGTTCCCGATCACGGGTGCACCCTGGCGTGCTCTGCATGACTCCCACGCACGACATATCACCGCGCAGGCCGTCATGGGCTCCGTCGCGGCCGCCGGGAGATCGCTCGATGGCGCGTGGCATGCCGTGCAGTCTGGACATGGAAGTCCGGTGGAAGTCCGGCGACAGTGGCAATCCGGTGGGCAATCCGGTGACAGTGGGTGGATATCCGGTGACAGTGCACAGGGGAAATCCGGTGACAGTGCACCATTTCCGGGAAATCCGGGGAAATCCGGTGACGGTGCACAATTTCCGGATATCCGGTGGCAGTGCACAGGGGAAATCTGGTGACAGTGCACAATTTCCGCGAAATACGGCGACAGTCCGCCTCTGCCGGCATGTGGCCACCACGCCAAGCCGGTGACAAGATACGCTGCCGGCGACGCACCGACCCGATGCGTGAAAACCGGTGACAGTGCACGCGTTCGAGTTGGTTCGCGGAGCGGGACACCCGCATGGTGGGCATGCCCGCCGCAGCGGCCGTGTGGGCCTTTGGGATGTGATCGAGCATCTCTTGCAGTGCGCATGGTTCTGTCACGAAGCTCCGCTTGACCATGCGGTCGAACTGTGACTCGGTGCTTGCACCCTCGTTCACCAGTGCGAGCGACAGGACGCGTGCGATGTCGACGTCGAAAGGCGCAATGGCCGGGCGCGAGCGCGGTTCGGCGTCCCTGAGGAACTCCAGCCCCCCTGGCGCCGGCTCCATACGTTCGGCATCGCTGAGACGACCCTGGCGGCACGCCATGTCCGCTTCCCCGGAGGAGCCGCGAATCAAGCCGGTGCTGTGCCCGCTGTCGCATGGCGATCTGGACGGTGCATCGAGCGGACGACGCACAGATGGATCGCCCGTGTGCCGCTGCCTCTAGGGCGGGACGTCGCGTGTGGCGACTGGCGTTAAGTTGTGCCCGGTATGCGGAACCGTCTGCTTCGACCGCCTCTGACGTGTTCACTGGACACTACCCGCCGCGGGGTGGACTGTTCCGGTTCACGTGATCCCCGGCAGCCAGATCGCTCAGTTCATCCATCGTACGAACGTCGCCCTCTTACGTCATCGCGTGCCGAAAGATCTCACGTACATCCTGCTGCTCTTCGCGCTGTTCGTCGTGCCTCGAGCGCTGCAGCGCTTCCGCCTGCCCAGCGCAATCACGAGCTTTCTGCTGGGTGCAGCGGCGTCTGCCAGCGGGATCCTGACGCAGGACCCGACGCTGAGTCTGCTTGCCACATTCGGCATCGTCGCGATGTTCCTCACCGCCGGGCTGGAGGTGAACGGCGCTGACCTGCGGGAGGGAGCGAGGGTCATCGCGCAGCATGTTGCGGTGCGTTTGCTCGTGATCCTCGGGTCGGGTGTGGTGATCGCCATGAGCATGCAGTTCTCCTACCGAATCGGCGCGCTCATCGCGCTGGCCCTCTTCACGCCGTCAACGGGATTCATCCTTGATTCGCTCGACTCCCTCGGTCTGCAGCCGCGGGAGCGATTCTGGATCAAGTCGAAGGCGATCGCCACCGAGCTGCTCGCGCTTGGTGTGCTGTTCATTGCCCTGCAGTCCACGTCGCGAGAGCGACTCGGCGTCGCGACTGCTGCGCTGCTCGCCCTTGTCCTCGTGCTGCCACTGCTGTTCCGGTTCTTTGCGGCACGGATCGCACCGTACGCACCGAAGTCGGAGTTCGCCTTCCTGCTGATGCTGGCGGTGGTCAGCGCCTACATCACGCGTGCTCTCGGCGTGTACTACCTCGTGGGCGCATTCATGGTCGGCATCGCGGCTCAGGCGTTTCGCACGCGCCTGCCAGCCATGTCGTCCGAGCGGACGCTGCACGCGGTGGAGGCGTTCGCGTCCGTCTTCGCCCCGTTCTACTTCTTCAATGCCGGGCTGCACCTGCATGCCGAGGACTTCACCGCGAAGGCGATCTGGTTCGGTCTCGGTGCCGTGGTGGTGTGCGTCCCGGCCCGCATCGCGATGGTCGTCGTGCATCGGCGCCATGCGATGGGTGAGTCGTGGCAGAGCGGCCTGCCGATCGCAATCGCCCTCGCACCGACGCTCGTCTTCTCGCTGGTCATCGCGGAGATCCTCCGGGATCAGTTCGCGGTCCCCGACTTCGTCTTCGGCGCGCTGATCGTGTACACCGTCGTGAATACCATCCTGCCCGGATTCCTGCTCGGTCGTGGGGTTCCGGAACTGGACGTCCTGAGCGAGGTCGGAACGCCGGTCGCGTCACATGGCTACGCGCCGCTTGATCCTCCAGTGACATGACGGCGCTCGGTCCAGTCTGGCGCCAGCCTACAGGATGAGCCGAACACCGCCGAGCGCTTCGATCCGATGCGGGAAGTGATCACTGGGCGTGCCGATGAACATCAGGTTCTTCGGCACGCCCAGATGGAGCGACAGCTGCTCGACGAGCTCCGGCGCGAATCGGCCGCGGACAAAAAGGACGTCGATGCGCAGGCGGGGAAACTCGCGATCGATCAGTGCCAGCGATCCGGCCAGACCCGCGGGAAGATCGTGCTCGTCGTGGTACACGTGAACGACGGTCATCCGATTCGTCTGCTCGTTCTGGAGCACATACTCAGCGGCGCGGCGGAGGATCTCGACACTGTCACCCTTGGTGAAGTAGACGACCGACACGCTGTTGATCTGCTCGATCCAGCGGATCACGCGCTCGCGGATCCAGCGATTCACGCCGATCGCCCGGTCCGCAACGGCGCGGGACGCATTGAGGACGAAACTCAGGACGCGGATCCGGAACAGCATCGCGGCCACAGCCAGCAGTGCGATACCTGCATACGCGAGAAAGACCTCTGCATTGCGCGTCGAGAGCGCGACATTGCCGACCAGCGCGACCGCAACGGCAACGAGCGCAATCGCGATGGCTGTGCGCGACGCCGTGACCGCCCGCGGGAGCCGGCCCCGCGCCTGCTTGAGGCGCAGGTTGCCGATCGCAAAGAGCGCCATGACGCTGAGGAATGACAACGCATAGACACCAGCCAGCGTCGAAAGGTCACCCGCGGTCGCCCAGAGGATCGACACACAGAGCACGAGGAAGGCGATCGCGATCCAGTGGTTCGTGCCGCGGCGTGTCTCGCGCAGGAGCAATTGCGGCAGGCAGCGATCAAGTGCCATCCGGCGCACCAGGCCCATGACGCCCACATAGCTCGTGAGCACGGCGCCGCATAGCACCAGCACGGCATCGATGCTCACGGCGGTGCCAAGCCAGGGCGCGACGGCGCGATCACCCATCCGTGCGAGCATGTCGGGCGGGACGGTGCGCAGCTGCGCCAGCGGCAACAGCCCGAGCGAGAGCAGGCTGACGAGCGGATTGAACACCGCCACGGCAAGCCACATGTTCCGCAGCGTCTTGGGAAACACGCCGACGCGCTGCTCCTCGATGAAGTTTGCCGAACTCTCGAATCCACTCACCCCGAGCATCGCGGCGGCAAATCCGAAGAAGAGCGCGGGCATCAACGCGCGCGGTGAGGGCAGGGCGATGTTGGCCATCAGCAGCGACGGATCGTGGACCACGCTGATGATGCCGCCGATCACGAGCACGACGAGTGTCACCATGTGCAGCAGAAAGATGCCGATGGCGACGATCGCCGACTCCCCGACGCCGAGGATCGTGAGTGCTGCGAAGATGGCGAGGACGGCTATTGTGGACGCGAGGACTGGCAGCCCGGTCACAAGGTTGTGCGCATAGTGCATCGCCTCACTTGCGCTGATCACCGCCGTCGCGATGTACGAGAGAAGCGTGAGGCATGCGGCGCCAGCGGCCAGCCGTTTGCTGGTGGTGTTCAGCAGTACGGTGTAGGTGCCCCCGTTGAGCGGCAACGCACTGCCGACTTCCGCGTAGATCCCACGGAAGAGGTAGAGCACCCCGGCGACGAGCAACAGGACGATGGGCGCGAGGATTCCTGCCTGTGCGGCACAGAGCGCCGATACGTACAGCACGCTCGAGGTGATGTCATTGCCGCAGATGGCGGTTGCGCTCCACTCGCCGAGCAGGTGGCGCTTCGGCTGATCGAGGTGGCGGATCGGCTCCGCTGCACCGGAGCCGGTGGCCGTCAGGTCGAGTCGGTCAACCTCGCCCCAGCCGGCAAACTGCCAGGCTGGTAGTGTGCGTGCCCGGCGCGACGGCTCGGGTTCTTCGTCGTGCATTCTCGGCCGATGGGAGCGGAATGGCGAACGTGTACGCGGCACACGGTGGTCGTAGCCTGGACACTGGTGCAAGACGCCTGTCGTGCCGTGACGAAGCTATTCGCCGTACGACAACTCGGCCAGTCTCGGATTGGGATCGTGCTGTACGCGCTCGGTGCGGCCTGTTGTCGACGCGGCGAAGCGTGGCGGGCACGGGTCCCATCGGAGCGCGTCCGCCGAATTCACAGCGCCTGTGGCCCTCCCGCGCCAGCACATGCGCCCTGGGCGTCAGCGCGTTGCGGTTGGACGTCGTCCCAGACCTGCGTCAGGACCTTGTGCGTGAGCATGAGATCGACGAACATCCGGAGAGCGTGCGCCCTGGAGACGCCGTCACCATTTGCCGAAGGATCGTCTCGTGCTCCCTGAACAGCTCTGGAATCGCGCCCGATCGGCGTTGTCGCTCCGGGAGGAGACCGACTACGTCGCCAGCATCGAGCACGTTCGCTCAGACGTGGAATTGCGGAGCACGGGAGCCTGGGCGCTCGTGTTCGCGATCCTGATCGCGTCAGTCGGACTGAACGTGAATTCCACGGCGGTCATCATCGGTGCCATGCTGATCTCGCCGCTCATGGGACCGATCGTCGGCATGGGGGTTGCGCTCGGGACCAGTGACGTCCTGCTCCTGCGCCGCAGCGTGCGCAGCTTGGTGTTCGCGACGGCCATCGCACTCGCGGCGTCGACGTTCTTCTTCTTCATCTCGCCGCTGGCGGAGGCGCAGTCCGAACTCCTCGCGCGGACACGACCGACGCTGTTCGACGTGCTGATCGCCCTGTTCGGGGGCGCGGCTGGCATCGTCGCGGTCACGCGCAAGGCGAACAAGAGTCAGGTGCTTCCCGGCGTCGCGATTGCCACCGCGCTCATGCCGCCGCTCTGCACGGCAGGCTTCGGTCTCGCCCACGGCGATCTTTGGTTCTTCCTCGGCGCGATGCATCTGTTCCTGATCAATGCGCTCTTCATCTGCCTCGCGACGCTCGGCTTCGTGCGACTGATGCACTTCCCGCGGGTCGCCGTGCCGGAGTCGACCACGCGTGGGCGCGTGCGCACTGTCATCGTGATCCTGACGCTCGTCCTCGTCCTGCCGAGCATCTACACCGGCTGGAACGTCGTGCAGGAAACACGGTTCAAGGGGGCCGCGCGCCGCTTCGTTGCGGAGAACCTGGTGTTCGCCGACCGAAGCGTCCTGAACACGGCGTTCCGATATGCTCGCGATTCCTCCACCATCGAGGCGACGTTGATCGGTGAACCGGTCCCCGTCGCGCAAGTTGACAGCGTACGTCAGCGCCTTTCCGCGTATGGACTCGCGAAGACGCGGCTGGTGCTGCGACAGCCGCTCGGGCATCAACCGTCGCTGGAGGAACTCGCCGATGTGCTGCGGCAGGAGGCGCTGAAGGAGATGACGATGCGCGATGCGAAGGCGCCGTCGGCCGATGCGCAACGTGCGGCGGCGCTGCAGGCGGAGGTCATCCGCCTGCGGGCGGCGGAACTGCCGTCCCGGAGCCTGTATTCGGAGGTACGCGCACTCAATCCGGGGCTGCTGTCGCTGGCGGTCGGTTACATCGTGTCCGACGTCGATACCGCCGCCACACCGGCGCTCGGTGCTCGTGTCGCCGTAGTGGCAAGGTGGCGCCGTTCGCCGGATCGCACCGCCTCGACCCGATTGCGAGCCTTTCTGACGACGCGCCTGAAGGTGGACTCCGTCGAGCTGACGAACGTCGAGCGGCGGTAGTGCGCCGTCGCCCATCGGTGTCGGCGCTACAGCGAGGCGAGTGGACGCAGGCGTGCGCTGTCGTCCGCGTTGAGATGACTGATGAGTGCGCGCAGGTCCGCATCGAGCCTGTGCAGCGTGTCCGGATCGAGGTTTCCCAGGGCGGCCGGCAAGACCCCCTCGTAGGGCGGTGACACACGCGCGAGCATCGCCAGTCCTGTTCGCGTGATGCGCAGGGCGACACCACGTCGGTCGTCCGTGCGGCGCTCGTGAGTGATGCACCCCTGCTCGGCGAGACTGCGGGCCAGGTTGCTCGCCGTCGGCTGTCGCACGCTGAGCGCGACGGCGAGTTCGCCGATGCTGATCCGCGGGTGGTCCCTAATCGTGGCGAGCGCCCAGACCTGTGCCCCACCGATGCCTGCCTGTCGTTCCAACTGCTGAAAGTGCGTCTTGATGGCCGTGAAGACGACCCGAAACTGCTGCAGCACCGTGTCAGGCGTGGCACGCGAGTCCGGTTCGTCAATGTGCCGGCGTCGCGGAGGCACGTCTATCACGCTGGCACGCCGGTGAGCCCGCAGCGTGTTGGGCGCCCTCGCGCGACGACAGTCAGCACGGGGGCCGGATCTCGCGTCGGCGGCGTGCGTGTCACGGGTGCCGGCACGACATCCCGGTTCGCCTTACAGACGATCACGGGCATCGGGGCGTGTGTGATGAGGCCGGGGATCAGGCTCCCCGCGATGAGGCGACCCAGCGCGGACCGACCGTCGGACGCGATGATGATCGTGTCGCACCCCTCCTCTTCCGCGACAGCGACCACCATCTTGGCACTCCGCGGCGGGTCCAACAGGCGGAATGCGCTTCGCAGCCCGAGACGCGACGCCTCGCGGACGCCGCGTTCGATCCGGCTTCTCACGGTCGCCTCGGCGGTGGACTGCCGGCGCGCGGTGCTGAGCACCGAGATGCTGGGCACCTCGAAGGGTGGCACCGTCAGCGTCGGCACGATGCCGACGAAGAGCACGGCACTGCCGTGCTCGCCGGCGAGATGCAAGGCTTCCATGATCGCGATCTCGGACGGATCGAATTCGTCGAGCACGAGAAGCAGTCGATTCAGCACGTGAGCCTCCGGCGTGATCGGGAAGTGAGGCGCGTGGGTTGCCGCCGCTTGCGTCATCGAATACTATATTTGTGTCTATGTAAAGGACAGCTCTCGCGTCGTGGAATCCTGAGTGTTCGATCAGGGCCCGCGTCGGTTGTTCCTGCCGCAGTGCTGATTGCACGCAGCGGCACCGCTCGATGGTCCGGACGGCATGCCGAGCCGGCTCCCACTTGTGATTCGATGGGCTGGCCTGCGGTTGCAGGTCGGCGGGAGGAGACTCGTGCTCCCCGAATCGGTCGTTCTTGCAGACGTGTCTACCGTGGTATTGCTGCGCGCGGCAGCACTGTCGGCGGCGGTGGTGGCGTGTGGACTGCTCATGCGTTCCGTCGCCGCAAACCGGCTCGCCGTGCTGTCGAAGCGCACCACGAATCCCTGGGACGACGTGGTGGTGAGCGTGGTCCGTAGCACGCGCACGCTGCTCGTCGTCGTCGGCGGTCTCTTCGTCGGATTGCGCTCGCTGCCGCTCTCGTCAACTGGCGAGCGGTGGGTGAGCGGGGTGGCCGCGCTCGCCCTCCTGGCGCAGGTGGGATTGTGGGCTACGGCGGCCGCCCGCGGTGTGATCACCGTTCACCGCAGTCGGCGGCCGGCGGAGGACCGGAGCACATCCACCATGTTCGCCGCGCTGCAGGTCGCCGTGCAGGTGGTGATCTGGACAGTGGTACTCTTGCTGGCACTCGACAACCTCGGCGTCAACATCACTGCGTTCGTGGCGAGTCTCGGCGTGGGCGGCGTCGCGATTGCACTCGCGACGCAGAAGATCCTCGGTGACCTCTTCGCGTCGCTCGCCATCGTGCTCGACAAGCCGTTCGTGATTGGTGACTTCATCGCGGTCGGCGAGCTGATGGGCACGGTGGAGCGCGTCGGGCTGAAGACGACGCGTCTGCGGGCATTGTCCGGGGAGCAGCTCATCTTCTCGAACGGCGACCTGCTCGACAGTCGGGTTCGCAACTACGGCCGGATGCAGGAGCGGCGCGTGGTATTTCACGTCGGCGTGACATATCAGACGCCAAGGGATCTGCTCGAGCAGATTCCCGGTATGCTGCGCGATGCGGTGGAGCGCCAGTCACCGGTGCGGTTTGACCGCGCGCATCTGGCCTCGTTCGCCGACTTCGCGGTCGACTACGAGGTGGTGTACTTCGTGAACTCTGCTGACTACAACCAGTATATGGACATCCAGCAGCAGGTGAACCTGTCCTTACACGCGCAGTTCGAGGACGCCGGGATCGAGTTCGCCTATCCAACCCAGACGTTGCTGCTGCAGCGTGCCGCACCTCGCGAGCTGCGTGCCCGGGAGTACGCCGACGCGTCGTGAGCCGACGCCATCAGCACGACGACCACGGTTCCGTCCCCTGGATTCACGCACGACCCGATGAGGCCCATGCGACTCTCGCTCCGATTCATCATTCCGCTGCTGCTCGTGCTCGCCGGAGTCGCCTATGCCGTCGTCCCGCTCGTCGACACCCTGACGGTGCGGTGGTTCACGCGCGACCTCGACATTCGCGCCAAGCTGGTGGCGACCACGGTCGAAGATGCCGTGCAGGACCTGGTGCAGGTTGACAACAAGGCGAGGGTACGCCAGCTGTTCGCAAAGATCACCCAGGATGAGCGCCTGTTCGCGATGGGGTACTGCGCGGCGCCCGGTTCGAAGCCGATTGCGACCCCGTCATTGCCGGCGGAGGTGGCGTGTGACAGCCTCGCCCGCTTCACCGGCGAGGATCCGGCAACGCACGTTCTGAGCAGTGCGCGCGGTCCGCTGCTCGTGTCGGTGCATTCGCTGGCGAGCGACAGTGCTCCATCTGGTGAGCTGGTCCTGGTGCATGACATGAGCTTCGTCGGACGCCGAAGCGAGGAGACGCGGAAGTACCTGTTTTACGTCTTCGCGGCCCTGGGCCTGACCGTGTCGATGATCACGGTGGCGGTGGCGCAGCTCAGTTGGCGTGGATGGGAACAGGGCCTCCGGGCGCTCATGCGGGGCGAAGGTATCCTGCGCCCCACTGACAAGCATGACCGGCCGGAGCTGCGGCCCATTGCGGCCGATCTCCGCGCGCTGATTCAGGATATCCAGTCGGAGCATCGCGCCCGGGAAGAGCATCAGGCGCCGTGGGATGCGGCCGCATTGAAGGCGATTCTCGATGGCGACCTGCGTGGGCAGGAGGTGATCGTGGTCTCGAACCGCGAGCCGTACATGCACATGTTTCAGGGCGACGAGATTGTCGTGAAGCAGCCGGCGAGCGGGCTGGTGACGGCGCTGGAGCCGATCATGCGTGCCTGTTCCGGCACGTGGATCGCACACGGCTCCGGCACCGCCGACCGGGAAGTCGTCGACCGCCATGATCGGGTCGGCGTGCCCGTCGACACGCCTGCGTACCAGATCCGCAGGGTCTGGCTGTCGGCGCAGGAGGAGTCCGGGTACTACTACGGCTTCTCGAACGAGGGGCTCTGGCCTCTCTGCCACAATGCACACGTGCGACCGACGTTCCGGGCCACCGACTGGGCGCAGTACGTCGCGGTGAATCGGAAGTTCGCCGAGGCCGTGGTGCGCGAGGCGACGTCCAGCGACCCCATCGTGCTCGTGCAGGACTACCACTTTGCGCTCCTGCCGCGATACGTCCGCGAGCTCCTGCCGAACGCCACGATCATCACGTTCTGGCACATCCCGTGGCCGAACCCTGAGGCGTTCAGCATCTGCCCGTGGCGTGAGGAGCTGCTCGATGGACTGCTGGGCAGCAGCATCCTCGGCTTTCACACACAGTTCCACTGCAACAACTTCGTCGACACCGTGGATCGGCTGCTCGAGGCGCGGGTGGATCGTGAATCATTCACCGTGTCCTATCACGGTGAGCCGACCGCGGTGAAGCGATACCCGATCTCGGTCGACTGGCCGCCGGCGGCGCCGATGCTGGCCAAGCAAGTGGAGCAGTGCCGGGCGGACGTCCGGCACCATCATCAGCTGCCGGAAGGGCATGTCATCGGCGTCGGTGTGGATCGCCTCGATTACACCAAGGGCATCGAGGAACGCTTCCGCGCGGTGCAGCGCTTTCTCGAGATCCACCCGGAGTGGGTGGGCCGGTTCTCCTTCATCCAGATCGCCGCCCCGACGCGTTCGAGCATCGAGCACTACCAGGCGTACGAAGCGCGGGTGCGTGCGCTGGCCATGCGGATCAACACGCAGTTCTCTGCCGCCGCGCATGCCCCGATCATCCTGCACGCGGAGCACCACGAACCTCGCGAGGTCTACGAATATTACCGGGGCGCCGACGTCTGCTTCGTCAGCAGCCTGCATGACGGGATGAACCTCGTGGCGAAGGAGTTCGTGGCCTCGCGCGACGACGAGCGGGGCGTGCTCGTGCTGAGTCAGTTCACCGGTGCGGCCAGAGAACTGCCGGAGGCCATCGTCGTCAACCCGTACGACGCGGAAGAGTGTGCAGAGGCCTTGTTCCAGGCGGTCACCATGCCGCCGCAGGAGCAGCGCGCGCGCATGCGCCTGATGCGCAGCCTCGTGGGAGAGTTCAACGTGTACCGCTGGGCCGGGCGCATGATGCTGGATGCCGCCAGCGTGCGGCGCCGGACACGCCTCATCCGCCGCTTCGAATTCCCGGCCGGCCTGCGCCCCCGTCTCGTCGCGACCCCTGACCGTCGGGAGGCGAGCGCGTGACCGCGACAATGCCTGCGTCGCGACGACGGCGCACGGCTGGCGTCCCGTCACCGACTCCGGAGTGGGCGTACTTCGTGGATCTCGATGGCACGTTGCTCGACATCGCCCCTCGGCCGGGCGACGTACAGGTGGACGCGGAACTCCGGGCGACGATCACCGCGCTCACGACGCTCACCGGCGGTGCGGTCGCGATCATCACGGGCCGCCCGGTGGCCGAGGTCGACCAGCTCTTTCCGGCGCTGCACCTGCCCGTTGCCGGGCAGCACGGCCTCGAGCGGCGAGCGCCAAACGGCCATGTCACGCGGTGCTCGCCGCCGCTCCCGGCGCTCGATCTCGCCCGTACCCGGCTTCGCGACGTCGTCCAGCGTCACCCCGGCCTCCTGCTCGAGGACAAGGGGCTATCGCTCGCGCTGCACTACCGTCAGGCGCTGGCGCTTGCAAGCTATGCACATCGCGTGATGCGGCAGGTCGGTGACGTGGCTGGCGCGGAGTTCTGCGTGCAGCGCGGCAAGCGCGTCGTCGAACTGAAGTTGGCGGGACGCGACAAGGGCACGGCCATCCGCACCTTCCTGACGGAAGCGCCATTCCGAGGGCGACGGCCCGTCTTCATCGGGGACGACATGACGGACGAGTACGGATTTGCGGTGATCAACGAACTGGATGGAATCTCGGTGAAGGTGGGCCCGGGACGCACGACGGCAGGTTGGCGCATGCGGGACGTCCGTGCCGTGCGGCGCTGGCTCAGCCAGGCCGTCGCCGCGAGTGCCGGTGGAGCGGTCCCGTCATGAATTCACTGAACCTGGCCCTGATCGGGAACGGCACCATCAGCGCGCTCATCACGCCCGACGCGGATATCACGTGGGCGTGCTTCCCGCGCTTCGACGGAGATCCCGCGTTCTGCTCGTTGCTGAACGGGACGGACGCGCCGGAGGCGGGCGGCCATTTCGGCATCGAGGTGCTCGAGTGTGTGCGCACCGAGCAGTCCGTGCTCGAGAACACCCCCGTCCTCGTGACCCGGCTGCACGACGCCTCTGGCGGCGTGGTCGAGATCGTCGATTTCTCACCGAGATTCGAGCAGTACGGGCGCTTCTTCTGTCCCATGTCGCTGGTGCGTCGCGTGACCGCCGTGGCGGGTCACCCCCGCATCCGGATTCGGCTCCGACCGATGTGCCAGTACGGGCGCTATCCGGCCGAGCGTACGATGGGCAGCAATCACGTCCGCTACATCGGCGGTGACGTCGTGCTGCGCCTGACGACCGATGCGCCGCTCACCCCGATCGTCGAGGAACTGCCGTTCTTTCTCGACGGCACGGTGACGATGATCCTTGGCGCCGATGAGACGGTGACGGAGTCGGCCGGGATCGTCGGCCGGCGCTTCCTCGAGGAGACGGTGGCACACTGGCGCGACTGGGTGCGCGCGCTGGCGATTCCGTTCGAGTGGCAGGATGTCGTGATTCGCTCCGCCATCGCGCTCAAGCTCAACGCGCACGAGGACACGGGCGCGGTGATTGCCGCCATGACGACGTCGATCCCTGAGGCCTCCGGAAGCGAACGTAACTGGGACTATCGCTACTGCTGGATCCGCGACGCGTACTTCGTCGTCGACGCACTGAACCGGCTTGGCGCGACGCGCACGATGGAGCGCTTCCTTGCGTACATCATGAATGTGATCGCCAGTGCGGAGCACGGGGAGCTGCAGCCGATGTACACCATCAGTGGGCGGCCGGACATCGAGGAACGCACCGTGGAGTCACTGCCGGGGTATCGCGGCATGGGGCCCGTGCGGGTTGGCAACGACGCGTATCGGCAGGTGCAGCATGACGTGTACGGCGCCGCCATCCTGGCCGCCACGCACATCTTCTTCGACCGGCGGCTCGAGCAGCGCGGCGACGTCGCGCTCTTCGAGCGCCTCGAGCAGATCGGGCACCGTGCTGCCGCCTGCTATGACCAGCCCGACGCTGGAATCTGGGAGCTGCGTGGAAGCACGCATGTTCACACGTTCTCGAGCGTCATGTGCTGGGCGGGCTGCGACAGGCTGGCGCGGATCGCAGCGCAGCTTGGCCTCCGCGATCGGTACACGTTCTGGCGCGAGACAGCCGATCGCATGCACATCGAGATCTGTCGCCGCTGCTGGAACGCAGAACTGCACACGTTCGTGGCCACGATGGACGGCAGCACACTCGACGCGTCGCTGCTGCGCATGCACGACGTCGGCTTTGTGTCGGCGGACGACGTCCGCTTCGTCGCCACGGTGCATGCCATCGAGCGCGAGCTGCTGCGCGGGCACTTCATCTACCGGTATGTCGGCGAAGACGACTTCGGCAAGCCGGAGAACGCCTTTCTGGCGTGCACCTTCTGGTACATCAACGCGCTGGCAGCCATCGGCCGCGAACTGGAGGCGCGTGAGCTGTTCGAACACGTACTGGCGTGCCGCAACCCGCATGGCCTGCTGGCGGAGCACATCGATCCGGTGTCGCTCGAGCAGTGGGGAAATTTCGTGCAGACGTACAGCATGGTCGGGTTGATCAGCTCAGCGCTGCGGCTTTCGATCCCGTGGGAGCGGGCCTTCTGAGCGCCGAAGGGGCCAGAGCCGACCCCGTTGACCCGAACGCGGTCGGTCGCGGTTGGCTGTGGCCGGTCGTGGGCCGCACAGATGTGGCGGCTTTCCCGAAAGGGTGACGATCAACGCCGGTGCTCGGAGGATGTTCGCCGTGGCGGACGGCGGATCAGTCGTGCGCCGTGTCGGTGCCTTGTGCTGTCGCCCCAAGGAGTCGGCGTGCGACCCAGCCGACCGACAGTCCCTGAACGACGATGGAGAAGCAGACGACCACGTAGGTCGCCGCGAGTAGCGTCGTCCGCAACGGATTCGCCGGAAGCGCGAGGGCCAGGGCAATCGAGATACCGCCGCGGACTCCCGCCCACGTGACCAGGCCGATGCTTCCCGCGGGCCACTGGAGCGCGTGCCGCATCGGCCAGACGACGCCGGCGACCGAGATCCAGCGCACGGCCACGATCACCGGGATCAAGAGGAGCCCGAGGAGCAGCGCAGCGGGGCGTACATCGATGACGAGGATCTCGACGCCGATGAGGACGAACAGCCCGGCGTTGAGAAATTCGTCGATCAACTCCCAGAAGTCGTCAAGTCGCTGCTTGGTCCTTGTCGAGATGACGTCGTCGCCACCCTGCCGCCCGATCACGAGACCCAGTACCACCATACCGAGGACACCAGAGACGTGGAGATACCGCGCGAGGGTGAAGCCTGCGAATGCGAAGGCGAGCGTGAGCAGGATTTCCGTCTGGTATTCGTCGATCTGGCGCAGCATACGCACGGCAACCCACCCGAGCCCCAGCCCGAACGCCAGGCCACCGACGATCTCGACGCCGAGCAGGCGAGCGATCTCGCCCGCACCAGGGACGACGCCCTGCTCGATCGTCGTCAGGACGGCGAGGAACAGGACCACGCCGATGCCGTCGTTGAAGAGCGACTCGCCGGTAATCGTCTTCTGGAGCGCGTTGGGAACGCCTGCGCTGCGTAACAGCGCCGCCACCGCGATGGGGTCCGTCGGCGCGATCAGGACGCCGAACGCGAGAGCCCAAATGACTGGGACGGGTGTCCCGATTGCCTTGCCGATCCATACCACCGCTGTCGCAATGAGCACCGCGCTGATCAGTGTGCCCAGTGTTGCAAGGGCAGCGATGGGCCTGACCTGTGCCCGCAGCTGGGCTGGGTCCACGTGCAATGCGCCAGCGAAGAGCAGCAGGCCGAGCATGCCGTCGAGGAGCGCTGCGCGGAAGTCGAGCTCGCGCAGCAGCGCCAGAATCGGATCCAGGTTCAGGAGGCCGAGCACACCCAGCGCCTTGACGACGAGGGCGCTGCCGAGCGCGGTGATCAGCAGTCCGATTGCGGGCGGCTGCCGCAGGAAGCGCGTGTTGACGAACGCGAGGACGGCGGTGACGGCCAGCAGAATCGAGACGATTTCGAGCACGATGGCGTAGCTGGAAGGCGGGGAGACGGTCGACTCCGTCTGCTCGAGCCAGGCGCGCTCCTGGCGAGGTCCGCACCCTGCGCGGTCGAGCGTTCTGCAGCTAATTTACTGATTCGCGGGGCGGTCGCGCGCACGGAATGGCGAAGATTTCCGCTCGGCGCCGCTGAACGTGCATCGTGTCACTGGCCGAAACCGGAGCGACCTCATGCGTCGGATTGCCAATCTTTGCCTGATGCTCGGCGGCATCGTGGGCTTCGCGGTCTGCGTCGGCATGGCGCTGGGCTACAAGCCGAGCGTCCTGCCGTCGGCGTGGATCGATCTGGCAGTGTTCAAGCTGGCGATCATCGCTTCCGGCGCGCTGTTCGTCGCCGGCGCCACGCTGGGACGAGCCGCGATGCAGAGCGCCGAGCACTGCGGTGTGCAGCGTGATGCCGAGCGGTTCGCCGCGCTCGATGCAGGCGCACCGCGCAAGGTCGGCGCGAGCTGCGCGTCGGAACGTGAGGACGCGCGCAGCCGGCTCTGACACCTCGAGACGCGGGGCCGCCTTGTACTCCTGACTATTCCCGAGCCTGGGGCCTTTTTGGTGCAGGCGCACCGAACCGGGCGTGGGCACCCGGCGACGACGGCGTCAAGTTACTCGAGTGCCACTTCGATGCCACTCTGCGCGAACACGGCGCAGGAAAAGCGCGCGTTTCCTGCGGATCATGGTGGCATCGCGGCAGGGGCATCAGTGTCTTCGTGCTCCGCTGACCATAGCACGAGCTCGACGGGCATCGGCGCGCGGGCGATGCCCGTCGCGCTCAGGCGATAGACGACTCACCGGTCGTCGACCGCATCCCGCACCTTCGTGATGATGCCTGTCACTTCGAAAGTTCGGTGACAGTGCACCATTGCGGACGTCAGGTGACAGGAAATCCGGTGACAAGGAAATCCGATGACAGTGCACCGTTTCCGCGAAATCCGATGAAATCCGGTGACAGTGCACCGTTTCCGCGAAGTCCGGTGACAGCCCGCCCCTTCCGGCATGTGGCCATCACGCCAAGCGGGTGACAAGGCACGCTGCCGGCGACGCGCCTGCCCGATGCACGAAAACCGGTGACAGTGCACGCTTTCGAGTTGGTCCGCGGAGCGGGACACCCGCATGGTGGGCATGCCCGCCGCAGCCGCCGTGCGGCTGCTCACGCAGCGTCCAGCCGAAACCCGCCATGGCCCGTATCGCGCGCGTCGTCATCCCCGGCCTCGCCCATCACGTCACCCAGCGTGGCAATGGGCGCCAACGCACGTTCCACTCCGCTGAGGATTGTCTCGAGTATCTCCACCTTCTGCGCCGCGCGTGCGCGGCACAGAAGGTCACCTGCCTCGCGTACTGCCTGATGCCCAACCACGTGCACCTGATTCTCGAGCCGGCCACCGGCGACGGGCTGCGACGCAGCCTCGCGGTCGTCCACCAGCGCTACGCGCAGCGCAGCAACGCGCGCCACGGTGTGACCGGGCACTTCTGGCAGGGACGATATGGGTCAGTGCCGATGGATGACGCACACCTGTACGAGGCGTTGCGCTACGTGCTGCTCAACCCAGTCCGCGCCAGCCTGGCACAGACGGCCGCCGAATGGCGCTGGTCGAGCGCGCGGGCGTACCTCACCGGCGCAGATGATGGGCTGACGCATCCCCGGCGTCTGCTGCGCATGATCGGTAATGTGGCGACGTATCTGGGCGATGAGCCGAACGCGCAGCGGGTGGCAGGCCTGCGTGCGGCGTCCACGATCGGCCGGCCGGTGGGGTCGCCCGAGTTCGTGCGCCGGCTCGAGGCTCTGACCGGCCGAGGGCTCGCACCGAAGGGCCCTGGCCGCCCCGCGCGTCGGAAATGAGTGCACTGTCACCGGAATACGAAGGGCCCCGGCCGCCCTACGCGTCGGAAATGAGTGCACTGTCACCGGATTAAAACCTGGGACGAGCGTTGCCGCGAACCCGCCCATCGTACGCCGGGGAGGACCCAGCCAGAGCTGCTCGGCGTGCCAGTGTGGGCCGGATCGCGCCACGTGGAATCGAACAGCCGGACGTTCAACCCGCGGGCGGTTGGGCAGATCCCGATCCGCGGGAACCGCCTCTGCAGCAATAGTGCGGCAAGCCGTCTCGCCGGTCGTGATGTTCCAGATACCCTGCGAACGGTGACCGACATCACGATAGCATTGAGTGCGGAATGTCACCTGAAGGTGCCCGCCGCCCATCGCCCGACGCGGTCGGCACGTTCCGCCGGCGCTCGCAGGACTCAGGCAGTCTGCACGGCGTGCTCCAGATCCCGGATGAGGTCCTGCGGATGTTCGAGCCCCACCGACATCCGCAGCAATCCGGGGGGCGCCATCGTCTGCGGCCCTTCCACGGACGCCCGATGCTCGATCAGCGAGTGGGTGCCTCCAAGGCTCGTCGCACGCGTCACCAGCTGCAGGCGACTCGCCGCGCGCATGGCGGCGGGTGCCCCACCGCGCACGATGAACGACAGCATGCCACCGAAGCCGGTCATCTGTCGGGCCGCGAGCGCGTGACCCGGATCACTGGGCAGCCCCGGATACAGTACCCGCTCGACCGACGCGTTCCGCTCGAGCGACTCAGCGACCAGCTGTGCACCCCCGCAGTGCGCGCGCACGCGCACGGGCAGCGTCTGCATGCCACGCAGTGCGAGCCAGCAGTCGAAGGGGGAGGGGACGCTGCCCTTGTGATGCTGCACCATGCGCAACGGCCGCTCCAGCGCCGATGCGTGCGGCAGCAGGACGATGCCAGCCATCATGTCTGAATGGCCGCCGATGTATTTCGTCGCAGAGTGCATGACGGCGTCCGCGCCGAGTTCCAGTGGGCGCTGCAGCACCGGCGTCGCCCAGGTGTTGTCGACCACCGCGAGCGCGCCATGCGCGTGTGCGACGTCGCAGATCGCCTGCACATCCACCACGCGGACGAGCGGGTTGGAAGGCGTCTCCATCCACACGAGGGCCGTCGGCGCGACGCCCAGCGCGGCGGTGAAGGCGCCTCGCTTCCGTTCACCATCGCCGCGCCGACGATCACCCGCCGCCCGCCGCCGCCTGGAGCGCCGCACGGACCCGGCGGCTCAGCGCGTCCGTGTCGTCACTCGCACTGCCAGCCCCTGCCACCGCGCCCCGGAACGCGCGACGGAACTCGGCGTGCGGCCGGCACCGCTCGCAGTGCGCCAGGTGCAGCTCGATCTCGCGCATCCGCTCGACCGTCAGCTCACCATCCAGGTAGTCCCACAGGCGACGCATCACCGTCTCGCAGTCCAGCATCGACGTCATCATGAACGGAGGTCCTCCCTCGGCACGTCGGGTGTGGCGACGGCGGCGAGCCCGGCATCGCGCGCATGCTCGATCAGGCGTTGCTGCAGGATGCGCCGCGCGCGAAACAACCGTGAGCGGATCGTGCCGACCGGGACGCCGAGCACCGTCGCGGCCGCGTCGTAGGTGAGTTCGTGCCAGTCCACGAGCAGGGCAACGTCCCGGAACGGCTCGGGCAGGGTCACCATCGCATGACGAATCGACTCGCGCAGGTCGTCGCGCTCCAGCAGCTCCACGAAGTGCCCCGGTGTCCCGGACGCCGTGAGTGCGCCGACGGCGAGTGACTCGAGCTCTGCATCATCCACGGGCACCTGGCGCTGCGCCCGCGAACTGATGCGATAGAACCGGTGCCGGCAGATCGTGAAGAGCCAGTTCCGGCAGTTGGACCCCGGGTCGTACTGGTCCCAGCTGCGGAGCGCGGTCAGGTACACGTCCTGCACGAGATCCTCGGCCGTGGCCTGGTCGCGCGTGAGGGACCGCGCGAAACGCAGCAACTCGGGCAGGAGCGGCAGCGTGACGGCTTCGAAGGATGGCAGGGCGGTGATCAGTGCCGTGGTCATGTGGTGAACATACGACGGCTGACACAGGCGTGATGCGAGTCGGCCATCGCTCGGTCCGGAGTGTCCCCGCAGTGTGTTCGACGTGTGAGACGATGACTGGACGCGCCCGCCGCCCATCGTTCCCGGCGCACGCGCTGGGTGCGCTGGGCGACAGTTCCCGACGGTGGTACCGCACGTCCCGGCCGAGGCGATATGACCACAGCGCAGCGACACCGAGCACGGGACGGCATCCGCGAGAATCATACGCTTGACAATATATATAACAAGGTATATGTATTGGCATGGCCCCCGACTTCAACGCACTCGCCGACGCCACGCGGCGCACGATCCTGGCGCTGCTGCGACTCGAAGGTGAGCTGTGTGTCTGTGAGCTGGAGGCGGCGCTCGACCTGATCCAGCCGGTCGTGTCCAGGCAGCTCGCCCTGCTGCGCGAGGCAGGCTGGGTGGAGGGGCGCAGGGAAGGGCGACGGATGTTCTACCGCCTCCCGGCGGCGCTGCCAGCGTGGGCCCTCCTGGTCGTCCGCGGCTGTGCCGAGGGTGGCGTGCCAGCAGACCATGTCGTGCGGGCGCGGGCCCGGTTGCACCGGTTCGAGGGGCGTCCCACGCGCACGGCAATCCAGGTCGCGTCGTGAACGTCGTCCTCGGCTTCCCGCGGCGCAGCCCCCGGCTGTTCGTCGGCGTGGCCATCGTCCTCTGGTTCGCGACCTACCGGGCGCTGGCGCCGTTGGCGACGGCGCTCGTCGCGTCGCTGCCGGTGGCATCGGGCAGCCACCTCGCCGAGTCGATCACCTTCTTCCTGTACGACGCGCCGAAGGTGCTGCTCCTCCTCGCCGGTGTCGTGATGGTGATGGGCATGGTCAACTCGTACTTCACGCCCGAGCGGACGCGAGTTCTGCTTGCCGGCCGGTCGGAGGGGGTCGGCAACGTACTCGCCGCCGTCCTCGGCATCGTGACGCCGTTCTGTTCGTGTTCAGCGGTGCCGCTGTTCATCGGGTTCGTGCAGGCCGGTGTGCCGCTCGGGGTCACGTTCTCGTTCCTGATCGCGGCACCGATGGTGAACGAGATTGCGCTCACGCTGCTGTTCGGGATGTTCGGGGTGCGCGTGGCCGCACTCTATCTCGGCCTCGGGCTCGGCATCGCGATCCTCGCGGGCTGGGTCATCGGGCGGCTCAGGATGGAAGGTTCGCTCGAGGACTGGGTGCAGCAGATGCCGCGGACCCGGGCGACCGCCGTGCACGACGTCCTCACGTTGGCCGATCGCATCGAGGCAGGGTTCGCGGCGGTGCGGGAGATCGTGGGCAAGGTGTGGCCGTACGTGCTGGGCGGCATCCTCGTCGGTGCGGTCATCCACGGCTACGTGCCCGAGGAGTTCATGGCGCGCCGGATGGGGCGTGACGCGTGGTGGTCGGTACCGCTCGCCGTGCTGGCCGGGATTCCGATGTATGCCAACGCCGCCGGCATCATCCCGATCGTCGAGGCGCTGCTGGCGAAGGGCGCGGCACTCGGGACCGTGCTCGCGTTCATGATGAGCGTGATCGCGCTGTCGCTTCCCGAGATGATCATCCTGCGCAAGGTGCTGAAGGTCCGGTTGATCCTCACCTTCGTCGGGGTGGTGGCGTGCGGCATTCTCGCCGTGGGATACATCTTCAACGCGGTGCTCTGAGCACCGACGAGGCAGGCATGACGACGATCAAGGTGCTGGGCAGCGGCTGTGCGAGCTGCAAGGCGACGGTGACGCTCATCGAGGACATGGCCCGGGCTGCCGGCAAGTCCGTCACCGTGCAGAAGGTCGAGGACTTCCAGGACATCGCGCGCTACGCCGTGATGTCGACCCCGGCGGTCGTGATCGACGAGACGGTGGTGCATGCCGGCGGCGTGCCGTCGCGCGAAAAGATCACGGGATGGCTCAGCGCGGTGTGACTTCGGTGACACGTGAAACCGGTGACATGAATTCGGTGACAGTGCACGAATAGAATTCGGTGACAGTGCACGAATGGCAGGCAAGAAATGCACTGTCACCGGATTGCCCGAGTGCACTGTCACCGGATTGCCCACCGACTTCCCACCCGGCACTCACTCCGTCGTGATGCCCGCGAAGGTCTCCGTGTCCGCCTCGGCGTCGGCGCGCGTGTGGTGGCGGACGCCGTCACGGTGGTTCGGCGGGGAATAGACCGTGTACACCTTGAGGGGCTCCGCACCGGTGTTGACCAGGTTGTGGGTCGTGCCCGCCGGCACGAGGATCGCGAAGCCCTCGCGCACGGCCGTCGTCACACCATCCAGGACCGCCTCGCCCACCCCGGCCTCGACGCGGAAGAACTGGTCGAGGTGGTGCACCTCGGACCCGATCTCGCCGTGTGGCGGGATCGACATCACGACGAGCTGCGAGTGCGTCGCGGTGTAGAGCACCTGGCGGAAGTCGGTGTTCGCCTCGGCGATGGCGCCGAGGTCCCTGACGAATCCGAGCATGACAGTTACCGGAAGTGAGGACGACGGTGGCGGATGGTGCCACCATCGCATGCAATCAACGACGCGTGACGAGGGTGCGCCAAAGAGCTCGGTGTCACGCCGCATGTGCTGGCGGGTTGGGAGACCGTGGACTCGCCGACCGAACCGCAGTTGGTGGCCCTGGGGAAGCGCTGCTTCGCGGCGCATGCGAGCCCGCTGGAGCGCTTGCGGAAGGCTGAGCAGTGGACCCGGAACGAGTGCACTGTCACCGATTTGTGCCTGAGCGGTGGACCCGGAATGGGTGCACTGTCACCGGATTGTCCACCGGATTGCCCGAGAAGATCACGGGATGGCTTGGCGCGGTGTGACTTCGGTGACACGTGAATTCGGTAACACGAATTCGGTGACATGAATTCGGTGACAGTGCACGAATGACATGAATTCGGTGACAGTGCACGAATGGCAGGTAACGAGTGCACTGTCACCGGATTTCCCGAGTGCACTGTCACCGGATTTCCCCCGAGTGCACTGTCACCGGATGGGCGCTCGCAACGAGTGCACTGTCACCGGATTTCCCTGTCACCGGATTTCCCGAGTGCACTGTCACCGGATTTCCCGAGTGCACTGTCACCGGATTGCGCCATCGATTTGCGCGATGCACACGGGCATCGTGCAGGGCCGCGACCTGCCCTGGAACGGGAGTGACAGGACGGCACCTGCAGCGAGCACATGTATCGCGACGTCAACCAGCAATCGCACGGGCGCGCCAGGCACCTCACGCCGATGGCGCCCTGACCGTGGGAGGCGGGCCGGGCGCCATCAGGTCCTGCCCGGTCAGGAGAGCGCGCGGGCCGTGGCGGTGGCGACCGACGTGACGCCGTAGCCGGGCTCCGTCGGCTTCTTCTTGTCACAGGCAGCGAGGAGCAGGACGATGGCCGCGATGCAGAAGGCAGACTTGCGCATGGGGAGAGTTCCTCGGTGGGTAGGATGCTCGAACAGGTGGCGTACCTGCGAATGACGCGCAGGCGGCACGGGTTCTTCTCACTCTGCATGCGGGCCCGGCCGCGCGCGTCCTGCGGATGCGGGTCAGCGCGCGCGCCGGATCCGCAGCGGGATGGGTTGCGCGAGGCCGGCGTGCAGCCCCCAGCGGCGGTCGGTCACGAGCCCGCGTGCGACGTCCACACGGATCGCCGCCCTGCGCAGTCCTGCCAGCCCGAACCGCAGGCCGGCGCCGCCATCCACATAGACGCGATGCGCGGCGCTCGCCGGCGCGAGCACGGCCGCGTCCACGAAGATTCCGGCCCCGATCGACAGCGGGCCGCGCGTGGTGATGGTGCGGTCGGCCGAGGCACCCCCGTGCAGCACCCGATGCGAGATGCGTGTGGCGGGGAGTACGCCGCCGGCGTTGTACGGATGGGCACGCAACGGGATGTCACGCAGGAGGTCGCCGCCGGCGAGAGGTTGCAGCCCTCGAGGCGTGTCACCACTCGTCCAGGCGCCGCCAGCCCTCAGCGCCCAGCGGTTGGCCCAGCGATCGGGAGGCGGGTTGAGTGTGACACGCGTGTCGAGGCGCCGGTACCAACGCCCGCGGCCGACCGGCGCGGCATGCTCCGCCGACAGCACCCACACCGTGCGATCGCGGCGGTCGTGCACACCGACGCCGAGCAGCAGCGCGAGGCGTTCGCCGCGATCTGCCCACCGCTCGTGCCGCAGGCCGGCCAGCCCCTCCATCGCGGGCGCCATCCAGCCGGTGAGGCTGGCCTGGGTGCTGCTGCGCCGTTCCTCACCGAAGCCGGCGGGAAAGCGGAACCGGTCCCAGCTCCGCTCGACGTGCAGCACGGCCGGTGCGCCGACCCTGACGGGGATCGAGAGCCGCAGGGCCAGGCGCGGGTCCGAGGACTGCCATCGCCACTGCGCCGACCATGTCTCGCCGGCGCCCAGCGGCGAGACTACCACGAACGTGGCATCGCGGCGGATGATCGCACCACCGATGCCGAGCACCAGAAGCTGGGGCAGGGGATCGACGAGCGGCCGCTCGGTCACCGCAGCGCGCACTTCCACCACGCCACCCGCGACCGCGGCGTAGCCCACGCGCGCGCCGTCGAGCGCCGGCACGTCAGCCAGGCGGCGCGCGGCGAGTGCGAGTGCCGCATTGGTCAGCACTCGCCCGTGCGTGATGCCGATGGCATCAGCAAGCACGCGGAACCGGATCCGCCGGCTGCCATCGATGCGCAGCAGGTCCGTGACGGGCTTGCCTACGGCTCGCCAGGCGCGCAGCGCACCGGCCTCGTCGCCCGCCAGGTACCGGCTGGCGGCCAGGACCTGCCAGCCGCGCGCGTCACCGGGTACGCGCTGTGCGTACTCGGCGGCGAGCAAGCCGGATTCGACGTGCCTGCCCTGGAGGAATCGCACACCGGCGAGTTCGCGCAGCACGACCGGCTCATCGGGGCAGAGTCTGGCGGCGGTTGCGAGCAGCTCCTCGGACTGCGCCAGGCGCGCACCGGCAGCGGCGTCTGCCGCACGGTCAAGCCAGGGGCGGCAGGGCAGCGCGTCGGTGACCGGGCCGTCGCTGCGGTCACCGGTGGGCCGCGGGACCGGCGCTGTGATGGCTGCGGCGGACGGTTGCACGACCATCGCCCAGTTCCGGCTTCCCGACCAGCGGCGCAGGAATGTGGCGCTGTCCACCCGCACGAACGGAGACGCGGCCGGGTCGTGGTAGATCACGACGCCGTCATGCCAGCCGGTGATGACGACGTAGTGGAACCGGCGTGGCCTGACCTCGATGAGTGCGATGACCGGGGCGCTGTCGGCCAGCAGCATCTGCACGCTTGCGGCATCCATCGCGGCGGCCGACACGGTCCATCCCCGCTCACGCATCACGCGCGCGAGGTCGGTGGTGCGGATGCCACCCTCGTCGACTCGCACGAGCGACGCGAACTGCTCGGCATACACGCCTCGCCGGCCCCACCAGCGCTCGACCATCGCGGCGGCAGCGCCACCGCAGAGCAGCACCGTCTGTGCGAGGTACGGCACCTGCAGCGCGACGGCGGGGGCGGCGGCTGCAGGCACCGCCTCGGGCAGCCGCAACCGCGTCGTGGTGCAGGACGCACACAGCGCCGCCAACCCGGTGATCATCCACGGGCGGCGGCGCACGTGCAGGCCCGGCAGCGTCAGGCGCGCGTCAGCACGAGGATGAGCAGCAGGCCGATGATGATGGCGGTGGTGCTGATCACGACGGTGGACTCACCGCCGGCCAGCACCTGGTCGGCAACCTGCCTCACGCCGGCGTCGTCGAGCGTGGCGAGACGCGCGGCGACAGCCTCCGGGCCAAGGCCAAGCGTCGCGGCGGCAGCACGGGCGCGAGGAGTGGTCAGGATGGCGGTGACTGCCGCACGATTCGAGTCGGGGCGGGCGGACATGGCCGCGTCGAGCGTACCGGCATCGACGATGCTGCGCGACTGCGCTGCGAGCGGCGAGGCGATGACGATGGCGGTCAGCGCGGCCATGGCGCCAAACGATCTGTGCAGAGACACGTGAGCTCCGGTTGTGATATGTGTGCGACACCGGACTCCTGTCGCACCATGCACGCTACGGATGCGTGCGCGAATCAGCCATCGCTCTCAGGGCTCATCCTCGTGTACGCCGGTCATGTCACTCCGGCCTCGGTCGCTCGACTGGCGCTGGCGTGAGCAGGTTCACCGATCGCTCGAAGCGCGCCGGGATCGTCGTCGAGCGTGGCACGGCGCCTGTCGGCCTCGCCACGAACTGGCCGAATGCCAGGCGGCGCTTGACGGTCGAGGTCGAGAAGACGTGCGCCAGCCACACCGACGTGCCTGCGGGATCGAGGCTGATGCCGCCGATGTCGGTGGTCAGTCCTGTCCACCGTCCGCTCCCGGACTTGAGCAGGCGACTCGAGCGCAGGTCGTCCTCGCCGGCATACCAGACGCTGTAGCGCACCTCCTGCCACGTCGAATCCGTCGCGGGGTGGCGCACGTAGCTGACGACGAGATCGCCCGCCGCGGTGATCGCGAGCGCCGGGAACTGATAGACGAATCGCGCCGTCGGACCGTCCTCGACCTCGGATCGCAGGCCGAACCGACGATCGATGTCGACCTTCCCCTTGGCGAGGTTGATGCGCGTCAGCCGGATCGACGTCAGGCAGCCGGGCTGCCCCGGCCAGCAGTCGTGATGCGCCACCCAGATCATGCCGTCACGGTAGACCGCGCTCATCGGCCACTGCCAGTCATGATACGCCTTCGGCAGGATCGGGTAGCGCGTCACCGTGATCGCATCGTTCATGTACGTGTAGAGCGTCAGGAAGTTGATGCCGGCGACGAGCGAGCGGTCGATGTACGAGGTGACGAAGAACGCCTCTGCAAATGGTGGCGTGTCGGAGAGCCGCACGTGGGGGTTGTACATCGTGACCGGCCGCACCCCGCGGGCCATGCCATGGGCGAAATCCGTCCTCGCATTGTCCGCCCAGTCGGTGACCCAGTTGTCGTGGTCGATGAACAGGCCGAATGATCGCCCCGTGGGACAGTGCGCCACGCCCCCTCGCCCGCGCGAGACCGAATCGCAGCCCGCCGCCAGCTTGTTCGCGTCGATCAGCATGAGATGCGAGTAGAACGGGCCGCACCACTTCGAGAATGTCCCGTGGTGGATGAAGCCGGTCTCGCATCCACGCCATCGCTCGGCCTTGGCCAGGGTGGAGACATCGAATGCGGGATTGAAGTGGTTCACCGCCGCCGTCACCGTGAACGTCTTCTGCGCGATCGCGATGCTCGGATAGTCGCCGCCTTCACCCGAGATGGAATAGTCTGCATCTCCACAGGGCTGCGCGACGTTGCACGATCCATTGCGGTACGTCTCGTCCCACCAGTAGGTGATGAATCCGTCTCGCGGATCCTCCGATCGAGACACGGCCACCATCGACTTGTTCCGGCGTGTCACGCGGAGGATCGGAAACTGCACCAGTTGCGTCCCGGTGTCGGGGCGCAGGTTCCGCGACCTGGCATAGACCCAGAACCGGCCGCGATATCCGTCGTACGCCACGCGCACGTCGCCGTATCCGACGATGCCCTTGTCGAATTCTGCCGGCACGTTCGCCGGCATGTTGAGGTGCGTGTTGGCATCATCCTTCGCCTGCCGGAACAGCCTGCTGATGCTGATCTTGAGCGGAAAGACGCCGCGCTGCACGAGCGTGCCGTCCCGCCGGTACACGGCAATGCCGTTCTCGTTGTCGCTGAGCAGCACGAAGTGCCTGCCCGCAGCAATGCCGGGGTCGATGCCACCGAGCTTCGCCGTGTCGACGAACACCGAGAACGGTGGCGGCGTGCGCACGTCGTTCGGCTGCGCCGCCTGCGGCGTCACGATCTGGGCGCGGACGGGGTCGTTCGCGTCGGGAGTGCCAAGTGCGTTGCCGGGCACGAACCAGGGCCCGTGAATCGTGAAGCTGCGCTTGGGGATTCGACGCGGTTGTGCGTCGGCAATCGTCGTCGCAGCGGCGAGCATCGCCATCGCTGCCAGGGCAGTGACCCTCGTGACCGTGCGCATCGCGTCCTCGTGGGTGAGTGTTCCGCCATACCTCTTCTGCGCAACGCAGTTGTTGCGCATTGAGGTGACGTCGAACTCGATCGCACAGTCTCGCGCGAATGCAGCCTCAGCCTTCCGTATGGTGCCGGTCAGGTCGACGTGACGGCAGTACGACAGGAACCGAGAACAGTACAGTTCGGTCGCGACGCACGGCTGAGGCTACTGAATGTCAACTGAGTTCCGGCGTCGCGGTGACCTGCCCGATGCGCGATGCGCCGACCGCCGCCGCATGCGGCTCGGTGCACGACATCCGTCAGGATGGAGTGCCGGCACCGTTCCCGTTACGACCGTGCGGATGCGTCATTGGCGGGGTCCACCGCGCAGTCACGCAGCCGGCTTGCCACCGCTCCGAAGGAACTGCGCGAACTCCTCGGGCAGGCCGGCGGCCACGACGCCGCGCGCTGCCGCCTCGACGTCATACGCGACGCGCACGAACTCGACCGCCGGCCCCGTCGCCGTGAACGCCAGGCGGACGTAGCCGGCACGCCAGTCACCGTCCTTCGGGCGCCCCACACTGCCGGTGTTGATGAAGTGGATCCCGTCCACCTCGCGGAGCCACGGCTTGTGGGTGTGCCCGAATGCGATCACGTCGCCCGCCTTCAAGCCCGCCACGGCGGCCATCTTGAGGCAGAAGTCGTCGCTGCGGTCCTCGGTCCAGTAGAGCGTGTTCAGCGTCGGTGTGCCGTGCACCAGCACCAGGCGCGGTCCGACGGTGTGACCGCCATGCGGCCGGATGTCCAGCGAGAAGGGCAGGGCGCCGAGTGCGCGCTTCGTGGACGCGCTCACGGTGCGGCGCGTGTACTCGTAACTGATGTGCGCCAGCTCTTCCTGGCGCGGGGTCTCGCTGCGGCACCCGCAATGCTGGTAGTCTGTCGCGACCGTGGAGTCGTAGTTCCCGGCGATGCCGGTGATGCCGCGCCCGGCCAGCCGCTCCACCACCTCGTTCGGGTGCGCCGAGTAGCCCACGAGATCACCAAGATGGTGGATGGTGTCCGTGTCGCCCCGCGCGTCGATGTCCGCCAGCACGGCGTCGAGGGCGTGCAGGTTGGCGTGGATGTCCGAGATGAGGGCGTAGCGCATGCCAGTGGCCGTGCCCTGCGTTGCCTCGCGGTGGGGGGTGGTGCGGGACGGCACAGACGGTGACGATCACGAGGGAGGGAGCCAACCGATGCGGAGAGGCACATCGAACTTGCCTGCATGCGCATCAGCGCGTCAATCACATCACCCGCACGGTGACGCGTGCGTGACGGAGACGCGGTGCCGCGGCCGGGACGTCGCGACTCCAGCGCCGTCCTGCCTTCGGACCCACTGCCGCGCCGGGCGCCCGGCTACCCGGTGTCCGGCACCGGGTGGCCAGCGCGGCTTCCCGTCAGGACAGGGTGCCGGTCCCGACGAGGGGCGTCGTGACCCCAACGTTTGCGGCGGGCTCGGCGGTCCGGGCGTCGACTTCGGTGGGCTGCTTCTTCTTGTCGCAGGCGGCGAGCAGCAGCAGGGCGGCGGCGAGGCGGAAGGCGTTGGTGCGCATGGGTGGAGTTCTCCTGGGGAGTGGCGCGTGACGAGCGGGTGATGCTGGTAGAGACGCCACGGAGGACGCGGTCCTTCTCACGGATCACGCGCACTCACCGTAGCACGCGCACTCACCGTATCACGCGCAAACACGCGTGACCCTCGCCTGGAGCAACGGGCTCATCGGCGCCTGCGCCGTGGCATCGTTGGCCGATGCCGCTGATGCAGGGCGCCGCGGTGGCGCCTACATGCCGTGCGTGTGGGCCGACGCGCCCGCGCCCCGCGCGATCATCAGGTGGTGCCGCGTGTGGTGTGCCCCCTGCACCAGCAGCCCCATGAAGCCCAGCCCGCGGATCCGGGCCACGGTGGCACTGTCGGCAGCGTCCCGGGCGACGACGGTGAAGCGCAAGCCGCCGGCGATCGGTGCGGTGCTGGCGCGCCAGCCGCCGAGCGACTGCAGCATCGGTGCATGCGCACCGACCATCCGACGGATCGAGGCCGCCACGGTGGCATCGCCGGTGACGTCCATCACCAGGCCGCCCGCAGTCAGCGTCGGCCGCACGCGCGCGCGCATCGTCACGTTGTCCATGTCCAGCAGGTGCTGGCGGAGTGCCTCGAGGTCCACCCGCGTCCAGTCGGTGGTGGAGTCGGCCTCCAGCAGCGTCACGATCTCGGTCACGGCGGCGAAGACGGCCTGGCCGGACTGGGTTGGCTGTGGCGGTGCGGCCGGATGCTCCATGCCGGGCGTGTGCTGCATGCCCGGCGTGTGGGTCATGCCGCCCTGCGCGCCGAGGGGATGGAGCGCGCCGAGGCTGGCGAGAATGAGCAGGGCTGGGATCTGTCGCATGGGGTGAACTCGGGGTTGGGGCGTGGCGAAGAGTAAGCGATGCAGGCGCGTCGCCACGGTGCGTCGGCAGCCCGGCTCGAGCGCGGCGGCGGCCGGACCGGTGAGGCGGACGGCCGGGCAGGTGCGCGGGGCGGTGCCGCCCACCCAGATTCCCGAATCACGTTGTCCCGATGCCTGCTTCCCTCGACCTGCCCCACAGACCCATGCGTCCCCTGGCCGTCGTGATCCTCGCTGCCGCCACCGCGGCCCGTGCCGCCCAGCTCCCTGCGCAGGCGAACCTCGACACGGTGCAGGTGCGCGTGACGGCACTGGCACCGACGCTGCACGTGTTGTTCGGGGCCGGAGGCAACATCGGCGTCTCCACCGGGCCGGACGGCACGTACATCATCGACGACCAGTTCGCGCCGCTCACCGCGAAGATCGTGGCCGCGATCCGGACGATCACGCCGACGCCGGTGAAGTTCGTCTTCAACACGCACTTCCACGGCGACCACACCGGCGGCAACGAGAACTGCGGCAACGCCGGCGCGATCATCATGGCCCACGCCAACGTGCGGAAGCGGATGTCGGTGGCGCAGTTCAACGCCGCCGTGAACCAGCCCGCGCGGGCCACGCCGCGCGCCGCCCTGCCGGTGATCACCTTCGTGCAGTCCGTGACACTGCACATCAACGGAGACTCGGTGCAGGTGATCCACGTGCCGCCCGCCCACACCGACGGTGACGCGATCGTGCACTTCACGCGCGCCAACGCGGTGCACATGGGCGACGTGTTCAACAACACCGGCCTGCCGTTCATCGACCGCGCGAGCGGCGGCAGTGTCGACGGCATCATCGTCACGGCCGACAACGTGTACGCCATGAGCAACGCGGCCACGCGCATCATCCCCGGGCACGGCCAGGTGACCGATCGCGAGCGCCTGAAGGCGTGGCGTGACGCGATCTTCACCGTGCGCGCGGCCGTCGAGCGCGAGGTGCGCGCCGGCCGCACGGTCGAGGCCGTGCTGGCGATGAAGCTGGCCGCCGCCTACCAGCAGGAATGGCCGGGCGGGCATGACCGTTTCATCCGGGCGGTCTACGAGGAACTGACGCAGCGCTGACGGGTCGGAACCTTCGTCACCGGCCGCGTTGGACCCCGGCCGGCCGTTTCCGCGTTCCCCCACGGTAGACACAGCAGCCCAACCCGAGGTCTCTCCATCCCCGTGGACGCGGTCGTCGAGTTCCTGCTCAAGTACCGGCCGGCCGCGTTCGAGCGTGGTGCGGTGGCGTTCGACCCGGTGATACCGGCGTGGGTGGTGGTCATCGCAGCGGTGCTCGCCGCAGGGCTGGCCGTCGCGGTCTCACTGCGCCCGGGTCGCGCGATCCCGCTCGGTACACGGCTCACCCTCGCCGGCCTGCGCACCGGGGCAGTGGCGGTGCTGGCCTGGTGCCTCTGCCGGCCGGTGCTGGTGGTGGCGGAGGCGCTTCCGCAGCGCAACGTGGTCGCGGTGCTGGTGGACGACTCCCGCTCGATGCGGATTGCCGATGTGAACGATGGCGCGCGCGCGGCACAGGTCCGCACGCTGGCCGGCGGTCCGGACAGCGCCCTCCTCCGCGCGCTCGCGGCGCGCAACCAGGTGCGCGTGTACCGCACCAGCGGGACGGGGCGCGTGCCATCCGTCGCGGCGCTCGCCTTCGACGGGACGCGCACACGGCTCCTCGCCGCCATCGCGCGGGTGGAGGACGACCTCGCCGGCACGCCACTGTCGGGCGTGGTCGTGCTCACCGATGGTGCAGAGAACGGCGGTACCGTCTCGGGCGCGCCATCCATCGCCGACCAGCTCGCGACGCTGCGCGCCCGCGGCGTGCCGGTCTACCCGGTGGGGCTCGGGAGCACGCGGTTCGCGCGCGACATCGAGGTGGCCGAGGTGGCCGCACCGCGCCATGCATTGCGGAACGCCACGGTGCTGGTGGACGTGGTGATCACGCACCGGGGGTACAGTGGCGTGGTGCTGCCGGTGGTGGTGGAAGACTCGGCGCGGGTCGTCGCCACGGCGTCGGTGCGCCTCTCGCGTGATGGCGAGGCGACGCCGGTGCGGTTGCGCGTGCCGGTGCCCGAACCCGGCGCCCGTGTGCTGACGGTGCGCGTGCCGCCGCAGGCCGGTGAGCTGGTGGCCGAGAACAACGCGCGGCGGACGATGGTCTCGGTGAATGACCGGCGCGAGAAGGTGTTGTACGTGGAAGGGGAGCCGCGGCCGGAGCTGAAGTTCGCACGCCGCGCCGTGGACGGCGACCGGCAGTTGCAGCTCGTGACGCTGTTGCGATCGGCGCGGGACAAGTACCTCCGGCTTGGCGTGGACGACTCGCTCGAGCTGGTGAACGGCTTCCCGTCGTCGCGCGCGGAGCTGTTCCGGTACCGCGCGATCGTGCTCGGCTCCATCGAAGCCTCGTTCTTCAGCGGCGACCAGATGCAGATGCTGCGCGAGTTCGTCGGAGAACGTGGCGGCGGCTTGCTGCTGCTCGGCGGACGCGCGTCGTTCGGCGAGGGGGGCTATGCCGGCACCGCCCTCGCGGACGTCTCGCCCGTGGACATCGAGGCCAGCACGCGCGCCGAGAACGACAGGCTGGTCGAGATGAAGGCGATCGCGACGGCCGAGGGGCTGCGGCATCCGGCGCTCCAGCTCTCGGGCTCCGACTCGCTGGTGTCGGCACGCTGGCGCACGCTGCCACCACTGACGACCGTCAACCTGCTGACGCGCGCCAAGCCGGGTGCCACCGTGCTGCTGCAGGGACGTGCCGAGGAGCTTGGCCTCACGCGCCCGCTGCTGGTGGCGCAGCGTTACGGGCGGGGCCGCGTGCTGGCGCTGGGGTCGCAGGATGACTGGCTCTGGCAGATGCACGCCGCGATCGCGGTGGAGGATTCCACGCACGAGGTGCTGTGGAGGCAGATGCTGCGCTGGCTGCTGAACGACGTGCCGGACCGGGTGGAACCCGTCACCGATGACGAGGGCGTGCCCGGCGAGGCCATCCCGCTGCGCGCCGTCGTGCGCGACAGCGGCTTCCTGCGCCGCAACGGTGCCACGGTGACGGCCACGGTGCTGGCACCCGACGGAGCGAGCCAGTCGGTCGCGCTCGACTGGACCGGCGACCGGGATGGCGAGTATGCCGCGTCGTTCATCCCGGCGGCGTCGGGGCTGCACACGATCCGCATCGCGTCCGCGTCCGGCAGCGACACGGTGAGCGCCGCGCCGGCGTGGGTGAACGTTGCCGAGCCGATCGACGAGTACTTCGGCGCCGAGCGACGGGATGCGCTGCTCGAGCAGCTCGCGCGCGAGACGGGCGGCCGCACCTACTCCCCGGCGCGTGCCGCCGAGGTGGCGCGGGACCTGGCCTACAGCCGCGCTGGCGCCACTGAGGTGCGCCGCCTGGATCTCTGGGATGCGCCGGCCGTGTTCCTGCTCGTGCTGCTGCTGCTGTCCGGGGAGTGGGTCCTGCGGCGCCGCCGGGGGTTGGCATGACGCGCGCGCCGTCGCGCCGACGCCTGCGCCCGCTCGCCATGGTATTGGCGCTGCTGTCAGCCGGGCACCCGCTGCGGGCGCAGGCCACCGGCGAGACGCACCTGGTGATCATCGCGGGCCTTGGCGGTGAGGCGCGCATCGTCACGGAATGGCACGGCATGGCGATGGCGCTCGCCACGGCGGCCGCCGAACGCCATGGCATTCCTGCCGCACGGGTGGTGGTGCTGGAGGCTGACTCGCTGCGCGACGCCGGACGTGTGCACGGTCGCTCGACGCGGGCCACCATCGAGCGGGTGCTCGGTGCCCTGGCGCGCCGGCTCACCGCGGCGGACCGGCTGGTCGTGGTGCTGATGGCGCACGGCTCATCGCTCACCGGTGACACCCGGGTGAACCTGCCGGGGCCGGACATGTCGCCCGCCGACTTCGCGCGGGTGCTGGGTCCGGCGTCGGCGCCGCAGCTGGTCTTCGTGCACACGGGCAGCGCCAGCGGGGAGTTCGCCACCGAGCTTGCCGGCCCCCGCCGCATCATCCTCACCGCCACGAAGAGCGCGCGCGAGCAGAACGAGACGCTCTTCCCGGGCCCGTTCGTGCGTGCGCTCACCACCGACGTGGCCGATGCCGACAAGGATGGACGCGTGTCGCTGCTCGAGGCCTACACGTATGCGACGCACGAGGTGGAGCAGGTGTTCACGAGTGGCGGGCTCCTGGCGACGGAACACGCCCTGCTCGAGGATGGTGCCGATGGCGCCCGGGCGCGTGGGTTCTTCCTTGCCGCCGGACCGGCGGCCCGCGCGGGAGGGAGCCCGGCCGTCGCGGCCGCGCTCGCGGCGCGTGCCGAGGTGCAGGCGCGCATCGACGCATTGCGCGCGAGACGGGCCACGATGACGGAGGAGGTCTACCTCGATGCCCTCGAGCCGCTGATCGTGGAGCTGGTGGAACGGACGCGCGTGCTGCGCGCGGCTCCGGTGGACAGACCATGAGGCAGCCCGTGCAGCACGCGGGGCAGATCGCATGCCTGTCATGGGTGTTGTGGTGTGCGTCGATCGTCGCCGCGCCGCTGGTCGCGCAGCCGGCAGTGCGCACCACGGCGGCGCCGCGCACCGATGCGACGTCGCTGCTTGGGCGCGGTGACTACACCGCGGCCGTCGCTGCCGCAGCCACGGGGCCCGGTGGCACGGCGCTGACGCCTGCGCACGCCGTGGTGCTCGTGCGTGCGCTCGTGGCGCTGGGGCGCGCCCATGAGGCGGTGGAGCGCAGCGCGCGGTGGCGCGGCGATCCCGCCGTGGCTGGTGCGCTCGGGATGGCGCACGAGGAGACGGGCGACCTGGACGCGGCGGATGCCTCGTGGGTCGTCGCGGGCCGCGGGGCCGATTCGCTGCGTGCGAGGGTGGAACGCCTGCGGCTGCAGTACGCACGTGGCGGTGGCGACAGCACGCTCGCACGGCTGCGAGGTGTGCTGTCGGTCGCGGAGGCTCGCGGGGCGCCGCGCACGGCGGGCGAGGCACATGCGCTGGCCGCCGCTGCGCGCCTGCTGGGTCGCACCGACCCGCCGCGCTTCAAGGATGCGCTGCGGCTCTACGATCGGGCGCTGGCACTGGAGCCGGCGCGCCAGGACGCGCGTGCCGAGCTGGCTGAGCTGTTCCTCGAGAAGTACAACAGCGCCGAGGCGCGCGCGACGCTCCAGCAGGTGCTGGCCATGAATCCGCGCCATCCTCGCGCGCTGGCCGCGCTGGTGCGGCTGGACGCCTTCGACGGGCGTCGCACGCCGCGCGATCCACTCACCACGCTGCTGGCGGTGAATCCGTCGAGTGCGGTGGGGCACGCGCTTGCGGCACGCCGCCTGGTCGACGCCGAGCGGTACGACGATGCCGTGGCGCAGGCGCGGCGCGGGCTGGTGCTGGACAGTGTGGCGCCGGCGCCGCTGGTGGCGATCGCGGCGGCGCGCTGGATCGCGAACGACACGGTGGGCCACCGCGTGGCGCTTGCGCAGGCGCACCGGCGGCTGCCCGGGTCGGCCGCGGCCGAAGTGGAGCTGGCGGAGGTGTCGGCACGCAACCGGCTGTATGCCGATGCGGTGACGTTCGCTCGCGCGGGGGTGGCCCGCGATCCGCGCGATGCCCGCGCCCTCGCTCTGCTCGGCATCAACCTGCTGCGCACCGGCGACGTGGTGGCGGGGCGCGCGGCGCTCGACCGGGCCTTCGCGCTGGATCCGTATGACGTGTGGGTGAAGAACACCCTCGACCTGCTGGATGCCTTCGCGACCGCCCGCATTGTCGCGACGCCGCACTTCGACCTGGTGGTCGAGCGGGACGATGCGGAGCTGATGGCACTCTACGCGTCGCCGTTGGCGGAGGCGGCATACGCGGCGCTCACGTCCCGCTACGGCTTCCAGCCCGACGGCCGGGTGCGTGTGGAGTTCTTCCGGAGCCACGCCGACTTCAGCGTGCGCGCCGTGGGGCTGGCTGGTCTGGGTGCCCTCGGCGTGGCCTTCGGGAACGTGCTCGCCATCGACGCGCCGCCGGCCCGGCCGCGCGGTGCGTTCAACTGGGGCGCCGTGCTCTGGCACGAGTTCGCGCACACCATCACGCTCGGTGCCACCGCGAACCGGGTGCCGCGCTGGGTGTCGGAGGGGCTCTCGGTGCACGAGGAACGGCGTGCGCGGCCGGACTGGGGCGGCGGGGCGACGCCGACCCTCATCGCCGCCTACGCCGCCGGCCGGCTGCAGCCGGTCAGCCGCCTCAACGACGGCTTCGTGCACCCCCGCTTCGGCGAGGAAGTGATCCTGTCGTACGCCCTGTCCGCGTACGTCTTCGAGATGCTGGAGCAGCGGCGCGGCGTGGATGGCCTGCGTGCGCTGCTCACCGGCTACCGCGCCGGCGGCGCCACGCCGGCGCTGATGCAGGCAGTGTACGGCCTCACCCCCGACTCGCTCGACGCCACCTTCGACCGCTGGTTCCGCGCGAAGTTCGCCCGCGAGTTCGGCGCCGTGCAGGCCACCCCTCGCGATCCCGCTGCGAAAACCGGTGACAGTGCACTCATTCCCGACGAATCCGGTGACAGTGCACTCAGTGTCGGCGGGACGTTCCGCGAGGTCATGACGGCCGCCGCCGCCGCCGCCCAGCGCCGCGACTGGCACGCCGTGGTGCCCGCCGCCACCCGTGCCATCAGCCTCTTCCCGGGCTGGGCGGACGCGGGGAGCGGATACCACCTGCTGGCCACCGCCAGCCTTGCACTCGGTGACACCGCCGCCGCGATCCGGACACTCACGCGCCTCACGGAGCAGAACGGCGATGCGATCGAGGAGAACCTGACCCTCGCCCGGCTGGCGGAGGCCACGGCCGACACCGCCCTGGCGGTGGCGGCGCTGGAACGCGCGACGGCCATCGACCCGTTCGATGCGGCGACGCAGGTGCACCTGGGCTCGCTGGCCTACGCCCGCGCCGCCTGGCCCGCCTCGATCCGTGCGCGGCGCGCCGTGCTGGCACTCGGTCCCGCCGATCGCGCCGGTGCGTACTATCAGCTGGCACTGGCACTCGACGGGGCAGGCGACCGCACCGCCGCGCGACGCGAGGTGCTGCGCGCCCTCGACCTCGCCCCCACCTTCGAGGCAGCCCAGGACCTGCTGCTCCGTCTCCGCGCCCCCGGGAGGGCCCCATGACCCGTCGCCGCCTGCGCTGGTGGATCGCCGGCCTGCTGGTGCTGCCGCTGCTGGCCCTGCCGGCCCAGCGGTTCCGCCGCGGCTCGCCTGGGGAGACGCCGAGCAAGAACGCCCAGTACACCGGCCGCTTCACCTTCCTGCGCGTCAAGTTCACGCCCCTCGGCGGCGGGCGCGACCTCAAGTGGGACCACGACTATCCCACCTCCGAGACGCACCTGATGAAGATCCTCGACGAGGTGTCGACGATCCGGCCGCAGCTCGAGGGCACCAGCATCCTCTCGTTCGCCGACACGGCGCTCTTCACCTATCCGGTGGCGTACGTGTCGGAGCCGGGCTTCTGGACGATGACGCCGGCGGAACTGGCCGGGGTGCGCGCGTACGTGCACAAGGGCGGCTTCATCATCTTCGACGACTTCGCGGGCCGGCACTGGCAGAACTTCGAGGAGAAGTGGCGCGAGGCGTTCCCGACGCTGGTGCCGGTGAAGCTCGACGCGTCGCACGCGATCTTCGACTCGTTCTTCCGCATCGAGAAACTCGAGATGTCGCACCCGAACTTCGGCGTGGCCTCCGAGTTCTGGGGGGCGTACGAGGACAATGACCCGTCGAAGCGGCTGGTGATGGTGGCCAACTTCAACAACGACATCGGTGACTACATGGAGTTCTCCGACCAAGGCCTGCTCCCGGTCTCGCTCACCAACGAGGCGTACAAGCTCGCGGTGAACTACGTCGTCTACGCCCTCACTCACTGACCATGACCGTCCCTCGCACCGACGCCACCCCCGTGGACGACATCGCTCTTGCCGCCCGCCTGCGCGACGGCCGCGCCGCGATCATGGCCGAGCTGCGCAAGCTGATCGTGGGGCAGGAGGCGGTGATCGAGCAGGCGCTCATCGCCCTCTTCGCCGGCGGCAACTGCCTGATCATCGGCGTGCCCGGGCTGGCCAAGACGCTGCTCGTGCACACGCTGGCGCAGGTGCTGGACCTGCAGTTCGCGCGGGTGCAGTTCACGCCGGACCTGATGCCGAGCGACATCACCGGCACCGACATCATCCAGGAGGATGCCGAGACCGGGCGGCGGCGGATGGCGTTCGTGCCCGGCCCGCTGTTCACGAACATCCTGCTGGCCGACGAGGTGAACCGCACGCCACCCAAGACGCAGGCCGCGCTGCTGGAAGCGATGCAGGAGCGGCGCGTGACGGTGCAGGGCCGCACGTACCCGCTCGAGCCGCCGTTCTTCGTCTTCGCGACGCAGAACCCGATCGAGCTGGAGGGGACCTACCCGCTGCCCGAGGCGCAGCTCGACCGCTTCATGTTCCAGGTGATGGTGGGCTACCTCACGGAGGACGAGGAGCTCACCGTGGTGCAGCAGACGACCGCCGTGCAGCGCCACGACTTCCGGCGCGTGATGACGGCGGCGGAGATCGTGGCGTACCAGCAGCTCGTGCGGCGGGTGCCGGTGGCGGAGGCGGTGGCGCGCTACGCGGTGCACCTGGTGCGCGCGACGCGCCCGGAGTCGCCGCTGGCCCCGCCGCAGGTGCGCGACTGGGTGAGTTACGGCGCGTCGGTGCGGGCCGCGCAGTACCTCGTGCTCGGCGGCAAGGCGCGGGCGCTGATGCACGGCCGCTACCATGTGGGCTTCGACGACATCGCCGCACTCGCGGCACCGGTGCTGCGGCATCGCATCCTGCTCAACTTCCATGCGCAGGCCGAGAAGGTCACCACCGACGCACTGGTCGAGATCCTGCTGGCGTCGGTGCCGCGGCCGCGGGCGGGCGTGGCGTGAGCACGCCGCTGCAGATGGATCCTGCCACGCTGGCGCGCATCGGCAACCTGGAGCTGGTGGCGCGCTGGGTCGTGGACGGGTTCATCGCGGGGCTGCACCGCTCCCCGCACCTCGGCGTGTCCACCGACTTCGCCGAGCACCGGCCGTATGCCCCGGGGGACGACATCCGGCGCGTGGACTGGCGGGTGTATGCGCGCACCGAACGCACCTACGTCAAGACCTACGAGTCGGAGACCAACACCAACTTCACGATCCTGCTCGACGTGTCGGCGTCGATGGGGTTCGGGCACGGCGGGATCACGAAGCTGGCGTATGCCCGCCTGGTGGCGGCGACGCTGGCCTGGTTCTCGCGCCGGCAGCGCGACCGCGTGGGCCTGGTCACCTTCGCCGGCGATGCCCTGCGCGAGATCGTGCCGCCGGCGGCGCGGCACCTGCCGAACATCCTCCACGCGCTCGGGCGCGCGACCGCGTCCGGCAGGGGGACGCTCGCGCGACCGCTGCTGACCGTCGCGCAGTCGCAGCCGCGCCGCGGGGTGTTCGTGCTGCTGTCGGACCTCTACGAGCCGGTCGATGACGTCTCGCGCGCGCTCGCGCCGCTCACGGGCGCCGGCCACGACGTGATCGTGATGCAGGTGCTGGATGCAGCCGAGCGCTCCTTTCCCTTCGACGGGGCGACGACGTTCCGCGACCTCGAGAGCGGCGAGCGCATGGCGGTGAGCCCCGCCGCGCTGCGGGCGCGGTACGTGGCGGCGATGGACGCACATGTCGCGGCGATGCGTGCGCGGCTGGGTGGCGCGCGCGTCGACTACTCCCTCGTCGACACCTCGATGCCCCTCGACCGGGTGCTGTTCGACTACCTCCTGCGGCGCGAGTTCCTGCGCACGGCCGCCTGATGCCGGTGCTCGCGCCGCTCTTCCTGCTTGGCCTCGGCGCCGTGGTCGTGCCGCTGCTGGTGCACCTGGTGCAGCGCGAGCGGCACGAGCCCACGGCGTTCCCGTCGTTCATGTTCCTCGATCGCACCCCGTCGCCCGTCTCGGCACGGCGCCACCTGCGCAACCCCTGGCTGCTGCTGCTGCGCGTGCTGGCCCTGGTCGCGCTCGCGCTGGCCTTCGCACGCCCCGTGCTGGGCCGCCGGGCCGCCGGCGCCGGCGTGGACCCGCGCCGGCGCGACGTGGTGGTGCTGCTCGATCGGTCGTTCTCGATGCGGGCGGGCGCGCGCTGGCAGGCGGCACGGGCCGCGGTGGACAGCGTGATCGGCACGCTGACACCCGCCGATCGCATGACGCTGGTGCCGTTCGACCGGCTCGCGATCGCCGTCACGCCGGCCACCGGTGACGCAGCGGTGTTGCGCGCCGCCCTCGCGACACTCGCACCGACGGATGAGTCGACGCGCCTCGCCGCCGGCGTGGCGGTGGCGCGCCAGCGACTCGATGCCGGTGACGCACCGCGCAAGGTGCTGGTGGTGGTGTCGGACTTCCAGCGCAGCGGCTGGGACCTCACCGAGGATGCACGACTGGCGCCTGCGACGGAGATCGTGCCGGTGGACGTGGCCGGCGCGGCGCCGGTGCCGGACCATGCGGTGCGCGCCGTGGAGGTGCGGATGGTGCGCAACCAATCGCGGATGGAGGCGGTGGTCGGCGCGCGGCTCTCGAACCAGGGCGCGGCCGTCAGCGACATCGCGGTCACGCTGGAAGTGGGCGGTCGCGTGGTGCAGCAGCGCACCGTGAGCCTGCCGCGTGACGGTGGCACCACCGTCACCTTCGACGCCGTGCCGGTGACGCCGGAGGTGGTGCCTGCACGCGTGCGCCTGGCCCCCGATGCGCTGCCGGGCGACGATGCCTTCCACTTCCTGCTGCAGCAGGAGGCGGTGGTGCCGGTGCTGGTGGTGGCGCAGGATCCTGGCCCGTTCCTCACCCGCGCCCTCTCCATCGGTGAGATGCCGCGCTTCGACGTGACGGTGCGGACGCCCGGGCGCGTGAGCGCCGCGGACCTGGCGGGCCGTGCCCTGGTCGTGCTCCCGGATGGGGCGTTCCCATCCGGGCTGGGGGCAGTGCGGCTGACGGCGTTCGTCGGGAACGGTGGCGGGTTGCTCGTCGCGCGTGGCGCGGCGGCGGAGGAACGGAGCTGGCCTGCGTCGGCGCGCAGCCTGCTCCCCGGCGCGATCGGGCGCGTCACCGACCACAGCGCGTCGGGCGGTGCCGTGCTCGCATCCCTCGACGCGCGCCACCCCGCGCTGGCGCTGCTGGCCGGCCCGCGTGCCGGCGACCTCGCGGCAGCGCGCTTCCAGCGTGTGCGCGCCATCGACACCACCGCCGGCGTGCTGGCGCGGTTCGACGACGGCACGGTCGCACTCACCGAACACGCAGTGGGACGCGGACGCGTGCTCACCTTCGCGTCGTCGCTGGATGGCCGCTGGAACGACCTCCCGCGCCAGCCGGCATTCCTGCCACTCGTGCAGCAACTCGCGCTGCACGCCGCGGCCTGGCGCGAGGCGCCGCGGGCGATGGAAATCGGGGCGAGCGTGCGGCCCGCCGACCTGGCTGGTGCGGCCGGCGCGGGTGTCGCCCGCTGGAGCGTCACCGCACCCTCCGGCGCGCGCACGACGATCGGCGGTGCCGGCGCGGCGGCGGTGCTCCAGCCTCGCGAGGCTGGCGTGTTCGCGCTCCGGCCGGGTGGCAGTCCCGGCGCACGGCCGGTGCTGGTGGCGGCCAACATCGCACCGGCGGAACTCGACTTCGCGTCGTTCGATGGCGCTCGCCTTCCGGCCGCCCTGGCTGGCGCACCTGCGGCAACGTCGGCGACCCGGGCCGAGGCACTGCAGGAGTCGCCCGCGGACCGCGAGGCGCGCCAGTCGGGCTGGTGGTACCTGCTCGCGGCCGCCGCACTGTTGCTGGTGGTGGAGGGCCTCGTCGCACGCACCGTGCTCACGTCGTCGATGGCAGACGACATCGAGCGCGGGGCAGTGGCGCCGGCACCGGCGGGGCGCTCGCGATGAGCGCGCAGCCGGTGACCTCGCCGGCGTCACTCGTGCCGCTGCTGCGGCAGGCGCGGCGCCGCTGGCGCCTGCGTCACCTCGCCGTCGGTGTCGCGATCACGGCCGGTGCAGTGTGCACGGTGCTCGGCATCGGCGCACTGGTGCTGGAGGCGGCCCGCTTCACGCCGGCGTCGATCACGTGGGCACGGATCGCCCTCGGCATCGTCACGGCCATCGCCGTGGCGCGGTGGATGCTCTGGCCCCTGGTCAGGCGGCTGCCGGACGACCGGCTCGCGCTGTACCTGGAGGAGCGGGTGCCGCTGCTCGGTGGTGCCGTACTCACCGCCGCCACGCTCCGCTCCCGGGATACGACCGGCCACTCGGCCGTGCTCGAGCGTGGTCTGGTGGCCGATGCCACGCGTCGGCTCGATGCGTCGCCAGCCGTGCGCTCGCTGGAACGCCCCGCCACGCTGCGCGCGCTCGCGTGTGCGGCTGGCGCAGTGCTGGTGTTCGCGCTCCTGCTGCACTTCGGGCCACCGTACCTGCGGCTCGGTGCCACCCGGCTGCTGTCGCCGTCGCAGGCGGCGGCGCTCACGCCGGTCTATCACATCGCGCTCACCCCGGACTCGCTGGTGGTGCCGCGCGGCAGCGACGTGCAACTCGGTGCGGTGCTCGCGGGCTTCCGTCCCGAACTCGTGGAGCTGGTGATCCGCCGCGGTGCCGACACGGTGCCGGAGCGGATCGCCATGGGCGCGGGCACTGCGCCGGGGGCGCATGTCGTCCGCCTGTTCGATGTGACGGAGGATGCGGAGTTCCACGTCGAGGCCGCCGGCGTACGGTCCACGATGGGCCGCCTGATCGTGAAGGACCTGCCCGGTGTGGAGCGCATCGGCGTCGAGCTCCGATTCCCCGGCTATATGAACCTGGAGCCATCCGTCACGGACGACGGCGGCGACATCGCCGCGCCGGCCGGTGCGACGGCGCTGCTGAAGGTGCACGTCACGCGTCCCGTGTCGGCCGGTGTGCTGGTGTTCGACGCCGGCCCGCCGGTGCCGCTCACGCGGCTGGACGATTCCACCGTGACCGCGCAGTTCGGCGTGCGCCGCGACGGGTTCTACCGCGTGGAGCTCACGGCGCCCGATGGCACCGTGGTGCGGGGCACGGTCGAGTACATCGTGGACGCACTCGAGGACGCGGCGCCCGAGGTCCGCATCCGGCAGCCGGGCCGCGACCTCCGCCCGACCAGTGTGGACGAGGTCTTCATCCAGGTCGAGGCGTCCGACGACTATGGTGTCGGGCGGCTGGAGCTGCTGTACCGCGTGAACGGTGGCGCCGAGACGGTGGTCACGCTCACCGGCGGCACCGGCGTGCGCCCGCGTGACGTCATCGCGGCACACACGCTGTTCCTGGAGGAGATGTCGCTCGCGGCGGGTGACGTGGTGAGCTACTACGCGCGGGTGCTGGACAACGACCAGCGTCCACGCCCGAAGGCGGGCGTGAGCGACATCCAGTTCCTCACCATCCGGCCGTTCCGGCGCGACTATCGCCAGAACCAGCAGGGCGGCGGCGGCGAGGCCGGCGGGCCCCAGGAGATGAATCCGGGTTCACTCGTGCAGCGGCAGCGCGACATCGTGGCGGCCACATTCCGGACGGAACGGGATCGCGCCACCGCCGGCGCGTCCGCGCTGCGCGGTGACCTCAGCACGTTGCACCTCTCGCAGGGGCGTCTCCGGGCGGAGCTCGAGGCGCTGCTGCGGCGGGTGGCGCGTCCGGCGGCGCAGGCGGCCGACAGCAACTTCCGTGTGCTGGCCGACGTGCTGCCGAAGGCGGGCACCGAGATGAAGGCGGCCGAGGAGTTGCTGGTGCAGGGCCGCACCGGTGACGCACTGGCACCGGAACAGCGCGCGCTGCAGTGGCTGGAGAAGGCCGAGGCGGCCTTCCGCGAGGTGCAGGTGAGCATGCAGCAGCAGGGCGGTGGCGGCGGCGGTGGAGGCGGCAACGCCTCGGACCTGGCCGACCTGCTCGAGCTGCAGACCGACAAGATGCGCAACCAGTACGACCAGGTGCAGCGCTCCCGTGAGGAGGGTGGCGCGCGGCAGGCCGACGAGACGCTGGAACGGCTGAAGCGGCTCGCCGCGCGGCAGCAGCAGGAACTGGCGCGGCAGCGCGCATCGCAGGGGCAGCAGGGCAGTGCGGGTGGTGCGTCGCAGCGCCAGCTCGCCGAGGAGACGGAGGCTGCCGCCCGTCAACTGGAGCGACTCGCGCGCGAGCAGCAGTCGCCGGCGCTGTCACAGACCGCGCAGGAGATGCGCCAGGCGGCTGACGCGATGCGCCGTTCGGCGGCATCGGGTGGCAGCGGCGGCGGTGCCACGCAGGGCGGCGCCGCGGCACAGGCAGCGGCCGAGCGGCTCGAGTCCGCACGGCGCGCGCTGGAGTCCGCACGTGGTGCGGCCGCCAGCGCGGGGATCGGCGGCGCCACCGATCGTGCGCGCGCGCTGGCCGAGTCGCAGCGCGCAGTGCAGCGTGACGTGCGCGACATGGCCGCGACGGGAACGACGCGCGTCGAACAGCAGCGCACACTCGATGCACGGAAGCAGGAGATGGAAGCCGGCGTGACTGCGCTCGCGGCTGATCTCGACCGGCTCGCACGTGAGAACCGTCGCGCCAATCCCCGTGCCGCCCGCGCCGCGCAGGACGCCGCGGCCTCGATCCGGTCATCGCGCGTAGGTGAGAAGATCCGGTTCTCGCGCGACGTGCTGCGGTCCCGCGGCTCGGGTGAGTATGCGCGGAACCTGGAGCGCTCGATCCAGCAGGACCTGGACAGCCTCGAGCAGCGCGTGGCCGGTGCCGCGGTGGCCGCGCGCGAGGGACGCGACTCGTCGCAGCGGTCAACGCGGGCGCTGGCGCAGGCGCGAGACCTCGTGCGCGGCCTCAGCTCACTCGACGATCGCGTGCGTGAGCGCGCTGGCTCACCCCGCGCTGGCTCACCCGGCGCTGCTGCACCGGCTGAGGGTACCGCCGGCGGCGGCGCGCCGGAGGGACGCTCCGCGCAGGGTGGCGGTGCCGGGCAGGGCGCCCCGGGTGGCGGTGGCGGCGCGGGACGCCTGTCGGATGACGCGCGCCAGCTTTCGCGCGAGCTGGCGGCGCAGGGCGCGGCGGCACGGCAGCTTCGTCGCACGCTGCAGGGTACCGGCGCCGACACCCGTGAGCTGGATCGCGCCATCACGCGCCTCGACGCCCTGGACGGCGCGCAGGTGCTCGGCGACTCCGCCGCGCTGGCGCAGTTGCGCGGAGGGGTGGTCGAGAACCTGAAGGCCTTCGAATTCGCCCTGCGCCGCAAGCTCGGCGCCCCGGACGCCGGCGGGCCAGCGCTCGGCGGGTCGGGCCGAGTGCCGGCCCGGTACCGGGCGATGGTGGACGAGTACTTCCGGTCCCTGTCCGCTCGGCCGTGATGGCAGCCTGGCACCGCCATGCGAAACGCATGGCGCACGTGCCTCGCACGCGACGTCCGCCCCCCGCTGGGGGCGATGTGACGACCTCAAGTTCGCCCGTCGGGCGCCGACAATTGAGACAGGCCGTCCGGCAGTGCAGTCGGCCACCTACCCGTCGTCCGGAGACGATCTTGATGCAGTGGTTCTCGAACCTGAAGCTTCGCGCCAGGCTGCTGGTGGCCTTTGGCGGCGTGCTCACCCTCACGACCCTGCTCGGCGGCTTCGCCGTCTACGAGATGGCGACGATGAACGGCGCCACGGAGCGGATCACGACCTACTGGATGCCGAGCGTGGACGCGGCGCGCGACATCCGGACCGCCGCGCTGGAGTTCCGCATCGCGCAGTTCCGCTTCCTCGCCGATTCCTCGGAGGCCGGCGAGAAGATCGGCGTCGCGCAGCTCGAGGAGGCGCGTGCCGCGCTCGGCGCCGCGATGAAGGAGTACGAGCCGACCATCGTCACGACGGCCGACAGCGCGAACTATGCGCTCTTCACGCAGCGGCTGGCGGTGCTCGAGAAGCACTGGGACCAGCTCACCTTCATCCGCTCCTCCGGGCAGCTCGACATCGCGCAGGCACGGATGGTGACGGAGTCGCGTCCGCTCTTCTATGCGATGGACACGGCGCTGGTTGCGATCGTGAAGTTCAACAACGACGGCGCGGCGGCCTCGACCGCCGAGGCCACCAGCACCTTCCACGCCGGCCGGCTCACGGTGATCGCGCTGATCGCCGTCTGCATCGTCCTCGGCGTGGTGATCTCGCTCTCGATCGCCTCGCGGATCAGCCGGACGGTCACTGGCGTGGCCACGCTGGCGTCCGAGGTGCAGTCCAAGGTGCTCACCGGGATGCGTCGCGCGCTGGAGTCCATGGCGCAGGGCGACCTCACGGCGACGGTCACGGCGCACGTCGAGCCGCTGCGCGACACCGGGCGTGACGAGCTGGGTGACCTCTCACGCAGCGTGGACCTGATGCTCGGCGACATGCAGGCCACGATGGCCGCCTTGCAGGGCACGCAGTCGGTGGTGCGCGACCTCGTCACGGAGACCCAGACGCTCGCCACTGGGGCACAGGCCGGTGCGCTGAACGATCGTGCCGACGCCATGAAGTACGCCGGCGCGTTCCGCGACCTGGTCGCCGGCATGAACGGCACGCTCGACGCGGTGGCAGCGCCGGTCGGTGAGGTGCAGGCCGTGCTCGCGCGTGTCGCGGAGCGGGACCTGAGCGTGCGGATGACCGGCGACTACCAGGGCGCGTACGCGGCGATCAAGTCGGCCGTCAACTCCGCCGTCGAGAACCTCGATCAGACACTGGTGCAGGTCAACGCGGCCGCCGAGCAGGTGGCGTCGGCAGGCGGGCAGATCACCGGCGCCGCGCAGGCGCTGGCCAGCGGCGCGAGTGAGCAGGCGGCCAGCCTGCAGCAGGTGTCGGCCAGCGTGCACATGTTCGCGTCGATGGCGCAGCAGAGTGCCTCCAACGCCGGTGAGGCCCGCGCGCTCGCGGCCAGTGCGAAGAGTGACACGGCCGAGGGCACGGCACGGATGGAGCGGCTCACCCAGGCGGTGGAGGAGATCCGCAAGTCCAGCGCGGACACTGCGCGCATCGTCAAGACCATCGACGAGATCGCGTTCCAGACTAACCTGCTTGCGCTGAACGCCGCCGTCGAGGCGGCGCGTGCGGGTGACGCCGGACGCGGTTTCGCGGTGGTGGCCGAGGAGGTGCGCTCGCTGGCATTGCGGGCCGCGGAAGCCGCGAAGAACACCGCCACCCTCATCGAGCAGGGCCAGATGAGCGCGGATCGGGGTGTGGCGATCAATGGCGAGGTGATGCAGAGCCTGCACCGCATCAACGACCGGGTGGAGAAGGTGGCACTGGTGACGGCCGAGATTTCCGCCGCCACCGAGCAGCAGGTGGAGGGGGTGTCGCAGATCAAGCAGGCCGTGGACCAGATCAGTGGTGTCACGCAGCAGGTCGCGAGCAACGCGGAGGAATCCGCGAGCGCCGCGACCGAGCTCGAGAGCCAGGCGCAGACCCTGCGCGACACGGTGTCGGAGTTCACACTCACGCGCGCGGCGGGCCGTGATCCGGTGCGCGAGTCGGCGCGACCGGTGGTGCGTCCCCGTCCGTCGCAGGCGCGACCGGCGCCGCCGATTCCGCGCAGTGGAGCAGGCCGGCGGAACCCGATGCCGGTGTCCGAGCCGGCGCTGTCCGGCAGCAAGGCCGGCCGCGCCGCGGACCTGATCCCGTTCGACGACGACGACTCGTCGACCCTCAGCGCCTTCTAGCGGGCGGTGCAGGGCGGCACGGCGGGGTCGCGTGGCAGCCAGCCGCCGCGCGACCCCGCTGTGCTGTCAGTCCGAGTACGGATAGTCGGGATCGGAGAGCCGCTCGGCCAGGGCCACGCCCTCGGGACCGGCGAGGTCGCGGGCCATCTCCACCAGTCCCTCGCTCAGGTGGCCGCCGAAGCGGATGAGCTGCACGGCACGGTTGCGCTTGGCGAGCAGCCATGCCATGGTCGTCTTGTCGGCCTTCGCGATGTTGCAGGCGAGGCAACAGAGGACGAGGTTGTCCCGTCGGTCATAGGCCGTCATGCCGCGGCGCGGCGCGACGTGGTCGAGCGTGATCTCCTGCGCGCGCACCTTGCGGGCGCAGTAGGCGCAGGTGTTGCCGTGCCGCGCGACCAGCCAGCGCCGCGTCTCGGCATACGCCGCGCGGCCGGTGGGCATCGACGACAGCGCGCTTTCCTGGCTGGCGGCCCCACCGCCGCCACCGCGTCCGCGGCGTGAGCGGGACCGCTTGGCAGCGGGTGCCTTCTTCGCGGCCGCGTGTGCGGCGGCGGCCGGCTTCGGGTGCGCGGCGGGCTTCGGGTTGGAGCGAGAGGGCATGGAGCAGGGTGGGCGACGGTGATCGGCGAAGCTGAATCCTAGCGGGCGAGCGACGCCGGGGTCAGCCGTCGCGCCCGGGGCGGCGGCGCCATTGCCATGACAGGCGGGGGGCAGCCGACGGCACCAACGACTTCGGGAGGGCACGCGTTGCCCATTTGCGCGACGTGACCGGTTCGCGCAGGTTCGTCAGGGCGCGCCTCCCTCGCGCCGCAGGTCACCCGTCGATGCCGGCTGCTCGCCTCCCCGCTTCCCGCCCGCCGATGCAATCGCAGCGCACCGCTCCATCGCGCACGCCCTCACGCTGGTCGTTCCGTGTCGCGCACACCGCGTGCGCCGCCGCGCTGCACACCGGGGCGCTACTCGTGCCGGCCGCTCTCGCGGCGCAGCAGGGTGCCGCGCCCGCGCCGCGCCCGATGACCTGGCTGGACATGCAGTCCATGCGCCAGGTGCAGGTGCCGGTGCCCAGCCCGGATGGCAAGTGGGCGGTGTACGTGACGAGCACGCCCGACTGGAAGGAGGCGCGTCGTCAGTCGGATCTCCACCTCGTGTCGCTCTCGCAAGGCATTGCCAGCGCACGCCAGCTCACCTTCACCGCCGAGAAGAACGAGACGAACCCCGCCTGGTCGAGGGACGGGCGCTTCTTCGTCTTCCTCTCCGACCGTGATGCACCGGCCGGCGGTGGCGGCGCGCCGCGGGGCAGCACACTCCCCACGGCGGGTCCGGGCATGCAGTATCCGCCGCCGGCAGCTGGCGGCGGGATGGGTGGCGCGTCATCGCAGCTGTACCTCATGCGCCCCGACGGCGGCGAGGCGCGCCGCATCACCGACGCGAAGGACGGCGTGACTACGTTCGCCTTTTCGCCCGATGGGAAGTGGCTGGCCTATCGCTCCGGCATCGCGACCCAGGAACAGCTCTTCGTGCTGCCTGTCTCGACGCTGCTGGCCGGCTCGCCGGTTGCCGCGACGCCGCTGCTGCGGCACCCCACCGGGGTGGGCCTGTGGCGCTTCTCGCCCGACGGACGCCGGATCTTCTACGCGGCGCCCGACACCGTGGACGGCGACGAGCGGCTCCGCCTCGAGAAGCGCTTCGACGTGCGGGTGCGGAACGCGGAGACCCCGCTCTACAGCCTGTGGGCGCTGGACGTGGAGACGCAGCGCACCACGCGGCTCACGCGTGACTCGACCTACAGCGTCGGCGACATGAGCCTGTCGCCGGATGGACGCTGGATCGGCTTCCACGGCCTGAGCACCAGCCGGTTCGAGCGCAACATCCTCGAGCAGAACGGTTTCGCTGACCTGTACCTGCTGGACGTGTCCTCCGGTGTGGTGGAGCGACTGACCACCAACCGCGAGATCGGTGAGAGCAGCGTGAGTTTCTCGCCGGACAGTCGGCTGGTGGCGTTCTCGGCGCCGGACGACTTCATCATGCGCCACAACCTGCGCGTGTACCTGCGCGAGGTCGCCGCGAAGGGCGCCGCGTTCCGGAAGCTGGGCGCCGGGTTCGACGGGCCCGTGACGATCGGCTTCTGGGCGCCTGACGGCGGCACGATCTACTTCAACGTCGGGATCAAGGCGACGGACCAGGTGGCCGCGCTGGACATCGCCGCCAATCGCGTGACGCCGCTCACCGCGGAGCAGGCGAGCCTGCGCGCCACGCAGGATGACGACACCGACCGGATCTTCATCACGCGCAGCGATCCGCGGATGCCGGCGACGATCTTCGCAGTGCCCTCGTCCCGGGCCATCGCCGAGCGCGGCACCTGGGTCCAGCTCACGGACGCGAATCCGTGGGTGCGCGACCGTGCTCTCGGCGCGGCCGAGGAGATCACCTGGCGGGGCAGGGATGGCACGCCGGTGGGTGGGGTGCTGGTGAAGCCCGTGGGGTACCAGGCTGGCACGCGCTACCCGTTGATCGTCTCCATCCACGGCGGGCCGCAGTCCGCCGACGTGCTCACGTTCAACGGCGGATACGGCTCGCAGGTGTACGCCGGCGCTGGCTACATGGTGCTGCTGCCCAATTACCGGAACAGCACCAACTACGGTCAGCGGTTCGAGATCGAGAGCCAGGGTGACTACTTCACGAAGGGCTACGAGGACATCATGGCCGGGGTGGACCACCTGATCCGCGGCGGCCTGGTGGACAGTACGCGGATGGGGGTGCTGGGGTGGAGCGCCGGTGGCCACTGGTCCAACTGGATCCTGACGCACACCACCCGCTTCAAGGCGATCTCCACCGGTGCCGGCGTCTACAACTGGATCTCGATGTACGGCGAGAGCGACACGCAGCGCGGGCGCCAGTGGTACCTGGGCGACAAGATGTACTGGGACGACATGCTGCACTGGTGGAAGCAGTCGCCGGCGGCGTACATCCGGAACGCGAAGACGCCGACGATGATCCACGTGGTGGACGGGGACCCGCGCGTACCACGCCCGGAGAGCGAGGGGCTGCACATGGCACTCAAGCGCCTTGGCGTGCCGACGGAGTTCTACGTCTATCCCGGCAACACGCACGGCATCCCGGATGCGCGCAACCAGCTGCTGAAGGCGACGGCCGAGATGGCGTGGATGGACTACTGGGTCCGGAACTCCGGGCATCGCTTCGCGTGGCGCGACGTGCTGCGCACGGTGGAGGAACCGACGCCGGCGCGTCCGGCGGCGGCAGTGCCCTGAGGCGCGGCTGCCCGGCGACCGGTCGGTGCTCGTGCCTGTGAACGTGGTCGTGCAGGTGCACGTGACGCCGTGACGGCGTCGGAAGGTCGAGGTCCTGCTGCACCCCGGTGGCCACCACACCGGGCGCTCCCACCCACCCTGGAGACTCAGTCATGTCCACTTACTGGCGCCGTTCCGCGGCGCTGGCGGCGCTGCTGGCGCTCGCCGCCCTCCCTGTGCGCGCGCAGCAACCTGCGGGCGGGACCGTCGTCGTGCGGGTCACCAGTGCGGCCGACCAGCGACCGGTTGAGTCTGCGCGTGTGTTCATCCTGAACACGAACATCGCCAACCAGACGCTGGCCGACGGCCGCGTCACCTTCCGCAACGTGGCGCCGGCCACCTACACCGTCCGCGTGCTGCGCGTGGGGTACGCCGAGCAGACGCGCCGCGTGACCGTCACCGCCGGCGCCACCGCGACGGTGGACGTCGCGATGAACCAGGCGGCCATCGCACTCGCTGCCGTCGTCACCACCGCCACCGGCGAGCAGCGGCGCGAGGAGATCGGCAACGCGACCGCGAACATCGACGTGGCCAGCCTCGTCGAGTCGGCTCCGGTGGCCAACCTCAACGACCTGCTGAACTCCCGCGCGCCCGGCGTCACGGTGACCAGCGGCACGCAGACCGGCACCGGTGCCCGCATCCGCATCCGCGGCAGCAACTCGGTGAGCCTGTCGAACGAGCCGATCTGGATCATCGACGGCATCCGCATGACCAGCACCAACCAGAACTTCAACGCCCCCACCGGCAACGGCGTGGGCGGCAACACCGGCGGCAACAACGCCAGCCGGATCGGCGACCTGAACCCCGACGAGATCGAGAGCATCGAGATCGTGAAGGGTCCGTCGGCCGCCACGCTCTACGGCACCGACGCCGCCAACGGCGTGATCCTCGTGACGACCAAGAAGGGCCGCGCCGGCGCCCCGCGCTGGTCGGTGTACAGCGAGGGCGGCACGGTCGTGGATCGCAACACCTATCCAACCGCCTACAGCCTCTGGGGCAAACGTCCCACCGAGACCGTCTCGTCGCGGGCGTTCTGCAACCTGCAGCGCGTCGGCACCGGGGAGTGCCTGGCCGATTCCACCAGCTCGCTGAACATCTTCGAGGAGAAGGACCTCACGCCGCTCTCCACCGGCAACCGCCGCCAGGTGGGCGTGCAGGTCTCGGGCGGCAGCGACGCGGTGCGCTACTTCGTGGCCGCCGAGGACGAACACGAGGTCGGCGTGCTGGAACTCCCGGAGTTCGAGCGCGCGCGCTTCGACTCGGTGGGCCTTCCGATCCGCTCGTGGACCGACCGACCCAACCAGATGAACCGGCGCTCGCTGCGTGCAAACCTGAACGCGACCATCTCGCCGAAGCTCGAGCTGGGGATGGCCACCAACTTCATCAACATCGCGCAGCGGTACTCGCTCGAGTCGAACGCGACCGCCGGGCTGGGCTCGCAGGTGTTCGGCGGGCCGGGCACCCGCGCCAACGGCACCGTCAGCGGCCTGGGCACCCCACTCAACGGCTATCGCGCCTGGACGCCCGGCTACTCCTGGCAGGAGAACACGGCCCAGGCGGTGAACCGGTTCATCTGGTCGGCGCAGGCGAACTGGCGGCCGTTCACCTGGCTCGCCAACCGCGCCACGGTCGGCAACGACTTCACCTCGCTCAGTGACGAGAACCTGCTCTATCGCGGTGAGGGACCGCCGCTGACGGCCACCACGCGGCTCGGCTCGCGCGGCATCGGCCGGGTGTCCACCAACAACCTCACCGTGGATGTCGGCTCGACGGCGCAGTACCGGCTGTTCGGCCTGTCGCACAAGACCACCGCCGGTGCGCAGTACATCGGATTCCGCAGTGCCCTCGCGTCCACCGGCTCCACGCAGCTCGCGCCGGCGTCGCAGAACGTGGGGTCCGGCACGTCGCCGTCGGTCTCCGAGGCCACCACGATCACCAAGACGTTCGGTGTGTTCGTGGAGCAGGCCCTCTCCATCAATGACCGGCTCTTCCTCACTGCCGCCGTCCGCAGTGACCAGAACTCGGCCTTCGGCACGAACTTCCAGAGCATCGTCTATCCCAAGGCCTCTGCATCGTACCTGATCTCCGGGGAGGACTGGTTCAAGTCGCCCTCGTGGCTCACGTCGCTGCGCCTGCGGTATGCGTACGGGCAGTCCGGCGTGCAGCCGGGCCCGAACGACGCCCTCCTCTTCTTCGGCGCTGGCACCACCAACCTGCAGAACGCCGACCAGCCCACCCTGGTGCAGTCGGCGCTCGGCAACCCGGACCTGAAGCCGGAACGCTCGACGGAGAACGAGACCGGGTTCGAGGCGAACATGTTCAACAGCCGCCTCAGCCTGGACGTCACGTACTACCACAAGATCACCAAGGACGCCCTCATCGCCGCGGTGCTGCCGCCGTCGTACGGCTCGGTCACCACCCAGCTCCGCAACCTCGGTTCGGTCAAGAACAGCGGCTGGGAACTGGGCGTCACGGCGCAGATCATGAACCGGTCGTATTTCACGTGGGACGTGAACGTCTCCGCGTCAGGCAACGCCAACGTGGTGCAGTCGCTGGGTGACACGCCGCCACAGATCGGCACCGTGACCCGCACCGTGGCCGGCTATCCCATCGCCGGCTACTGGGCGCAGCCGATCCTCGGCTGGCAGGACAAGAATGGCGACGGGCTGCTCACCTACTATGCCGACACCGCGCGGAACGAGGTGTTCGTGGCCGACACGTCGGTGTTCCGCGGCTATGCCACGCCGCGCTACAACACCACCGTCACCAACGGCTTCGAGTTCCTGAACCACAAGCTGCGCTTCAACACGATGTGGGACATCCGGCGCGGCAACCTGTGGTACAACAACACCGATCGCATCCGCTGCACCCGCCCGAACTGCAGCGGCCGCAACAACTTGGACGCGGACCTCATCGACCAGGCCACCAACATCGCGGCCAACGAGCATGTCGTGCGCTCGCTGGACGGCTTCCTGCAGCAGGGCGGCTTCGTCCGGCTGCGCGAGGCCTCGCTCGAGTACACGTTCTCGCCTGCGCTGGCCTCACGCCTGCTGAAGGCCCGCAGCCTGTCGGTGGTGCTCGCCGGCCGGAACCTGCGCCTCTGGACCAAGTACCGCGGCGCCGACCCGGAGTCGGGCTTCAACACCACCAGCGGCACCGATGCGCCGTCCGAGTTCCAGACCATCGCCCCGCCGAGCTACTTCACGTTCCGCTTCAATCTCGGCTACTAGGAGCCACGACCCATGTCTCTCATCAACACGACGAACATGACGGGCCGGCGTTCCTCGCGGGTGCGCCTCGGCACCGCGGCCGCTGTCCTGCTCTCGCTCACCGCTTGCCAGGCGGCCAACGACCGCCTGCTCTCCGTCACCGACCCGGACATCATCATCCCGGCCAACGTCAACTCGCTGGAAGCCGCCAACGCGCTGGCCAACGGTGCGGTGGCCACGTTCCGCACCAGCACCGGCGCCGGCGAGAGCACCTGGCTCTTCGGCGGCCTGCTGGCCGACGAGTGGGCCACCAGCTCCACCTTCATCGAGAACGACGAGACCGACCAGCGGCGCATCCGCGAGCAGAACGGGTCCGTCACCACGCAGCTGCGCGTGCTCTATCGCGTGCGGACCCGCGCCAACGCCGCGCTCGAGGCGCTGACGCAGTTCAACCCGACGGCCCGTGCCAGCATCGCCGAGATGTACCTCGCCCGGGGCTACTCCGAAATGCAGCTCGCGCTCGACTTCTGCAACGGCATCCCGATCGGGGCCACCGGCGGGATCCCGCCCGAGAACAGCGCACCCCTGTCCAACGCGGCGGTCTTCGCGCTGGCCGCGGCGTCCCTCGACTCGGCGATCGCGTTCGCGAACGGCACCGACGCCCAGAGCACGCTGATCAACCGGGCCTCCCGCGTGGCGCGTGCGCGCGTGGCGCTGGCCGTCGCCGACTTCACCGGCGCCGGTACCTTCGTCGCCGGCATCCCGACGGCGTTCGCCTACCAGCACACGTTCTCGCTCACCACCGGCACCAACACACTCTGGGGGCAGGGGCTGAGCTCACGCCGCTACAGCGTGGGTGACAGCGTGGAGGGGAATGCCCGCAACATCCCCGTCGCCAATGCGCTGCCCTTCGCGTCGTCGCGCGATCCGCGCATTCCCACCACCATCCCGACCACCGGCGCCATCAACGGCCAGGATGGGCAGACGTATGCCCGCACCACCACCATCTACGGACAGCTCACCTCCGTGGACGTGGCGAACGGTATCGATGCCCGGCTGGTCGAGGCGGAAGTGGAACTCAAGAACGGCAGCGGCAGCTGGCTGACGATCCTGAATGCCCTGCGCGCTGCCCCGCCGAAGCTCGGCGAGGTCTCGCCGGCGGCGTTGCCGGCGCTGGTCGACCCGGGCACCGATGACGCACGGCTCGCACTGCTCTTCCGCGAGAAGGCCTTCTGGACCTTCTCGCGCGGCCAGCGGCTCGGTGACCTGCGCCGCCTCATCCGCCAGTATGGCCGCACGGCCGCCAGCACCTTCCCGCAAGGCGTGCACTACAAGGGCGGGAGCTACGGCGTGGACGTGAACCTGCCGGTCGTCACCGACGAGCGGAACAACCCGAACTTCAAGGGGTGCACGGATCGCAATCCGTAGCCGCATCGCACGTCCCCGTCCGTTGCAGTGCGACGCCCCGGAGCTTCACGGCTTCGGGGCGTCGCCTGTATCGGGGCCGTGCGTGGGTGTCACGGTCACCGCCTGTCACGCGCCGGCTTCCGGACCGGTCGCACGGCGCGCCGCTCCGCACGCTCCTCGCGGTCCTCATCCTCGATGTCCACCGCCAGCGGGAAGAACAGCGACCGCTTCACCTCCGGATAGGGCACGCGCCACCCCTTCGACTCGGCCCACAGGATCCGGTTCAGCCGCTCCGTCGGCGCGGCGTCAGGCTCGCGGAAGTTCATCCGCGCGCTGGCCACCGCAGCGGCACGACGGGCCGCGGCATCGGGTCCGGTGATCTCGCCCACCCGCAGGTTCACGTCGTACAGCGACTGGCGCGGCTGCCGCACCCGGTACGGCGTGAAGTCGGGCGCCTCGCCGGGACCGATGAAGCTCGCGCGCATGTCGGTGGCCACGAGGTCGAACATCGTGAGCGCCGGCAGGCCGAGCATCAGCTCGATGGTCTTCACCATGCTGGGCTGGCTGTAGAACGTGCTGTCGATCACGCCGCGTCGCGCGTATGGACTGATCGCGAGTGCCACCGTGCGGTGCCCGTCGATGTGGTCCACGCCGTTCTGCGCGTCGTCCTCGACCACGAGGATCGCCATCGACTTCCAGAACGACGAGTGGCTGAGCGCGTCCACCAGGCGGCCGAGTGCCAGGTCGTTGTCGGCGACGCAGGCGGCGGGCGTGCACCAGCCGGGGCTCGTGCCCTGCGTGTGGTTGTTCGGCAGGATGATCAGCGAGAGGTTCGGCATCCGCCCCGCCGCCTCCCATTCCTTCAGGTGCTCGAGCACCACGTCCGCCTTCACCACGTCGGGCACCTCCTGCGTCCACCCGGGATACTCGCGCACGAGGATGCGGTCCAGGCTCGGGATCTCGCTGCGGGTGGTGTAGGTGCGCGCGAGGGTGCGCCGGGCCAGCGCGGCGCTGTACGTGGTCGAATCGCGGAACATCGCCATCAGCCGCGCGCGCATCGCCGGCACGGAATCGCTGGGCGCCGGCGCGTACTCGCCGAAGCTCACCACGCGCTGTCCCAGTCGCATCGCCGATTCCCAGAGGAAGCCGCCGGACGAGTAGGTGAGGGGGTCGTTGCCTTCGCTCGGGTAGCTGCGGCCGGAGTACAGGGGCCACATCGGGTAGGCCGTCTCCAGCGACTGCGTCAGCCAGTTGTGTCCGTCGGCGGAGTTGCCGCCCGAGGCGAAGAAGTGGTCGAGCAGGACGAACTGTTCGCTGAGGGCATGGGTGTTCGGCGTGACATCGCGGCCGTACATCGTGAGCGAGGAGTCGCTGGCCCCCTTGCCGATGTCGCCGAGCACCTGGTCGTAGGTACGGTTCTCGCGGATGATGTACACCACGTGCTGGATCAGGCTTGCCTCGCCGGGCCGTTCCGGCACCGCGCGCGCCACCACACCGGCACGCGGCGTGATCGACGGCGCCGCCGGCCCGCTGGCGAGGTGGAATCGGTTGTTCTCCGCCACGCTGGTGGTGTACGCGGTGAGCGCGGCGTCGGTCGGCACCGGGATCACGTTCAGCGAGCCGCGCTCCGCGAAGACGTAGCGTCCGTCGCGGCCGGCGGTGCGGCCGGTGCCGGCACCCACGCCGAAGAGCGTGCCGACGGCGAGCGTGGTGCCATCGGCGCTGACGTCGATGCTGCTGGGGTACCAGCCGGTGGGGATCAGGCCGCGCAGCGTGGCCCCCGCGTCGCGCACGTCGTACACGGCCACGGCATTCGCGCCGCCGAGCGTCACGTACAGCGTGCCGCCATCCGGCGCGAGCGCGAGTGCCGTCGGTGTGAGGCCGATGCGGCGCTCGCGGAACGGGGCGATCGCGATGGTGGCGACGAGGGTGTTGCGGCGGGTGTCGATCACGCTGATCGCATCGCTGTTGCCGTTGGCGACGTAGAGCCGCTGGCGTCCCTCGTCCCAGGCCAGCCCGGTGGGGTGTGCCCCGACCGAAATGCGGTGGGTGACGGTGCCGGTCGTCACGTCGATACGATCCACCGTGCCGGGCAACGCGATCCCGCGCGCGTCGACACGCACCGGCTCGGCGGCGGGATCGCAGCACTGCGTGGCGCGCCGCTGCCGCCCCGTTGGTTTCGGCCCGCCGAAGACGCTCACCCAGGCCACGGCCCCGTCGGGTGAGAGCACCGCGGCGATGGGCAGCACGCCGAGGGCCACCGTGCGCAGCGTGGTGCCGTTCTCGGCGTCGAGCACGACCAGCTTGTCGTCGGCGGGAAGTGGCAGCACGGCCACGCGATGCCCGTCCGCACCGCGCGTGGCCGCGATGGCCGGTGCACCAGCCATGAAGTCGCCCAGCGGGCCGGATTGCATGGTGATCGTCGCGGCGCTGTCGGTGTCGTAGGCCACGAGCTGCGCCACCGACTTCGCGCGCTCCAGCGGCGGTCCGCCCGGCGTGCGGCTGGCGGCGACGGCGGCGGGGAGCTTGCTCACCGAGCTCACGAGCACGCGTCGCGTGACCGGATCCATCGCGATGCCGTGTACGCCCGGTCGACCCGCGAACTCCGCGCGCGCCACGACGCGGTTGTCCCGCCACGCCATGCGCCACGCACTGCCCGGCACGGCGGCCCATACCTCACCCGGCGTCGCGCCGAACCGGACCGAGGCCACGCGGCCGCCGAACACCGTCTGCACCCCGGCGGGGGTGACGCGCTGGCCCACGGCCACGACGCCCGGGTCGGTGACCGTGCGGGGCGGCGGCGGGGGAGCAGGCTGCTGGAGCAGCGCGAGCAGCGGGAGGAGCATGCGCAAGCGAGTGAGGTGGGGTGGAGGGCCGGCAGATCGTCGCGGGGCGTTCGTTCAATGAGACCGTGCAAGGGGACGGGGATCTTGAACGCGTCTTCCCATGGGGATGCCGTTCAAGGGGACGGAGATCTTGAACTCGAGATCCCCGTCCCCTTGAACCGGCACGTGGTTCAAGATCTCCGTCCCCTTGAACTCAAGATCCCCGTCCCCTTGAACTCCCACCAGCACCTCACCGGAACTTCCACCACGTGAACCCGTCCCGCGTGGGCGTCTGCACCGGTGTCACCACCCCCACCCCGCCGTCCGCGAGGAATACCGCCGCGAGATACTCCCCCGCCGGCGCGCGCACCGGCGCCGCCGCCGTCGGCCCGGCCGCCTGCGGATCCCAGCGGAACGCGTCCAACGGCAGCGGCGACGAGCGACGGATCTTCGGTGCCCGCATCCGCGCCCCGGCCTCGATGCGGGCGGCGTGCCAGCGCAGCCGCTCACCCTCACCCGCATGCCAGGTCACGGCCAGCGCACCATCTCCCTGTGCGATCAGGAACGGGTAGTAGGGCGTGTCGCCGCCACGGGCGACCACCCAGGTCTGCCAGGTGCTGCCACGGTCTGCCGACCGCGCCAGCAACAGCGTCGAGTCCTCCGCCCACGCCGCGTACAACGCGCCGCGGGCATCCCACGCCAGCGGCTCCACCCAGCGCGAGAGGTCACCCGCCCGCCACGTCGGCCGGCCGGGCACCATGCGCGCCACCCACGTCGTGCCACCATCGCTGCTCACCAGCAGCTGGTCGGCCTTCGCATCGAAGCGGTTCCCCGATGCCGACACCGGCGCCACCCGTACCGCCATCACGCCCCCGGGCCCGATCGCGAGATGGCTCGACCCGCCACGGGCGCTGATGCGCGGCCGGTCGGTCCACGTGCGGCCGCGGTCACGGCTGGTCACATACCGCACCCCGCTGCCGTCGTTCCAGATCACGTGCGCCGAGCCGTCGGGGGCCACCTTCACCCAGGGACGGTCGTCGAACCGTGTGGTGGAGAGCACCGTCCAGCGGAAGCTCCGACCCGCGTCGTCCGACACGCCGATCGCGATCCGCCGCCCTTCACCCACGCTCCGGTCGAAGGTCATCGATGCGAAGTAGATCGTGCCGTCCGGTGCCACGGCGAGGTCGGTGTCGGAGTTGCCGACCGCGGTGCTGCTCCCGTCGCTGATCGCGACACTGTCCCAGCGCGCGCCGCCATCGGTGCTCCGCCACAGCGCCTGGGTGCGCACGGCATAGCCAGCCACCAGCAGCGCCCCTGACCCGTGCTGCACCACCATCGGTTCGCGGGTGCGGGTACCCTGCACGTCCACGCGCGCCTCGAGCGCCAGCCGCGGACCCAGGGAGTCCGCCGTGGAAGGCACCCGGGCGCAGCCGAGGAGTACCAGGCTGCAGAGCAGCCGTCCCGTCCGGGCCGATGCCGGCCCGGCGTTCCGTCGTTGTCCGTTCCGCATGCGCGACGCTCCGGCAGGGAGGGGGCGCCACCAGGGGCGCTCGCCAAGTGAAGTGCGCCACCACGGCCGCCGCAAGCACGCACCAGGGGACCGCGCCACCCGGCCGGATTATCTTGTGGCCTCAACGCCCGCTGCCCGCTCATGGCCCTCCCTCCTGACAGGCTCTGACTCGATGCGTCGTTCGTGTGTCGAAAGCCGCCGTACTGCCGTCGCCCTTGCGCTCCTCGCCTGCGTCCCGGGCGCGCTGCTGGCCCAGTCGCCGGTGCCGGAGTGCCCCGCCGCCGGCCCCGACTCGATCCGCGTCAGCGGACCCAGCATCGCCCTCGACGCCGAACCCGGCGTCAGATACCTCGTCGGGGACAGTGTCCGCATCGGCCTGTCCCTCAACAACGCACCCGCCGGTCGCATCTCCTTCGCCGCGATGGGCGTTGATCGCGGAGTGGTGGACGCCGGCAACGTCTTCCGCTGGCGTCCGGGACGCGGCATGGAGGGCGCCAACTACCTCACCGTCGCGGCACGCGCCGGCGACGCCACCGTGGCCTGTCGACAGGTGCGGCTCACCGTGGACCGCGCCCAGCGGGCGCCCATGCTCCGCATCTCGGCGCGGCAGGTGCAGGCCGGTACCACGCTGGACTTCATGGTCGGCGCCACGGACCCCGACGGCGACTCGCTCAGCTACTCGGTGACGGAACTCACGCCCGGCTCCCCGTCGGCCACCGTCGACTCCACGGGCCGCTTCCGCTGGCGCGCACCGCTCTCCGCGAGTTCCAACGGCTCCACCTACCAGTTCAAGGTGGAGGCCTCCGATGGGCTCAACATCGCGGCCGCGATCTTCGGCGTCACGGTGAGTGGCCTGAACGTGCGCCCCGAGTGTCCCCTCACCATCGCGACCGTCACGGCCGCCGAGGGCATGACGACGGTGCTCCCGATGGCCGCCACCGACGCCAATGGTGACCCGCTCCGCTACCGGCCCGAACGCGACCTCACCAATGCGCGCGTCGATTCGGGCGGCTACCGCTGGGAGATTCCGTACGGCACGGTGGAGAACGGCGCCGCCGAGCGCCTGGTGGAGGTCGAATGGCGCGCCGTGGATGCGCAGAATGCCCAGTCGGATCTCTGCAAGACGCGCGTGGTCGTGCGGGGCCGGATGGAGCCGGAGCGCCTGCGCACCGAGCAGGCGGGCCATGCGCGCTTCCTCGCCGCCGCGTCGCTCACGGGGCAGGAGCTCGACGAGCGGCTCGAGCAGCTGCGTGACCGCATCAACTCGAGCGACAACGCCCGCCGCCGCCGCAGCATCGCCGCCCTCGCGACGGCGTTGCTCGCGGGCACCTTCCAGCTGGCGCGAGCCGAGGACACGCGGCGCTGGGCCGGTGGGGCCAACACGCTCACCTCGGTGTTCTTCGCCGGCTACAACGCACTCGCGCAGGGCACTGACGGCTTCAAGAGCGACGCGCGCAAGTTCGAGGACGAGATCGCGAAGTACTCGCCGCTGCTAACCGCCTTCCGCACGACCTACGGCGAGACCATCACCGAGCAGTCACTGCGGAGTGCGCAGTACCGTGCCGACCGCATCGCGCTCGAGGCGGAGCAGATCCGCGCCACCGCCCTGATGCGGTGACGCGTGTGACGTGGCGTGGCGTCAGGCCGATCCTGCCGCCACCGCCGCCGCGCCGTGCTCGCTGATCAGTGACTCGACGGTCCGCCGCAGCGCCACGCCGCTGATCGGCTTGGCCAGGAACTTCACCGCGGCATCGGCCGGCCACGCATCGGGCAGCGGCCGGTCCATCTGTCCCGACACCACCAGCACCGGCAGGTCGATGTGCTCGGCGAGCATGGTCTCCACCAGCTCGATGCCGCTCATGCCGGGCATGCGCACGTCCGTGACCATCGCGCAGTAGGCGGCACCCGGCGCGTGCAGGAGGTCCAGCGCTTCGCGACCGCCGCCGGCCACGCGGACCTCGTAGCCGCCCGACTCGAGCTGCCGGGAGAGCACGCGCCGCACGCTCTCGTCGTCGTCCACCAGCAGCACCGTCGGTCGCGCATCTGCGGGTGACGGCAAGGGACCCGCCGCCGCCGGCGGTGCCGCGACGCGCGTCCGCGGCGGTCGCCCGCGCCCGATGCCCGGTGTGGCGTCCGTGCGGTGCGGCCTCGCGGGAGGAACCGGGTCGCTGGCGTCGGGGGCGGCAGCGGTGGGCCAGTACACCGTGAAGCACGAGCCGAACCCCGGCTTGCTGCTGACGGTGATGGTGCCCTGGGCCTCGTGCACGATGCCGTGCACGATCGACAGCCCGAGCCCCGTGCCGCGGCCATGGGGCTTGGTGGTGAAGAACGGATCGAAGAGGTTGACCAGCACGTCGTCGGTCATTCCGCTGCCGTTGTCCTCGACGGTCACGCGCACGTGCCGGCCCGGCGTCACCACGCCGAACCGGTGCGTGATGGCCTCGCCGACGTCGATGACATCGCAGCTGATCCGGAGCATGCCGCCGCGCGGCATCGCGTCACGCGCGTTGCCCACCAGGTTCGTCAGGACCTGCCCCAGGCGCACGGCGTCGGCGCGGATCCACTCCTGCTCCAGCGCCGGTGCCACGCGCAATTCCACTGCGACCTGCTCCCCGGCCATGCGCTGCAGCAGCGCCGCCGAGTTGCGGAGCAGCGGCGCGGGCTGCATGACGGCGGGCGCGATGTGCTGCCGCCGGCTGAAGGTGAGCAGGTGCGCCGTCAGTGCCGTGGCACGGTCGGTTGCGAGCTCGATGTCCGACAGCGTCTGCGCCGCGGCGGGCACGGTGCCCACGTCCAGGCGGAGGAGTTCACTCGACGACCGGATGATCGTGAGCAGGTTGTTGAAGTCGTGCGCGACGCCGCTGGCCATGCGGCCGAGCACCTGCATCTTGTGCGACTGGCGCAGCTCCTCCTCGGCCTGCCGCTGGCGGGTGATGTCCTCGAAGGTCACGACCACGGCGTACGGAGCCGACACCTCCGGCTGGAACAGCGGTACGGCGCGAACCGAGATCCAGACGCGCTCCGTGTCGGGGCGGGTGATGCTCATCACGCCGGACGACGGTCGCGCGGTGCGCAGGGCGATGGTGCAGAAGTGGTCGGAGGCCAGGAGGTCGTTCCCGTGCTCGTCGATCGCCTGCCACGCGGGATCGAACGCGGTGCGTCCATCCATCTCACCGGCCGTGAACCCGAGGATCTGCTGCGCCGCGGGATTGCTGAGCCGGATGGCGAGCGTCTCGTCCATCAGCACGACGCCCTCGGCCATCGCGCCGAGCACGGCCCGGAAGCGTGCCTCGCTGAGTTGGAGCGCGCGCTCGGCCTCGCGCCGGCCGGTGAGGTCGCGCAGCACCACCTGGATCGCATCCGCACCGTCGAACACGATCGGGGCGCCGCGCGCCTCGGCTTCCAGCACGGTCCCGTCGTGCCGCAGGAAGCGGATCGCCAGCGGCGTGGTCGGCGTCTGCGACGTGAGCACGTGTGCGGTGCGGGCCTGGATCAGTTCATGGTCGTCCGGGTGCACGATGTCGTCGATCGTGAGCGACGCGATCGCGCGGGTGCCGGCCAGCTCCGCGGTCGCGGCGGCGTTCGCGAACAGCAGCTGTCCGCCGCGGTGCACCAGCACGCAGTCCGGGTTGTCCTCGGCGAGCTGGCGGAACGTCGTGGCGCTGGCCTGCAGCATCGCGGCGCGATGCCGGCGATAGCGCAGCGTCGTCATCCCCACGATGGCGGTGATGAGCACGGCCGCCAGCGCGCAGAAGCCCTGCACCCGGAGGCCGCGGTGCTGCACCGCGGTCATGACCGCCAGCCGGTTGCGTTCCGAGGCCGACATGCGGTCGAGGAGTCGGGCGATGCCGGCGCGCAGCCGGGCACGATCCGGTGCGTTGAGCACGGCACGCGTCTCGGCGTGGGTGCGCGTGGCTGCGGCGAGCGAGGCGGTGCGGAGACGCGCCGCGGCCCGGAAGGCGACCCGGATGGAGTCGATGCGGGCGGTGTGCAGGGGATCGAACTGCGTCAGCTGACGGAGCGTGTCGAGGTCCGCGTCGGCCCGCTGCGCCGCAGCCGCATACGCCACGCGCGACTCCGCGTCTTCGGTGAGCATGTACGCGTGACGGTTCGCGCGCTCCTCGAGGATGTCGCGCTGGACCAGCTCGAGCCGGTGCAGCACCACCTGGGACCGTTCGACGCGTCGCATGGCCTGCGTGGAGCTGTACGCCACCCAGACCAGCAGGCACACGATGGCGACGCGCGCGAGCACGGCGGCCGTTTCGGCAAGCCGCAGGCGGCGCTCTGTTTCCTGGTGGGACGACGTCGCGGGCATTGCACTCCAGACTCATGCGATCCGGCGCGACCGCCGACGGCCGGCGATCGCTCCCTGATTCCCGCGCCGCAGGCGGCGGTGCGCGGTGACCCGGCGGGCCGCCTGACATTTCAGCGGACACCGGTGTCCGGATGAGGTATCGGCAGGCGCAGGGAATGGGATGACCGGACCTGTTGATCCATGGCAGCGGCCACCCGCGGCACGTCCCGCCCGCGTGGTTTCTTCATATGCAGAGGCGGCAAGATGAGTGCGTCTTCACCTGAGATGCCGAGCTCGTGCATTCGTGCCTTTGTCGCGGGCAGGGTGTCGCGCCGGTCGCGGCCGGTTGAACTTTCCGGCGATGGCGCGCGGATCAGCGCCCGGTGACACAGGCCGAGAGCACGGAGCAGGGATGACGAACCGGATGGCATGGCTGGCAATCGGAGCCGCAGTGACGGCGCCGCACCTGGTGGGTGCGCAGGCACGCGCCCTGTTCAACGGCCGTGACCTGAGCGGCTGGCACGCCGATGTGCCGGTGCGCGACACGACTCCGTCCATGCCATCGCCGTTCAGCGTCCGCGATGGGATGATCGTGGTCGCCGGCGAACCGCGCGGGCACCTCATCACCGATGCCGTGCACCGCAACTACCGCCTCGAGGTGGAGTACCGTTTCACCGGCACGCCGGGCAATGCCGGTGTGCTGGTGCACGCCTCCACGCCGCGCGCGCTCTACGCGATGTTCCCGAAGTCCATCGAGGTGCAGATGGAATCCGGCAACGCGGGAGACTTCTGGTGCATCGTGGAGGACATCACGGTGCCCGACATGGAACGCCGACGCGGGCCGCGCGCGGAGTGGGGCATCACGGAGGGGAAGGGGCGGCGGATCCGGCACCTGGTCGACGGACGTGAGCATGCCGTCGGTGAGTGGAACCGGATCGTGATCGAGGCGTCCGGCCGCGCGATCACCGTCTGGGTGAACGGCACGCTGGTGAACCGGGGCACGCGCGCCACCGCCGATCGCGGGCAGATCGCCCTCCAGTCCGAGGGCGCACCACTGGAGATCCGGTCCGTGCGCCTCACCCCGATGCGCGCGCGCCGCTGAGCGCCGCGCACCTCCCTCCATCCCGTATGCCGCGAGGCCAGATGTTCGACGCACCGGTGCCGCACCAGGACCCGGGCAGCACGCTCCCGCCCGAGTGGTACCACGGCGCCATGTACGAGGTCTTCGTGCGTGCCTTCCAGGACAGCGATGGTGACGGCATCGGCGACCTGCAGGGCCTGATCGCGCGCCTCGACTACCTGCGCGACCTCGGGGTCACGGGACTCTGGCTGATGCCCGTGACGGCCAGCCAGGATCACGATCACGGCTATGCGGTGGCCGACTATCGCGCCATCGACCCGCAGTATGGCAGCATGGCGGACTTCGACCAACTCCTCGCGGAGGCGCATGCGCGGGGCATGGGTGTGATCCTCGACTACGTGATGAACCACGGCGCCGCCACGCATCCGGCGTTCCGTGAGGCGCGGGCCGCGCGCGACAGCGCGTATCGCGACTGGTTCCTGTGGGCGGACACGAACCCCGGCGGCTGGTCGATCTATGGCGGCGACCCGTGGCACGCCGACGCGACCGGACACTACTTCGCCGCGTTCTGGGACCAGATGCCCGACTGGAACCTGCGGAACCCGGCGGTGCTCGCCTGGCACCACGACAACCTCCGCTTCTGGCTCAACCGCGGCGTGGACGGCTTCCGGTTCGATGCCGTCGGCAACCTGGTGGAGAACGGCGCCCTCGCGTACCAGAACCAGCGCGAGAGCTACGCGATCGTGAAGTCGCTCGAGGAACTCATCGACACCTACGCCAATCGGTACATGGTCACGGAGGCGCCGGCGGACCCGCTCGGCTTCGCCCGCATGCATCCGGGGGGGAGTGCGTTCGCATTCGGCCACCAGCACGACCTGGTCGCGGCCGCGCGCGGTGACACGCGGGCGCTGGAACTGGTGGCCGGGTTCCCGCCGGTGGCACCACCGACGATCGCCACCATCCTCTCCAACCACGACGCCTTCGCCGGCCAGCGCGTGTACGACCAGCTCGGCGGCGATCATGCCCGGCTGAAACTGGCCGCGACGCTGTACCTGCTGCAGCCGGGCGTGCCATTCATCTACTACGGCGAGGAGATCGGCATGGCGGGCGGCAGCGACATGCGTGCCGACGAGAGCCTGCGGACGCCGATGAGCTGGACCCACGGCGATCATCGCCCCGCCTTCACCACCGGCACGCCGTTTCGCGGCCCCTCGGTCAACGCTGCGACGCACACCGTGGAGGCGCAGCGGGCCGACCCCGATTCGCTGCTGCACTTCTATCGCGCCATGCTGGCGTTGCGTCGCCGCCGCTCGGTGGCCACCGGCGGCTACGGTGACGTGGTGGTGCAGGGCGCGTCGCTCGGCTTCATCCGGCGTGCGGGCGCCGAGCTCACCATCGTGGCGATCAACACCGGTGACACTGCGGTGGCGGTCCCGATGCGCGGCCTCGCACCCGGGGCGAGCTACCGGGCGCTCTGGCCATCGGAGTGGCTGCCGCTCATCGCCGACGGGGACGGCGCCCAGACCATCGTGCTGCGCCCGCAGTCGCTGGCGGTGTTCGGCAGCTGAGCGGCCATCAGCGCTCGCCCGCCGCAGGCTCGCGAGACGCGGTCGGGTGGGAACGCGTCCACCGATGCAAACGAAAACCGCCCCGGCATGACCCGGGGCGGTTGGTACATCGTAGGTCGGACGCTTCCGCTCAGTTCCCGCTGCGGCGCCGGCGCACCAACGCGCCCAAGCCCAGCAGCCCGGTGCCCATCAGCGCGTAGGTGGACGGCTCGGGGACCACGCTGCTCGCCGGACCACTGTAAAGCGCGATGTGGGAGACGTCCTGCGGAAGGCCACGCACGTTCACCGCCACGCCGATGGTCTCGTACGGCAGCGAGATGATGCCGGCCAGGCCGCCATCGAACTCGTAGAACGAATAGCGATTCGACGCCTTCACGCCGAGCACGAACTTGCCGGTGATCAGCGCGTCGAACGTGATCGTGCCGGACGTCGTCCCTGCGGGGTCGCCAGCGAACGGTCCTGCGGCCGAGTCGTCCGACTTGCCGAGGTAGGTCCAGACGCCGCCGAACAACGTCGAGAGATCCGTCAGTTCGCTCGCAGACCCGTTGAGGTTCCCGCCGAACGAGCCGGCGCAGGCGACATAGCCGCTGAACGCGGTCATGGTCGTGGCAGCGGTGCAGACGGGAGCCGATTGCGCCAGGGCCGTGCCCGGCGAGAGAAGGAGGGCACCGATTGCCGCCGTGAGCACAGCGATCTTCTTCATATGAGGTACTCGATTGGGAGGGGACTGCACATCAGGGCGCTGCCCGTTCGGGGATGAGTTTCAGCAAATCCCGCTCCGCGAGTGTGTGCTGCAGATTGGCAATGTCCAATCACTGCAAGATGTTGTGTTTCAACGACATGGAGATTCTGTGGTCCCAGTGGTTGAGAGTCGCCGAAATTCGGGACATCGAGGTGAGGCATTCGCGCCTCACATGGTGTGGACGAGACCGCATTTCCCCGGCACTGGAGCGTCGTCCCTCGAGCTGCATCATGTCGCGCCATCCCAGCAGGTTGCGCCACCGGCTGGCGGGCAGGCGAATGTGAGCCAGATCGCCCGCGATCGCCGCGTGAGGGGAGCTGACCCGTTCAAGCCGACCTCCCACCGCTCTGAAGCCCATGCGCCTCGCCTCCCTCTTCGCCATCCCGCTGCTCGTGATCGGTTGCACCAGTTCCGGAGCCGGTGGCAACACTGGCCGCGCGGAAGGCGACGCCCCGTCGGGCATGCGCAGCCTCCCGACCGACGGCTCCGGCCAGGTGTTCACGACCACGCTGTCCGGCAGCCGCAGTGCGCGGCAGCTGGCGCAGGGGCTGATCCGCGGCATGCAGGAGTATCTCGGTGGCAGTGCGCAACTGCTCCAGGCCATCTCCGATCCGGGTGACACCCGCCTCCAGGCCGCCTTCAGCGCGCAGCGTGACGGCACGCCGCTGATGGGGCTCATCCTGATCGAGGTGGAGGGCGACGGCGGGCGGGCCGTGGTGATGCTGGACGAGCGGCAGGCAATGGCAGGATCGGTCGATCGCCTGATGCGGGTGGCCTCGCTCGGTGGGCCCGCCGGGGCGGCGGAAGCCGATGCACCGGTGGAAGACCGCCTCACGCGCACGCCACTCCCCGATGGCTCGGGCCACATCGACCTCGGCCCGGGATGGGTGATCCGGTTCGCGGACAAGGGGGCGGTGGACATCCAGGGCCCCGTGCCGGGCAGCGGCATGAGCCTCGGCGCGGTCGCGCCGGTGCCGCTCACATCGTACGACCCGGTCGAGGCGTTGCGGCGGGGGACGGAGATGCTGGGGCAGCAGGCGGGCAAGCGGATCGCCCTCACGATCCTCGATTCGCGCCCGATGGAGTGGGTGCAGGGGGGCCGTGCGGCGCTCATCCGCTATCGCGCCGTGACCGACGGACAGAGCATGGACTACTTCGGCCTGATCGGCATCACGCCGTTCGAGCCGGGGCAGGTGTTCCTCTACACGAGCTACATCCAGGCGCCGTCCCGCGACTTCGCGCGCCACTTCCCGACGGCGATGCGGAGCTGGGCCAGCTGGAGCATCAACCCGGCCGTCTTCGCGCAGCGGCTGCGCGCCGCCGCAGCGAGCATGCGGGAGACGGGTGAACTGCTGAAGGGTGGTGGCAGTTCGTCGTCATCCCGCGCGTTCGACGGCGTGAACGAGGGCTGGGGACAGTACATCCGCGGCGTGGCCACGCTCGAGGATGGCGACCGCAATCGCAGTGAGGTGGACCAGCGCTTCGCCGAGCGCGTGGTGCAGGCGGATCCGAACGGGTTCCGCATCGTGCCGACCAACGAACTCGTGCCCTGACGGCGCGTCCGCGTGGCGGCACGAGCCATACGCACGACGGGCCGCCACCGGGGATCCGGGGCGGCCCGTAGCATCCACCTCCCGTCAGGTCAGGCCAGCCCGAGCTTGCGCAACACTTCCGGCGGCGGCGCGTCGAACTTGGCCAGCGGGACGTTGCCGACGTAGCCCAGATCCCGCATGCCGGCATCACTGGTGTAGAAGCCGCTCTGCGTCAGGTTGCGGATCTCGCCGAAGAAGCGGGCGGCGGCCTTGAACTCAGGCTTCGCCGTCATCCAGTAGCAGATGTCGTCGCAGATCGGCGTGCGCTGCGCCACGGTGAGTTGCACGAATTGCTTGCCGAACCGCTTGGCGCTCTCGACATCGAGCCAGGCGAGGCCGCCGCGCACGCGCACGAGCGACCGTTCGGCCCAGTCGTACGGGGCGCTCACATACTCGTTGATGTACGCTGGCACACCGACCGTGGACGCGGCCGGACTCCTGTCGTCGGCCGGGATGATCATGTCGCAGAGTGCCGTGAGCGTCGCCAGCTCCGGCGCACTCAGGAGGCGCGGCCAGTTCGCCCTGGCGTTCAGCAGGTCGGGGTCGGTGGGTGTGCCACGCGGCCCGGTCTTCGGTGGCGCGGCGGCGGCCGGCCGGCGACGGGGTGCGATCTGCACCGTCGCCTGTGCGTCCGCGGTCGACGGGAGGGCGGCGTCGCCGAGTGAGGCGGCGGCAGCCGCCGTCGCGATCACCTTCAGCGCCTCGCGCCGGTCCATCGGGGTGGTGTCCTGTTCGTCGCTCATCAAATGTTCCCCCGCTGCATCTCGGCCAGGATGTGATCACAGGTGCGCCACGCGAGGGCGAGGATCGAGAGCGTGGGGTTCTTGTCGGCGTTCGACACGAACGGGGCGCCGTCGGTCACGAAGAGGTTCTTCACTTCCCACGACTGGCAGTACTGGTTGAGCACCGACGTCTTCGGGTCGGTGCCCATGCGGCAGGTGCCCACCTCGTGGATGATCTGGCCACCGGCCGCGATCACCTTCGCGCCGTCGGTTTCCACCTTTTCGTTCACCGTGCCGCCCATCGCCTCGATCACCTCTGCGAAGGTCTTCACCATGTGCGCGGCCTGCTTCGTCTCGTGCTCCGACCACTTCCAGTGGAAGCGCAGCACCGGGATGCCCCACTGGTCCACCACGTTCGGGTCGATCTCGCAGTACGAGTCCTCGTTCGGGATCATCTCGCCACGCCCGTCGAACCACATCCAGCTCCCGTAGTAGCGGCGCGCCTCCTCCTTCAGGCGCTTGCCGTACGCGCCGTTGGTGAGCGCGTCCATCCCGCCGAAGATGCCGGGCCCCGGCATGCCGCGTCCGCCGCCGAACTCCACGTGATATCCGCGTGCGAACCCGAGCTTGCCCGCGAGCTGCTCCTTGTACAGCCACCACGGCATGTACATGTGCATGCCGCTGGCGCCGTCGGTGTTGTGCGGCGGCAGGTTCTCGAGCGCGGGGATCTGCCCGCCGATGCCGGCACCCACGGTGTCCATCAGGTACTTGCCGACCAGGCCACTGCCGTTGGACACGCCGTTCGGGAAGAGGGAGCTCTTCGAGTTCAGCATGATGCGTGCGGTCTCGCCGGCGCTGGCGGCCAGCACCACGATGCGCGCGGTGACCTTCCGGTCGGTGCGCGTGGTCTTGTCGATGTAGTTCACCCCCGTCGCCTTGCCCGTCGCATCCACCGTGACCTCGCGCACCATCGCATCCGGCACGATGTCCACGTTGCCGGTGAGCAGTGCCGGCGGCAGGAGCACGGTGGTGGACTGGAAGTTCGCCTTCACGCTGCAGCCCCACCCGCACGGCGTGGCCCACAGGCAGGCGGCACGCTGCCGCATCGACTGCGCCAGCACGCGTTGCGCCAGCGGGTTGTCAGGGTGGATCTTCTTCGGCAGCACGTCGGCATCCTGCCGCTGCGTCATGATCGCGAGGTGCGCCGGGATCACCGGGATGCCCAGTGGCGCGGCGTGCTTCTTCGTCAGCAGCTCGGTCGCGCGCGGGACCGGGGCAGGCTGCAGCACACCAGCCGGTGAGCCGGGGGTGTTCTCGAGGTCGTCGTCGCCGCCGTAGACGCCGATCAGCATCTCGGTGCGGTCGTAGTACGGCGCCAGTTCCTGGTACGTCAGCGGCCAGTCGGCGCCGAGGCCGTCGCGCGTCTTCGGCTTGAAGTCGTACTCACCCATCCGCAGCGAGATGCGGCCCCAGTGGTTGGTGCGCCCGCCAAGCATGCGGGAGCGCCACCACTTGAAGTCGGTGCCGGGGGCGTTGGTGTACGGCTCACCGGGCACCTCCCAGCCGCCATCGACAGTCGCGTCGTAGAAGCCGAAGGGCTTGTGCTTCGTGCCGGCACCGAGCAGCGGGGCCTGGCGCGGCAGCTTGAACATCGGCGTCTCGCGGACCGGGTCGTAGGTCCGACCGGCTTCCAGCACGAGGACCTTCAGGCCCGCCACGGCGAGCTGGTAGGCTGCCATGCCGCCACCGGCACCCGATCCGACCACGATCACGTCGTACTTCGTCTCTGACTTGGGACTGGCCTGAACCACGTCGAGCGCTCCATGGGATGAGTGTCCGGGGCGGAACTTAGCGGGGGGCGCGGCCGGGGGAGGGAGGGCCCGCGCTCGGACTCGGCCGGCTGTGCGCACTGCGCCGCGCCGCCGAGGAACGGACCGCCCGACGCGTCCCACCGCGCGCAAGCGGTGGCCGTGCGGGCGTGGTGGCGCTGGGGCTTTCGTTCGGTACGGGCACGGTGCGCCGTGCGTCGCGCATGGGCCACGTCGACGCCATCCGTCACTTCAGCGCCGGGGTGTTGGCGTTCCACCGTGCCGCGTAACTTGGGTCACGATGCGACACAAGCCTGGGGCGAAGGGCGCGCGAGGGACTGAATCCAAGGCGTCCGCGGCCCGGAAGGCACGGGCAGCGGAACGGGAGCGGAACGCGCGCGGCATCGCTGCGCTCCCGGACGCCGAGGTCGCGAGCGATGTCCGCATCGGCATCGTGACCGGCGACACCGTTGCGACCGGCGCCGTGTGTTCGCTCGAGCTGCCGGAGGCCACGGTCGCCGCGCCGACGCCGGTGCGCGTCGCCACGCATGCCGAGACTGACGTCACGCCGGTGCCCGATGCGGAGCACCCCACCGCCGGCAGCGACGTGGCGGTCGCGTCGGAGGCGCCGTTCGTGGAGGTCGTGATCACCCCGGCCGCGCCGACCGTGACCGATGCCGCTCTCACGGCGCCGATCGAGGGGATCGCACCACGGGACGATGATGCCGACGGCGACGGTGACGGTGACGAAGGCCAGGAGCACGGCGACGCCGCGCAGGCCGGCACCGGCGACCACGACGCAGCGTCCGGCGATACCGCAATCGCTGCTGGTGATGACGCGGATGACGACGAGTGGCCCGACCTGCCGATCCTCGAGCCGGAGGCCGCGGAGCTCGCGCGCCAGGTGCGCGCCGCGTGCGACGACTGCGAGCGCGGCCTCGCCGTCGCGGTGCAGACACGCCAGGAGCAGGAGATGGCGTGGCTGGTGCTCTGCGATCGTGGCTGGCCCTCCGACACGATGGTGGCCGACCGCGCGATCCCGGTGGTGGAGGAGTGGCTCGCCTGCTGGCGCGACTTCATCGCACTGCCTGTGAAGGTGGACGGCATCCGCGACCGCTTCCGCCTGCGTGGCGTCCAGCAGCGCTTCGAGAAGCTCGAGGCCACGCTCCGGTCGCTGCTCCCCGGCGCTGTCTGGCAACTCGTGCTGCCACTGGACGCAACCGGCCGCGCCACCCTCGCCTACATTCTCCAGGCCATCCACGCGCTCGAGGCCACCCGCACCCGCGCCCAGGCCTCACGCCGGCTCCGCGAGCAGCTCATCGCCCGCTTCAATGCGCTCCGCGAGCCTGCCATCGCGCTCGGCCTCGAGCCGCCCGATGCGCCGCTCGACACCGCGTACTGGCGCACACTCGCCACCGCCGCCTACCGTCGCGCAACGCGTCCGGTGTAGGTAGTTCTCGATCGTGAACGGCATGACGCAAAGGCGCAATGGGCGCGAAGGACGCAAAGGAACTGCTGGAGGAACTGCGCGCTCAAGTTCGGAGCGTCCACGCGATCGTCGTTCCCCTTTCAGGCTGTTGCCCTTCTTTGCGTCCTTGGCGCCTTTGCGTCATGCCGTTTCTCTTGACGATCCCCCGAATCTACTGATCGGCCAGTGTCGGAGCTGGCACTGAACGAGTAGGCTGCGGCATGCCGCCGCGCCGCCCGCCACCGTCCGTCGATCCCATCGCCCGCAGCGGCAATGCGCCGACGCGCTCGTTGCGGGACCGGCTCGGCGCGATCCGCAACATCCCCCCGTTCCTGGCGCTGATCTGGGCCACCAGCCGCTCGCTGACGGTGTGGACGGTGCTGCTCCGGCTGGTGAGGGCGGTGCTGCCGGTGCTCACGTTGTACGTGGGCAAGCTGATCATCGACGGGGTGATCGTGCGCGTGGGAGCCGGCGGCGTGCCGGCCTCGCTCAGCGGCTGGCTCTCGGCCGTTGCGTCGGAGCGGCTGCTCTGGCTGCTGGCGGCGGAGTTCGGGTTGGCGGTCAGCTCGGACGTGCTGGGGCGGCTTGTGTCCCTGCTCGACTCGCTGCTCTCGGAGCAGTTCTCGAACGACACCAGCGTGCGCCTCATGGAGCACGCCGCCACGCTCGACCTCGAGGACTTCGAGGACAGTGAGCAGCAGGACAAGCTGGAACGCGCACGCCGTCAGGCGTCGGGCCGCATGACGCTGATGAACCAGCTCTTCGGCCAGGCGCAGGATGCCATCACCATCGTGAGCTTCGGCATCGGCATGGTGGCCTACGCACCGTTGCTGATCCTGCTGCTGTTCGTCGCGCTGATCCCGGCCTTCCTCGGCGAGGCGTACTTCAACGAGCGCAGCTACTCGCTGGCGTACTCGCGCACCGCGGACCGCCGCGAGCTGGACTACATCCGGCAGACCGGCGCCAGCGTCGAGACGGCGAAGGAAGTGAAGATCTTCGGGCTCAATGGCTTCCTGATCGAGCGCTACCGTCGCCTGGCCAACGATTTCTATGACGCGAACCGCCGTCTCGCCATCCGCCGTGCGGCGTGGGGGGGCGGACTCACGGCGCTCGGCACGCTGGGCTACTACGCCGCGTACGCGATGATCGTGTTCCGCACGCTCACGGGCCAGTTCTCGATCGGCGACCTGACCTTCCTGGCCGGCTCGTTCCGCCGCCTGCGCAACCTGCTGGAAGGGTTGCTGATCGGCTTCACGCAGACCGCCAGCCAGGCGCTGTACCTCGATGACCTGTTCTCGTTCTTCGAGGTGCAGCCCGAGATCCGCTCCCCCGCGAACCCGCGGCCGTTCCCGCCGGTGCTTCAGGGGGGAATCGTGTTCGAGGACGTGGGATTTCGCTATCCCGGCGCCGAGCGGTGGGCGGTGCGGCACCTGAGCTTCACGCTGCGTGCGGGCGAGGTGCTGGCACTGGTGGGTGAGAACGGGGCCGGGAAGACGACGATCGTGAAGCTGCTGGCCCGGCTCTACGATCCCGACGAGGGCCGCATCCTCGTGGACGGGCACGACATGAGCGAGTATGACATCGGCGCGCTGCGGGCGAACATCGGGGTGATCTTCCAGGACTTCGTGCGCTTCAACATGACGGCGGGCGAGAACATCTCGGTCGGCCGGATCGACGCGCGCGGGGACCAGGCGCGGATCACCGCCGCCGCCGACCGCAGCCTGGCCAGCGACGTCATCGCCCGGCTGCCGCGGGGCTACGACACCCCCCTCGGCAAGCGCTTCCGGAAGGGCGTGGACCTGAGCGGTGGCGAATGGCAGAAGGTGGCGATCGCGCGCGCCTACATGCGCGACGCGCAGCTCCTGATCCTCGACGAGCCCACCGCGGCCCTCGATGCGCGGGCCGAGTACGAGGTGTTCCAGCGCTTCAAGGAGCTGAGCGACGGCAAGACCGGCGTGCTGATCTCGCACCGGTTCTCGAGCGTGCGCATGGCCGACCGCATCCTCGTGCTGGCCGACGGCCGGGTGGAGTCGTCGGGCACCCACGCCGAGCTGCTCGCGCAGCGGGGGCGCTATGCGGAGCTGTTCGAGCTGCAGGCGGCAGGGTACCGCTGACGAGTGGAATCCGGTGACAGTGGAATCCGGTGACAGTGCAGTCATTCGCGCGCGGGATTCGAGTGCACTGTCACCGGATTGAGAGATCGAGTGCACTGTCACCGAATTTTCGAGTGCACTGTCACCGAATTTCCCGGAGCCGCGCTGGGAACGCGCGGCAACGGCACACGGGTCACTCCCCCGAACGTTCCTTGAAGCGCATCCAGAGCACGGTCAGCGGCCGGTCGTTCACGCGCAGGTGACTGATCCCCAGCGAGTCGAGGTAGGAGGCGGGCTCGTTGGCGATGAGTTCCATCTTCGCCGCGTAGATCGCCTCGCTGACCGCGTCCACCGCGAGGCGGGCCTGCGCCACGGCCGCCGCGATGCGGGCATCGGCGTGCAGGGTGTCGGCGTGCAGGGTGTCGAGCATGCGCGGCGGCGCGCCGGCCCGGATCGACTGCGACACCACCTCGTTCCGCGGCGTCAGCGCCACCGCCACATACGGCGTCGCGGTCGCCGCCAGCCGCAGCAGCTCCGGGCGCGTGCGCGCGATGGCGTCCATCACCAGTGAGTCGTTGCGCGCGAAGTACACCGAGTCGTCACCGAGGAGCGGGCGGCAGTCGGCACAGCGGCGGCGGGCCCAGGCCTCGTCACGCGACAGCGCATTCGCCTGCATCAGCACATCGAAACGCGGCGCCGCCGGCACCGGCGACACCAGCTGCGGCACCGGCACCGTGCCGGCCACGACCCCGAGCAGCGCCGCGGCGAGCAGGCCGCTGCTGGCGTGGGCACGGCTCCGCCACGTCACCGGGGCCTGCACCATGCCGCGGATCCGCGACTCGAGCATGGCCTCGGCGGGACACAACGACGTCATCGTCGCCACGGAGGTGCCGGTCCGTGACAGCGCCCGCTGCGACCAGCCAGGCGCCCCGATGCCTCGCTCCGCGACATGCAGCAGCAACTCGGCATACCGTCGTGCCAGCTGCGGCCGCCGCAGCACGCGGCGGTCGCAGTCCTGCTCGATCGCACGCTGCAGGCGCCGGAAGGCCCAGCGCAGCGGCACCAGCCACGGGACGACGATCACGAGGGCGAGGCCGATCGCGAGCAGCCGCGGGTCCTGCGCTTCCACATGGGAACGCTCGTGCAGGAGCAGGAGCCGGCGATCGATCGGCGGAAGCGACAGGGCCCACCGCGGAATCACGATCTCGGCGCGGCCGGTGCCGAAGGCGGCCGGCCCCATTTCGTCGTCGGACACCCACACGGCGGACGACGCGAAGCTCTCCCGCTGGTGGAGCTGCCAGCGGCGGCGCGCGCTGGCCAGCCCCCGCGCGCCGTGGGCGGTGATGGCGAGCAGCAGGAAGCTGGTCAGGCCCCACGCCGCCATCAACGCCCCGTCCAGCGGACGCAGCCGCGCGACGACCCTCGCGAAGCCGCTCCCCTGACGGAGCACTGCCGAGCTGCCGGCGCGCGCGTCGGCGGGCCCGTCCGAGCCGGTCGCCACGCTCGCATCGGCCGGCCCCGCACGCAGGCCGCCGGAGCCGCCGGCGTTCGACGGCACGGTCATGACCGGGATCCGCCGCACCACGCCGTCGGGCAGCAGCGGCGCCGCGCACATCGCCAGCATCGCCAGCAGCCAGGTCCAGCGCCGCGGCAGGCCCAGGTGCCGGCACGCCCGGTCAGCCATCCACGCGGCCCCGGCAATCAGCGCCCCGATCACCGTCAGCGAGACCATCGACACGGCGATCATGCGTCACCCCGGTCGTCCGCCGACTCCGTCGCCGACAGCTCCGAGTCCAGCAGCGCCCGCAGCCGCTCCAGCGCCGCTCGGTCCAGCCCCTCGTCGCGCACGAGGTGGGTCAGCAACGCCTCCGGCGACCGGTCGAACAGGCCGTCGAGCAGGCGCCGCACCGCCGTCCGCGACGCCGCGTCGCGCGCCACGAGGGAACGGAACCGATGGGCCCGCCCTTCCGCCTCGTGTCCCACATGCCCCTTCTCCTGCAGGATCCGGAGGATCGTCAGCACGGTGTTGTACGCCAGCTCGATCCCCTCCGCCGCCAGTGCGTCCCGCACCTCCGCCGCCGTGGAGGCCCCCCGCTGCCACAACACCGTCATGATGTCCAGCTCGCGACTCGTGAACGTCGGCACAGGCGCCTCCCGCGGTCAGAAGTGTGGGGTTCGGACACCACAGTGGCGGTTCTCCCGTCTTTTGTCAACTATGACCTTAAGAGATCGTCCGGGCCGTACGCCGGCGCTCCGCACGGCGGGGGTGGCCAGTGCCACGGGACAGGATGTCGTGGCGAATCACCGCCGAAATTCCGGGGATTTCGCACTCTGGGAAACGGATGATCGGCACCGTAACGTGAGCAGAGTAAAGGGTTCTAATCGTTCATCTGACGAGTGCGCTTCGCGGTTCTCCTGACTGTACCCAGCATGACGATGATTCCCCTCGGGAGCCGCGAGTCCGGCCTCGCAGACAACTGTACGGTGTTTCAGGTGCTGGGAGGCGAGATCGCCGCCGTCGATCCGTGGACCCGGGTGGACTTCAGCGTCCTCCCCGACGGCGCCGCATCCGAGGAGCGCGACCTCATCGGGTATCGTGGCCTCACGATGCCGTACCGCGTGGCAGGACTGACACTCGGCGATGCCGATGCAGCGCCCGTCTGTGACGGCTTCGAGATCGCCATCGCCAGCGACCGCCTCACGGCCCGTTTCTGCTGCGCGTCCAGTCGTGTCAGCGATCGCGACGAGACGGACATGACCGCCCTCTCCCGCTGGGCCGCCGGCAGCCTGTCGAAGCACCTGCGTGTCGTGCAGTTCGATGACGGCGACCTCGGGCTGGAGGCAGAACTTCATCTCGCCCCATGCACGCCGGCCGCCGCGCTGCGCGAGTTCGTCACGGCGTTCTCGTGGGATGTCGCCGCGCTCCAGGCGAGCACCACGGGCGGCGAACTGCGCACCACCGAGGAGTGGGTGCGCCGTGCCACACTCTCGATCTCTCGTGCCACGCCGCAGATCCCGCTTCGCGAGCAGCATGGCTCGGCCGACTGGCCGTCCAGCGGGAGTCCGCGCGGCGTGTTCTGCCACCTGCAGCCTGCCGGCGGCCTGGCCGAGAGCGACAACGTGCTGTACGTCGTGCGCGGTGACGCCGCCGTGATGGAGCCGGTGGCGACCATGCCCGGGCATCGCGCGGACTGGGACGTCGCGCGCCTGACCGACGTCTGGCTGTCGCGCGCGGGCACCGAACTCATCGCGCGATCGCTGCTCTGCGAGGGCGTGCGGCGCACCGATGCTGGCGCCTGGGAGCCGATCGCCTGCGGCGCCGTGACCGCCATCGCACCGCACGGCGCACACGGCTTCCTGCTGGGCCTGCACGATGGGCGGGTGGCCCTGCTGAACCAGTCGCAGGCCGTCGCCTCGCAGCACCGCATCGCGCACTGCGCGGGCCGCTTCTCGCACCTCGTGTCGAGTGGCACGCATGTGATGGGCCTGATCGGCGACACCGTCGTCGGGGCGCGGCTGCCGTCGTCGCACGGCGCGCGCATCAGCGCCACTGCACGCTGGAGCACGCCGCTCGGCAGTCGCCTCTCGTTCGAGGGGGTCACCGATCTCGACGTGGATCCGTGGTCGGTGCGACCGGCGCTCGCCGTCCTCGGCGATGCGGGGCTGGTGCTGCTGGACGCGGCGACCGGTGCCGTGCACGCGGAGTTCCAGTCCGTGCAGGGACGGATCGCGCGCTGGATCGGGCCGGGATGGCTGCTCGTCGTCTCGACCCGGGAGCGTCCGCACGGGGCGCACTCGCTGCTGCGCGTGCTGGACGTGAACGCATCACGATGGACCGAACCGCTCGAGATGCACGGCGAGATCGCGGTCCTGGCGGTGCGCGACGACGAGATCCACGTCGGCTGGGCGAACCAGTCGATCGCCGTCTGGAATCGCGCGGCGGTCTGCCGCGGCACGGGAATCACGGACTTCGCCACCCCCTGGCCGCCGCCGGCGCCACCGGCCGTCGGCTGACCACCGGCACAGGTGCGGTCAGGGCGTCGTCGCGCTCCGGCGGTTCTTGCGGGGCAGCGGCGTCGTGACCATCGCCGGATAGGTCGTGGTGTCCACCGCGCCAAGGTGCTTGCCCGGCACGGCGCTGCGCGCACCGGCGGTGGCGGAGTATCCCGCCGGCTTTGCCTTCGGATGACGGAGCCGCTGCACGGTCAGTGAGTCCGCCACGCGGCGCGTCTCAGCGCTGCGTGACGGCGTGTCGCCCTGGGCGCGCGCTGCGGCCTGGGCGCGGGACACGCCAGGCACGAGCACCGCGAGCAGGATGACCAGGATGGGCAGCGGGAACCGCGTGCCGGCCGGGCGGGTTGCGCCGGGGATACGGGGGAAAGGCATCGGGTGCGTCATCGGGTGATCCACCTCGAGGCGCCGGCGACGGAATCGACCATCGCGGCGAGGGAGTCGAGCCAGAGGGGGTGATCCATGCATCCGCCGTCGAAGCGCACGCGATGTGTCGCGTCGGCCTGCCGGACGGTGAGTTGCACGGTGGGAAGGTCGGTGGCGTACGGGCCGCAGCGCGGCGTGCCGCGGGCGATCACGCCCGGTAGCGTCGTGAATCCGCGTTCGCGGAACTGGCGCTGCAGCCCCGCCACGGCGTCGCGCGAGACGTGTGCCGAGTCGGTCCCCATCACGCGCACGAAACGCTCGCCGTTGAAGACCGCGCGGCCATCCTCGAAGAGCTGCAGCACGTAGATGGGGCAGGTGCCGTGGCACGCGCCACGCTCCAGCGCGATCGCCGCGATGGTGTCGGCCGGCATCGCGGCGGGTGCCACGCGTGGCGGGGTGCAGCCGGCGGCGAGCAGCACCGCCGTTGCGAGGCAGGCGAGGTGCGCGCGGATCACGGTGCCGCGCCGGTGGAGAGCTGGCGCGTGGTGCTCGACACGCCGTCGGAGAGCAGCAGGTCCACGTCGGCCAGCGAACCGGCTCCGAAGGAGATGGCGCCACGTGCGCCGATCGCGAGCACCTCGCCGGTGCGCCGGCTGCGCACGATGACCGCGGGATAGCGCGCGACGTTCCAGGTCAGTTCGAAGCGGCCGGCACCGCTGCTGCGTGTGGCGAGTTGCGGATCGGAATCCACGCGCAGGCTCACGCCGGGTGTCGGGCCCGTGGTCCAGCTGCCGGCGCGGAGCAGCACGCCGGCGCGGGCGGAACCACCGTCGTCACGCACCCGGATGCTGGCGACGGTGCCGTTGCGCGCGGCATCCCAGGCCACGCGCTCACTGAACACCTGCATCGACGGGTCGGCGTCGGCCACGGCGCGACCGGTGAACCGGTGCGTGAAGAGCACGCGTCCGTCGCTCGCCAGTCCCTCGGCCACGAACCGGCCGGCGCGGCTGGGCGTGGGCCTGCCCGTGGTGGTGAACACGGGGTCGAGGTCGATCACGCCGCCCTGCAGCGACCCGTTGATCAGCAGCGTCTGCGACGGCACCGCGATCGTGCCGCTGAGCGGCAGCACGCCGCTGCGCAGGTAGGCCAGGATGCCGAGGTAGGTGTAGGCGCTGGCCCAGGTGTCGTCGCAGTAGCCCATGATGTCGTAGCGCGACGACGGGTAGGTCTGGCTGGTGCCGAGGTCGTAGCCGGTGTTGCCGAGGGTGCCGTCGGGCCGCGGATAGTTCTCGTCCACGTCGGCCGGCGTGCCGCAGGCGGACGGCGTGGGCGAGTGGTTCCGCCCGAAGCTGTGCCCGAACTCGTGTGCGAGCGTCTCCTGCGCCTCGCCGATCGGCGTGCTGATGCCCACGCCGGCGAAGCCGGTGAGCGTGGCGATGCCGATCACGCCCGGGGCCGCCCCCTGGTGCATGACAGCGAAGTAGTACGCCGTGCCATTCTCGACGCTGCGCAGGATGTCCATCTGGCGGAGCATCACGATCCACGAGTTGCCGTCCGTGAGCGCCGGGCTGTCGGTGGTGTACTCGGCGTGCACCGCCACGTTCACGGTGGACACCGGGTACATGCGCGGCATCAGCTCCGCGATGGTGGTGGTGCTCGGGCCCACCAGCCCGGAGCCGCGGTGCCGCACCGGGACGAGCTGGATGCTGATCGGCTGCACGCTCACCAGGCGGATCGCCTTGGAGCTGCCCGCGAGCGGCCACGCGTTGTCGCCCTCGTTCGACTCGGCGACGGCGTTCGCGGGATCCACGTCCGCCACCATCGTGGCGCCGTCACGGAGGTACGCGGCCGGCACCGGGATGTCGGCGGCGCAGCAGGCCTCGTCGAGCGCCGTGGCAACCGGCGCGGTGCCGGTCACGGTGCCGAGCAGCGCGGCGCCATCGTAGAAGCGGACTCGTACCGCCGCGGTGCCGAGCCCGGAGCGGCTGCCGCGCACGAACACGCGCGCGATCGTGGCACGCCCCGAGACCAGCGGCACCTTCCCGTCCGGCGTCTGCATGGACTGGGTGACGTACACGAGCGGGATGTCCAGGTTGGCGCTGCCACCGTCGGTGACGGTCACCTCGCTGCGCGCCGACTTCGAAGGATCCGCCGCCGAGGTGGCGGTGATGGTGGCGGTGCCGGCGGTGATCGCGCGGACCGTGCCGGCGGCACTCACCGTGGCGATGCCCGGCGCGCTGCTGGTCCAGAGCACGGCGGTGTTGCTCACACCGGTGACGGTGCTGGTGAGGAGTTGCTCCTGGCCGGGGGTGAGCGCGAGCGTGGCCGGTGTGACCGCCACCGCGGCGGTGCCCGATGCCGCGCCCGCGATTGCCAGCGTGAACGTGCCCACCTCGGACGACGTTGCGGACGTGACCGTGACGACGTAGCTGCCGGCCGGGAGCACCTGCAGGAGCTGGGCGTTGGTCCCCGGGCCGCTGTCGTCGTCCTCCGCCAGGGTCGCGGACACCCCCGCCTGCTGGAGGATCAGGTACGGGTCGAACTGCGTGCTGGTGGCGTCGAGGCGCACCGGTGTCGATGCCGCGAGTGTCAGCAGGTATCGTCGCACGTAACTGCCGTCGGTGAGGCGGCAGCCGGTGGTGCTCAGGGTGTCGGTGACCGTGCTGCCGATTGTGATGGCGCGGGTCGCGTCACACTGGTCCTCCTCGACCGCCAGTGTGTACTCGCCGGTGGCGCGGGGCCGCGCACTGTTGGCATTGATCGTGTACGTGCCGGCCGGCAGCAGCACCGAGATGCGCGCGTCGCGGCCGAGCGCGCCGCCACCGCCGTCGTCGTTGCGGCCAACCATCTCGCCCGAGGCCGTGTTCTCCATCCACATGAAGGCGTCGAACGCCGCGCTGCGCATGGTGACCGTGTAGGTGCGGCCGATGGGGACGGTCAGTGAGTACCGGTCCACGTAGCTCGTGTCGGACAGCACGCAGCTGGCCGCGGTCAGGGTGTCGGTGACCGTGCCCGGCGAGTTGAAGACCCGCGCGTCGATGCAGGCCTGCGAGCCGGGTGTGACACTCAGTTCGTAGGCGCCGAAGCCGTCGTCCTCGAAGGTCGTGGCGGTGATCACGTAGCGGCCCGCCGTGAGCAGCAGCTCGATGCGGGACCCCTCGTACGGTGGCCCGTTGCCGTCGTCGTTCTCGGCGATCACCGTGCCGGTGGCCGCATTCTGCAGCGTGAGGAAGGCGTCGAGCGTGGCGGCGGCCATGTTGATGCGGACGGCACGCGCCTCGGTCAGCGTGAGGATGTACTTGTCGGCGTGGCTGCCGTCGGCGAGCACGCAGTCGGTGCTGCCGATCGCGCCGGTGATCACCTGGCCGACCGTGATCGAGTCCCGCGCGTCGCAGCGGGCCGAGGGGGGCAGCGTGACTGCGACGGTGGCGGTGCCGGTCTTCCCGTCGGCGGTGGCGGCGATGGTGGCCGTGCCCACGGCCACCCCTGTCACGACGCCGTCAGCGCTGACGGTGGCGAGGGCAGGGGTCTGCGACGCCCAGGTGACCGTCCGCCCCGGCACCACGAGGCCTGACCCGTTCAGGGCGAGCGCGGAGAGCTGGGTCGTCGCCCCCACATCCACCGTGGCGGTGGCTGGATTCACGCGCACCGAGGTCACGGTCGCCGTCTGGCCCGGCGTGGGCGTGTCCGGATCACCGCCACACGCGGCGAGCGTGAGCGCCCCCGCGAGCGTGGCGCGCAGGAGACCGCGTTGCAGCGCTCCCGGGCGGCGGCGCGCCGGGCGTGACGACTGGGGGCGAGCAGGGCGGGCTGGCGCGACCGGCATCTCGGGAACGGGCAATGGGGCGTACGGGGGCGCCCGGCCCGGCTGGGGTCGGCGCAGAGGGTCCATCACTATCCTAATGCTCAGACGGGGAACGCGGGCACACCCCCCATCCGGCCCGGGTCAGCCGCTGTTCCGCAGGCCCGCCGCGATCCCGTTCAGCGTGAGCTGGATGATGCGGACCAGCCGCTGGTCGTCGGTGGCCGCCTGCAACCGGCGCACCTGCCGCAGCAGGCTCACCTGCAGCGAGTGCAGGGGGTCGAGATAGGGGAAGCGGTTCTCGATGCTGCGCGCCAGGGACGGGTTGTCGCCCAGCAGCGGGGCGCCGGTGATGCGCTGCACCCAGGCGGTCGCCCGCCCATGCTCGTGCGTGATCCGCGCGAACGTCGCTGCCGCGAAGGCCGCGTCCGGTGCCAGCGTGAGGTAGCGGGCCGCGATGTGGAGGTCACTCTTCGCCAGCACCATGCCCATGTTCGACAGCACCGTGCGGAAGAAGGGCCATTCGCGGTGCATCCGCTGCAGCAGCGCCACCCGCTCGTCGGTCGTCGCCCACCGGTCGAACGCCGTCGCCGCGCCGTACCAGCCGGGGAGCAGGATGCGGCACTGGCTCCAGCTGAACACCCACGGAATGGCGCGCAGGTCCTCGATCCGGTCCGACTGCGTGCGCGAGGCCGGCCGGCTGCCGATGTTGAGCGTGCTGATCTCGCGGATCGGCGTGATGGCCCTGAACAGCGGCACGAAGCCGGGGGTGCCGTACACCAGCTCGCGGTAGGCGTCGAACGAGAGCGCCGAGAGTGCGTCCATCGCGGCGGCGAAGGCGGGGTCGGGCTCATGCGCCGCGGTGCCGGCGGCGGTGGTGATCGCGGTGGCCGACACCATCGCCTCGAGGCTGCGGCGTGCCTGGTCGCGATCGGCGTACCGGGCCGCGATCACCTCGCCCTGTTCCGTGACGCGCAGCGATCCGTTCACCGCGCCCGGTGGCTGGGCCAGCACGGCATCGTAGCTCGGCCCGCCGCCGCGGCCCACCGTCCCGCCGCGCCCGTGAAAGAAACGCAGCCGCACGCCCGCGTCGCGCGCCACCGCCACCAGCTCGGCCTGCGCGCGGTAGATCGCCCAGTTGGCCGTGAGGTAGCCGCCATCCTTGTTGCTGTCCGAGTAGCCGAGCATCACCTCCTGCAGGTTGCCGCGCGCGTGCCGCAGCCAGTGCCGGTACGTCGGGATCGCGAGCAGCGTGCGCAGCGTGTGGGCCGCGCGCTCCAGGTCCTCGATCGTCTCGAAGAGCGGCACGATGTCCATTGCCAGCACCGGGGTCGCCCCCGGCACGAACAGCCCCGCTTCGCGCAGCAGGATCGCCACCTCGAGCAGGTCGCTCACCGACTGGCACTTGGAGATCACGTAGTGCCCGACGATCTGCGGCCCGAAGCGTGCGATCGCCGCGGCGGCCTTCTGCACGATCGCCAGCTCGCTGCGTGCCAGGTCGCTGTAGACGATCGCCGGGCTCACCAGCGGGCGCGGCGTGGCCAGTTCCCCCAGCAGCATGGCGCACTGCGCGTCGGCATCGAGGCCGGCGTAGTCCGCATGCACGCCGGCGGCCGCGAGCAGCTCGCCCACCACCTGCACGTGCACGTCGCTGTTCTGGCGGAGGTCCAGCGTGCAGAGGTGGAAGCCGAACAGCTCGACGGCGGTGCGCACCGGCTCCACGCGCGCCTCGGCCAGCTCGCCGGCGCCGTGGGTGTGCAGCGACGCCTCGATCACGGCCAGGTCGGCCGCCAGCTCCTGCGGGTCGTCGTACGGCGTGAGCAGGTGCTGCGGCTGGATGCCCGGCACCATGCCGAGGGTGGCCTGCGCGGTGGCAGCGAGACGGCCGTGCATGCCGCGCAGGGCGCGTCGGTACGGCTCGTCGGCGCGGAACACCGAGTCGTCACGCGAGGCATCGGCCAGCGCCAGCAGTGCCGGCGTGGGCGTGATGAGGCGCGACGACATGGACAGCTCGAGCGAGAGCTGGAAGATGGCCGCCAGGTGCCGGGTGAGTGCGGTGGCTGCCTGTCGCTCCACCGCCATGTTCAGCACGTCCGCCGTGACGAAGGGGTTGCCGTCGCGGTCGCCGCCGATCCACGAGCCCATGCGGACCACGGGGCCAAGGCGCGGTGCGGTGCCGGGCGCGAGGGCGTCGATGCGGCGCTGCACCGAGCGTTGCAGTGCCGGCAGCTCGTCGAACAGCGTCAGGTCGTAGTAGCGCAGCGCCTCGGCGATCTCGTCGCGGGTGCGCAGCTTCGCCAGCCGCAGCAGCGACGTCTGCCAGAGCGTGAGCACCTGCAGGCGCAGGCGCGCCTCCCACTGCGTCGCCTCCTCCGGCGTCATCCGCAGCCGGTCGCGCTCGATCAGCAGGTCGGCGATGCGGCGCTGCGTGTCGAGGATCGTCTTGCGGCGGACCTCGGTGGGATGTGCCGTGAGCACCGGGCTCACCTGCACCTCGGCGAAGGTGGCGACGATCGCGTCGGCGCGGAGTCCGGCGTCGCGGAGGGTGGCGACGGTGTGGTCGAGGGTGCCCGGGCGCGGCGGCGAGCCCGAGGCACGGTGGAAGCGGCGCCGGCGGCTGTGGTGGACGTCCTCCGCGATGTTGGCGAGGAGCGAGAACCAGGTGAACGCGCGGATGAGGATGATCGCATCCTCCTGGCTCACGTCCGCCACCAGGGCGTCGATCGCACGCGAGGCGGTGTCTGCCGTGCGGCGTTCGTGGATGGCGAGGCGACGCAGCGTCTCGACCCGATCGAACATCGCCGGCCCCCCCTGTTCCGCGATCAGGTCACCGAGGATCCGTCCGAGCAGCCGGATGTCATGGTCGAGGGCGTCGTCCGGGTGTTCGGTCACAGGTGCGCGGTTGGGCTGAGTGGGGCAGGGGGCACGACCGTCGAATCCTAGTGGCGTATAGTCGAAGTTCGGATAGCACAAAGCCGGATGGGGCGCCTGGATGGCCAGGCGAACACCGCAGCAATACCAGCGGTATTGCGAGGATTTTCAACGCCGCCAGCCGGGATGCCCCGACCGGCGACTGCGTCCGGAACTTCGATTGCACGCCACTAGTGGACCGGAAATGGAGTCGGGTGGCACGACGGGCGACGGCACACCGAACGTCGTTTCCCGTCCACTGGTCAGCCCCTGCGAATCAGCCTCGGTGCGGCCCCGTCATCCCGGCACCGTCGCCGGCGCGCCGGCGGCGGCGACGCCGAGCCGCTGGCGGATCATGGCGGCCACCTGCCGGCCGGTGAACGGCTTCGCGATGAAGCCGGCGCGCAGTCGCTCCAGGTCGCGGGCCGTGCCGGCATCGGGCGAGAACCCGGACATGACCAGGGCGGGCAGCTCCGGCCACCGCTCCCGGACCCGCTCCAACAACTGGCCACCGGTCATCAGCGGCATCATGAAGTCGGTGAGGAGCAGCCGGATCTCCGTGCCCCGCTCGTCCAGCATCAGGAGCGCCTCCGGACCGGACGCCACCGCCAGGACCTCGAAGCCCTCGTGCGTCAGCACCCGGCGCAGCGTCTCGCGCGGCCCGCCATCGTCGTCGACGAGCAGGATGATGGGGTGCACGCCCCGCACGGATGGTGTCGTGAGCGGCGTGTCGGTCGTGACGCCGTCGGCGTGCACCAGCGGCAGCAGGATCGTGAACACGGCGCCCGCGCCTGGCGTGCTCTCGCAGCGCACGCCACCCCCGGCGCGCTGCGCGATCGCGAGCACCGTCGCGAGGCCCAGCCCCGTGCCCTGGCCCGACGGCTTGGTGGTGAAGAACGGCTCGAACATGCGCCGCCGCGTCTCCTCGTCGAAGCCGGTGCCGGTGTCGCGCACGGTGAGTGCCACGTGTGCGCCCGTGAGCGCCGAGGTGGCACCGCTGCGCAGCTCGCCGTCGAGCTGCTCCACGCTGGTCGAGAGCGTGACCACGCCGCCGTCGGGCATCGCGTCGCGGGCGTTGGCGAGCAGGTTGAGCAGCGCCAGCTCGAGCTGGTTCGGGTCGGCGAACACCTGCGCCCGCGAGGCGTTGAGCGTGAGCACGAGCCGGCTGGGCGCCAGCACCTTCCCGAGCAGGGATGCCGTGCCGCGCAACCGGTCGTCCACCAGGAACTGCTCGCTATGCTCCACCTGCTGCCGGGTGAAGGTGAGGAGCTGCCGCGTGAGGCGCCGCGCGCGGTCGGTGGCGCTGCCGATGTTGTCGAGGTCCGAGCGGCGGTCCGGGTCCAGGTGCAGGTCGCCGAGCATCTCGGCGCTGCCGCCGATGATGGTCAGCAGGTTGTTGAAGTCGTGGGCCACGCTGGCAGCGAGCCGGCCCACCATCTCCAGCTTCTGCACCTGTCGCAGCTTCTCCTCGATGGTGCGCTGGTGCGAGATCTGGCGCAGGAGCTCCCGCTCGTGCGAGACGTCATCGAACGCCCAGAGGCGCCCGCTGCCGTTCTGGTCGGTGATCGGCACCGATGAGACGCGGAGCGTCGTGCCACCGGCGCCGTCCAGCTCCCAGGTCCAGTCGGCGACGCGCTCGGCGTCGTTGCGCGAGAGGCGGATGACCTCGTGCCGCACGAACTCCGGGTGCCGGGCGCGCATCGCCACGCGATCGAGGGCGGCATCGAGTTCCTCGCGCGACGCCACTCCCGACGGGATGCGCAACCACCGCGCGGCCGCCGCGTTCACCATCGCCTCGTTGCGCTCGCCGTCGACGAAGATGATGCCCTGCGGCACCTGCGCCATGATGGCGTCGAGCAGCGACTGCGGCACGGCCATCGTGCGGCGTGCCAGCTGCGTGCCGCCGACCAGCAGGTGGCGCAGGCAGAGCGGGTCCCGGCGGATGACCGGTGGCACGTCGGCGGCGTCGTACCAGGCGAGGACCAGCGAGGCCGCCGGCGTGCCGCGGTGCGCGAGCGGTCCGTGTACGACGCAGCAGGCAGCCGGGGGCCGCGGCAGGGCGAGCAGGAGGACACTCGGCAGCAGTCGCCGCGGGCGCAGGTCGTCGAACACGTACGGCACCTCGAGGGCCCGCCACGACTGCGGGGCACGCAGCACGTGCGTCGCGACGATGGCGGGATCGCAGTCGGTGAACTCGACGATGTCATCATCGACCCAGGTCAACAGTGCGATGGCATCGGCGGAGGCCAGCTGTCGGACGGCGCTCAGCATGTGGCGGCGGTGCGGTGGTGGCGCCGGGTCATGGCCAGCGGTCCAGCACGTGCTCCAGCGCCCGGATCACGTCCCGCGGCGCCGTGAGATGCGGCAGGTGGCCGCGCGAGGGGAGCGGCACGAGCGTGGCACTCGGCAGCCGCTGCACGAGGTACTCGCCTGCGGCCATGGGGAACGCCGTGTCGCACACGGTGTGCAGCACGGTGACCGGCTGTGTCACGCGGGGGAGAATCGGCCGGTTGTCGCCGAGGAAGACCGTCTTCAGCGTCCGGATCGCGATGTCGGGCCGCATGGCGCTGAGCAGCGTGGCGAACTCGCTGCGTTCCGCTTCGCTCGCGTCGGGCCCGATCGCGACGGTGGCGAAGCGCTGCGCCCAGTTGGCGAAGTCGCTCTGGGCGTCGGCCAGCAGCGACTCGACGTCCTCGCGCGGCATGCCGGCGTGGTACCCCACGTCCTCGAGGAAGCAGGGGCTGGAGCAGATCGTGACCACCTGTGCGATGCGCTCGGGCGCGGCGATGGCCGCCATCAGCCCGATGATGCCGGAGATCGAGTGCCCCACGAACAGGGCATCGGTCACCTCGAGTTCATCGAGCAGGCCGACGACATCGTCCACGTAGTCGTGCAGCGACGTGTACGCCTCGGCGCGATAGCCACCCGACGGCGCCGCCGGCGAGCAGACGTTGTCGAACCGCACCAGCCGCGCCCGCGAGTGGAGGGCTGCCGCGACGTGACGCCAGGTGGCCTGCGAGGTGCCGAGTCCGTTCCCGAACACGATCACGCGCTCCCCATATCCGGTGACCGTGGCACCGAGCCGACGTTGTATCGTGGGGACGTTCACGGGCCTGTAGGTGGAGCGGAAGGCTGGGCGATGGCAGTGGAGGGGGGCGCACGGACACGCGCTGTGCCTTCGCTATATAACGCGCGGCGCCGGTGGTGGCCGCATGGGTACGGCATGATTCGTGACATATCAAGTGCAATCAGACCCGGCGATGAACCCCCGCGGGTGCATCATTTGACGGTTCAAATCAGCACCACGTTGCACCGGCACGCCGCGCGTTCGCGTGGCGCGTGCTCCCTCGCCCACATTGCGCCATGCCCGAGACCTCGCAACGCATCATCGTCGTCCTGAACCCCGGCTCGGGTGGGGGGACCGCCAGTTCGGCGCAGGCCGAGCTGCAGCCGATCCTCGCGGGTGGCGGCTTCTCCCCTGAGTTCGTCCTGCTCGACGGGGCGCGCGACCTGCGGGAGCAGCTCGACCCCGTGCTGCGCACACCGGCGGCGGCGATCCTCGTCGGCGGCGGTGACGGCACCATCAGCAGCGTCGCCGACGTGATCCACGGACGCGGGCTCCGGCTCGGCGTGCTCCCGCTGGGCACGCTGAACCATTTCGCGCGAGACCTCGGCATCCCCCAGGACCTGGCCTCGGCCGCCGCCCTCGTCGTGGCGGGCCACACGATGCCGGTGGACGCGGCGAGCGTGAACGATCGTGTCTTCCTCAACAACTCCAGCGTCGGCCTCTACGCGCGCATCGTCGCGCTGCGGGAGCGTTACGGCGCACGCGGCCCGAGGAAGTGGCTGGTGGCGACGTGGGCCACCTTCAACGTCATGCGGCGCAGCCACACGCTGCTGGCACGGATGGAGGTCGATGGGCGCGCGGTGCTCCGCGAGACCTCGCTCATCTTCATCGGCAACAACGAGTATCGTATGGCCGGGCTCGATGCCGGCACACGCGCGTCACTCGCGACGGGCACGCTCGCGCTGTACGTGGTGAAGGCGGCGGGGGAGTGGAACCTGCTGAAGCTCGTGTGGCACATCGTGTCGGGCAGCGCCCGACAGTCCGACGACCTCGAGATGCTGACGGCGACCAGCACGCGCATCGATGCGCCGGCCGGCCATCACCGCCACCACGTGTCGGTGGCCATCGACGGCGAGCTCGTGCCGATGTCGTTGCCGCTCGAGTATCGCATCCTGCCGGCGGCGTTCGAGGTCTTCGTGCCGCGCTGACGACGCGCGCAGCGTGCACGAGTGTTATACTGCCGGGTGCGGCACCGTGTGCGGAGACAGCTCGAGCAAGGCGCTCCGCCGCCCGCGACATTTCGGTCAATCCAATGCCTGCTGCAGTGAGCCGCCAGGTCGCAGCAACCCTCGCGAGGCGCGTGGGTCGCGACGCGTGTGCCGCGGACATTGCCGACGTGGTGGTGGCACTCTGGCGGGAGATCGAGACCCTGCTGGCGCCGCTGGTGGGGAGGAAGGGCGTCGCCGCGCTGCATTTCCGCAGCCTCTTCCTCGTGGCACCGGCGCACCCGCAGCTCGCGCGGCCGGCGTCGGACGTCCTCGACTCCATCGACTTCGACTGGCTCCATCGCAGCACGGCCGCCACCCCGGCCGCTGACGCGCTCGCAGGCGCCGGCGCGCAGTTCACGGCGTTCGACGCCCTGCTCTCCAGCATGATCGGCCCGGCGCTGAGCGCGCGACTCCTCCACTCGGTGTGGGAGCATCCCTCCAGCGGCGACGCCGCGCAGGACAAGACGACATGAAGCCGAGTGTGACGATCAACCGACTCAGCACCGGTGTGCCCGGGCTCGACGCCGTGCTTGGCGGTGGACTGCCGGAGTTCTCCTTCAACCTGATCGCCGGTCCGCCGGGGTGTGGCAAGACCACGCTGGCACACCAGATCATGTTCGCCCTCGCCACCCCGGAACGCCCCGCGCTCTACTTCACCGTGCTGGGCGAGCCACCGCTGAAGATGATGCGCTACCAGCAGCAGTTCGGGTTCTTCGACGACGAGGCCATCGGCAAGGCGATCCGGTTCATCAACCTGTCGGACGATGCCAGCCAGGGGGACCTGGACCTGGTCCTGCGGCGCATCGTCGCGGAAGTCCAGGCCTGCGGTCCGGGCCTCGTCTTCGTCGACTCGTTCCGGTCGGTGGTGCTCGCCGGCAGCGTCGGCGGCAACCCCGTCTCCGACCTGCAGCAGTTCGTGCAGCAACTCGGCGTGCAGATGACGAGCTGGCAGGCCACCACCTTCCTCATCGGTGAGTACTTCGTCGAGTCCGACGCCAACCCGGTCTTCACCGTGGCGGATGGCCTGATCTGGCTGCGCCAGAGCGTCCAGCGCAATTCCATGGTGCGCAAGCTGCAGATCATGAAGATGCGCGGCCAGCCCACCCAGCCCGGCCTGCACACCTTCCGCATCGGGTCCGAGGGCATCACGGTGTTCGCGCCGATGAACGCGGCCGCCGGTGAGGCGGCGCAGGGCATGTCCGCGTCGGCGCCGGCGCGCCTCTCGCTCGGCGTGCCGGGCCTCGACGAGATGTTCGGCGGTGGACTTCCCAGGGGCTACTCGCTGCTGGTGGCCGGCCCATCGGGGTCGGGGAAGACCATCGCGGCGGCCGCCTTCCTCGCCGCCGGCGCGGCGCGTGGCGAGCACGGTGTGATCGCCTCCTTCGAGCAGCATCCGAGCCCCAGCCGGAACCGCATCCTCTCCGGCCTGATCGAGGCGGGCCAGGTGACGCTGCTCGACTCCCGCGCGCCCGACCTCTCGCTGGACGAGCTCCTCCGCGCACTCACGGACGTGATCCGGCGCACCGGCGCGACACGGGTGGTGATCGACTCCCTCTCGGGACTGGAGCTCGGCCTGGCCCCCACCTTCCGCGACGACTTCCGCGAATCGCTGGCGAGCCTGGTCATGGCACTCTCGGCGGAGGGCGTGTCGGTGCTCATGACATCGGAACTCGAGGATCGCTACACCGACCTGCGTTTCAGCCCCTATGGCACCGCGTTCATGACCGATGCGATCGTCGTGCACCGGTACATCGAGGTCGGGAGCCGGCTGCGCCGCGTGATGGCGGTGGTGAAGGTGCGCGGAAGCGCACACTCCGACGAGTTGCGCGAGTACACGATCAGTGACGCCGGCCTCGTGATCGGCCAGCGCCTCATCGAGCAGGAGGGATTGCTGGGCGGGCGGCCCACGCGGGCGCGGAAGGTCGCGGCGCCGGACGGACCGGTGCCATGACGGCAGCGTCGAACGCCGGGGGGGACGCCAGCGACGGCCACCCCACCGACGCACACATGGCGCGGCGCTTCCTCGCGCTGCGTGACATGAACGAGCGGCTCGTCCTCGCCGTGATCGAGGCGCAGGGCATTGCCGACGCGTCCTCGCGCGCCAGTGACGAGGCGGCACGCGCGGCGGAGCTCGATGCTCTCACGGGGTTGCCCGCCCGGACGCTGATGCTCGACCGCTTCGCGCAGGCCGCCGCGGCGGCGCACCGGCACGGCACCCATCTCGCGGTGCTGTTCATCGACCTCGACAACTTCAAGCAGGTGAACGACACGCTCGGCCACGCGGCGGGGGATGACGTGCTGCGCACGGCCGCCACCGCGCTGGTGGGGGCCGTGCGCACCGGCGACACGGTGAGCCGGCATGGCGGCGACGAGTTCGTGCTCCTGCTCCCGGACCTGGCCTCACCCGGTGACGTCCTGCCGATCGCCGAGAAGGTGATGGCGGCGCTGGGCGTGCCGTCGCCGCACGGTGACTGCGTCGTCCGCCTCACCTGCAGCATCGGCATCAGCCTCTTTCCCGATGACGGCGAGGATCCGCGTGAGCTGATCGCGATGGCGGATGCCGCGATGTACCGCGCCAAGCGGCTGCACCCCGGCGGGTTCGCATTCCACCAGGCGGCCGGCGAGGCCCCAGCGCCCCTGCCGGTGCGCATGCCGGTGCTGCGGGTCGATGCCGCCACCGCCGAGCACGAGTGGCGCACGGCACAGCTCCGCGAGGCGAACGAACAGCTCGTGCTGGCGGCGCTCAGCGCGCAGGCGATGCAGGCCCACGCCGAGGCGACCCGCCTGCGGCAGTCGGAGTTCATGGCCATGCTCGCCCACGAGCTCCGCAATCCGCTGGCGCCGATGCGCACCGTCTCGATGCTGCTCGGCGCCTCCCGCAGCGAGGACGTGAACCTCCCGCGCCTCCAGGCCATCATCGAGCGGCAGGTGACTCACATGTCGCGCATGGTGGACGACCTGCTCGACCTCACCCGCATCTCCACCGGCAAGCTGCGGCTCAACGTCGAACGGCTCGACCTGTCCGACGTGCTCACCGACGCGATGGCCGCCTGCCGGCCGGCGATGGACCTCCGCCTGCAGCAGTTCACCGCACTCCTGCCGGCCGAGCCGCTGTGGCTGAGCGCCGATCGCACGCGGCTCACGCAGGTGGTCACCAACCTGCTCGACAACGCCTCCAAGTACACCCCGCACGGTGGGGCCATCGCGCTGTCGTGCACCGTCACACCGGCCAGCGTCGTCGTGCTGGTCACCGACACCGGGTCCGGCATCGAGCCCGACGTGCTGCCGCGCATCTTCGACCTCTTCTCGCAGGATCCGCACGCGGCCGCCGCGGGCAGTGGCCTGGGCATCGGCCTGACCGTGGTCCGCGAACTCGTCACGGCGCACGGCGGCACCGTCACGGCGCGCAACCGCGTGCCGGCCCCGGGAAGCGAGTTCGAGGTGACGCTGCCGCGGATCGTGCCAGCCGCCGGCGGGCCGACGCCCTAGCGCAGCAGGGCCGTGGCGCTGTCCACCAGCACCCCGGGCCAGAGCCCGAGCAGCACCAGCCAGGTGACCAGCAGCGCGAGCACGATCCGCTCGGCCCCGTCGAGATCCGGCGCCAGCAGCCGCACCGGCGTGCCGAGGAACGAGAGCGAGAAGGTGCGCAGCGTGGCCACCGCCAGCAGCGCGCTGGCGATGATCATGATGATCGCGCTCGGTGCATTCACGCCCCAGAGCGCATGCAGCAGCAGGTCGTCGGCGATGAAGCCGGACGTGCCCGGCATCCCGACGGCCGCACCGCCGAAGAGCGCGACCCCCGCCGCCAGGCGCGGGAAGGCGCGCGCCCGGCCGCCCGGTGCCAGGTCATCCAGCGGTCCCACGCGCGCCTGCAGTGAGGCCAGCATGATCCCCAGCCCGCTGATCGCGAGGCCGAGGGTGATGGAGACGAGCAGCGCGGCGGCGTGATTGCCGCGGCCCGCCGCGCCCACCGCCGCGAACAACATCCCGCCGTGCATCAGCACCGAGGCGCGCAGCAGGCCGCGCAGCGACGTCTGGGCCAGCGCCACCAGCCCGAAACAGAGCGCCGACGCGGTGCCGATGGCCACCAGCCACGGCGCCGTGGCCCAGGCGATGGGTTCGTGATCCACGAACCGCAGGTGCACGAAGACGGACGTCGGCAGGGTGGCGAGCTGCTGGAGCTGCAGCGTGAGGCTCCGGTGCGTGAGGCTGCCCACGCCGCCGTGCAGCGGGAACACCCCCACCCGCAGGCCGAACGACAGCATCGAGGCCGCGAACGCGAGCCCGCCGTGGCCCGAGGCCATCGCCACCGCACCGAGGATCAGCGACACGCCGCTCAGGCCGAAGGTCAGCGCGGCCCCCATCGAGCGGCGGCGCGCCTCGAAGGCGATCACCAGCGCCGTCGCTGCCGTCGCACCGAAGCTGAGCGCGCCGTTGCTGGTGGCCAGAGACGCGATCATCAGCAGCGCGAGCGCGATCTCGCCCGGCCAGCCGCTGCGCTTCCGCAAGGCGACGTGCGGCGCGAACAGGAGGGTCATGGCGCACGCGATGATCAGCACGGGCGCGGCCACGGTGCCCGGCGCCAGCAACGCCGGTGCGTCGATGGCCGCGGTCACCCTGGCCTCGGCCCGTGGTCGGTGATGCCGCTCACCCGGTCATCCAGGCGCGCCAATGCGCGCGACAGGCGGAGCACGGGCCGGATGGCCGCGTCGATCCGCTCGTCCAGGCGCAGCCGGTGCACCGCCGCGCTGTAGGTGCGCGCCGCGAAACGGGGCGCGACACCGGCCAGCGGCATCCGGCCATGCTCGAAGTGCCCATGCTGATGCACGTCGTGCAGCATGTTCGGCGCGCGCAGGTACTGGTAGGCGCGCAGCAGCGCATGGCAGACGAGGTGCACCACCGCGAGCGTCGTCAGGCCGAGGCAGATCTCGGCCAGGATGAGCCCGATCTGCGAGAGCGTCGCGTGGGCCAGGGCACCCTTCGCGTCGGTGTGCACGCGCGCCACCGCGGCGGCGTAGAGCGCCGTCGCGACTCCGACCACCACGCCGGCGCCCGCCGCCACCGGCGCGACGTCGATCACCGCGCTCACCCGCAGCATCAGGTACAGGCCGGCGTGGATCGAGATCGCGCCGTAGAACAGCGCACTCGACGGCGTCGGGCCCTCCATCGCGCGCGGCAGCCAGCCCGAGAACGGCAGCTGGGCGGACTTCCCCATCGCCGCCACGAGGAAGAGCAGCGCCAGCGTCTCCGCCTCGGGGAAGGGCAGCGCGCCGGCGCCGCCCAGCGCGGACAGGCGCGTGGACCCCAGCACCTCGTGCGCACTCACGATCGCGATCAGCAGGCCGACATCGCAGAGGCGATACGTCGCGAAGGCGCGGAGCGAGGAGCGCACGGGCTCCTCGCGTTCATGGAAGAAGCCGATGAACAGCGCCGAGGCGATGCCGATCAGTTCCCACCCCGCGAACAGCACGTCGAGTGCACCGGCGAACGCCACCAGCTGTGCCCCGCCGGCGAACATGCCGAGCAGCACGTAGAAGCGCGCGAACCCGGCCTCACGGTGCAGGTACGTCTGGGAGAAGCGCGCGACCAGCGCCGTCAGCGTGGCAGCCAGCAGCGAGAACGCCAGCGCCAGGCCATCCACCAGCGCCACGATCGGCACTGAGTAGCTGCCCACCGCCAGCCAGTCGCCGTAGTCGATGTTGCCCCCCGGTACGGCCCCTGGAAAGGCGACGTGCAGGATCGCGGCACATGCCGCCGCCAGCGCGGACAGGACCAACCCGGCCGTGACGAGCCGCGACACCACCGCCTCCGGCAGCCAGCGGGGCCCCGCCAGGAGCAGCAGCCCGACCACCAGCGCCATCGCGAGCGGGGCGGCCACGGCGACGGTGACGGCGTGCCGGAGCGCCTCCGCGGCGGCGAGTGCGGCCGTCATCGCGCGCCACCACGACGGAGTGCATCGTTCACGATCGCCGGCGGGAGCATGTCGCGATGTTGCATGTGCCAGTCACGTGACCGGGCCACACGCGGCACCGCGTCGGTGCCGGGCGTGTACGGCACGAAACGACCGTCCTCGAAGATCGCGAGGGCACCGCCCTGCGGATCGCACGAGACGAGTTGCACCCACTCGTTCACCACCAGCTCGGCCACCTCCGGCACCCGCGAGGCCACGGTCAGCAGCGCCTCGGGGGTGGCGTCCACGATCAGCAGCAGGCGCACGGGCTCGTGGATCTCCACCATCTGGCGCGGCAGGCCGGTGCGAAGGTCACCCTGGTGGCCTGACATCACGCCCACGAGGCCGGTCACGTTGTGCGGCAGCTTGGTGCCGCAGCCGTACCGTTCGTTGTCCACCGACGAGAAGTAGTACTCGAGGTTGATGCCGGCACCCACCGGCCCGACGGCCGCCAGGATGCGCGTCAGGATCGCCGCATCCTCGTCCGCGAGCGGATCGTAGCTCACCAGGAACGCGCGGCGGTCGAGGTGCAGCCCGCGCGAGATCGTCCGCCGGCCGACGATGGCGATGGAGTTCGTGCAGTGTCCGTATTCGGGCCGCGGCTGCGCCAGGTGCGACGCCCGTCCCTCGACGTGACGCAGCGCGGCATCGGGCGTGATGCCGAGCGGGGCGTTCTCGAATCGCCGGCACCGCTCGGCCGCGCTCTCGCGCCGCGCGGCGTCGAGGGCGTCGTGGGCACGCTGGAATGCGGCGGCGTGGCCCACCGGCATGTACTCCAGGTCGTACAGCGTCACGTCGTCGCTCGCGGTGTCGTGCAGGCCACCGATGAACCAGGTGGTGTCGGGGATGGCCAGCCCCTGCGCCGCGAGGGACCGGCGCACCCCCGCCTGGTTCGCCATCTCCGCGAACAGGCGCGCATTGCCGCCGCCGCGACGGCCACCGCAGGCACCGCAGTCGTGCGCCGACTCGTGTGGATTGTTCAGGCTCGTCGAGCCGTGGCCAAGCACCACCACCACCGGTGCGAACCGCTCGGTCATGCCCAGCGCGCGCAGCACGCTGCCGACACGATCCACCGCCTCGTCCAGCGAGAAGCCCACCAGCTTGCCACGTTCCGACCGGCCCGGCACGTCACCGCTCTCGTCGCGCAGCGCGCTCAGGCGTGTGCTGGGACGCGGCGCGAACCGCTCCCGCGCGCTGTCGGCCATGGCCAGCGTCGTCCGTGGAGCCACCACCCGTGACAGCGCCAGCGCTGCCGCGATGGGCCCCAGCAGAAGCGAGAGCCCCGCGCCCCCGCTCAGCGTGCGCGATTGCCGGTGCACCATGCGCGATGCCGCACGCCAGCGGTCGCGCAGGCCGGAGCGCCGCAGGTGCCAGTGCTGCTCGGTGTCCACCGCCGACTCGTGCACCTCATGCGCCGGCGTGATCACCACCGGGCAGTGTGCGGCTGGCTCGTCGTCGTACAGGCCGCGGTAGTCGATCGCCACCCCGAAGAACCCCGCCACGCCGAACGTCTCGAAGTCGGGGCTCTGCTCCTCGATCGCGCGGCGAAGCGACTCCTCGCGCTCGTCGATGCAGAACACGAACTGCGCCGCCGGGTGTGCCGGCTCGCCGAGTGTCACGTGCGGACGGAGTGCGTGGAGCCCGTCCAGGACCTGGCGCCGGTAGCGCCGTTCGTACGCCTCCTGCAGGAGCCGGCGACGCTGCAGACGGGGGAGGGCATCGACCTCCGCGCGGAACGCCATGATCTCGTCGTCACGGAGCGCCTGGATCTCCGTCGCGCCGGCGCCCGCGGATGCGGCGATGCCGGCCAGGATCCACGCATCGTGGTGCGCGGCGCGTGCCGGTTGCGTGGGGGCGTGCCCGCGCAGTTCGCGCCACGCCAGCGGCAGTCCCGCCGCCGCGCAGGACGCCGCGATCGCACGCCGCTCGTGCAGCAGCCGCACGGCAAGCATGTCGGCCAGGTGCACCGGCGCCGGGATCTCGCTCTCCTCCGGATGGCGCTCGAGTCGCGCGAACATGCCGGCCCACCCCGGCAGCGCGAGCGCGGTGGCCAGCAGGAAACCCTCGGCGTCGGCCTCGTCCACACCAAGCGCCTCGAGTGACGCGGCGATCACCGACTCCGCGTCGCGCCTTGCCGCCAGCACGTCGAGCATGTCGGCGCGCACGCCGGGACAGCCCGCGGGTTCGCGCGCCCCCTCGGCGAACAGCCCGCACGCGGCGCGCAGGAATCCCGCCTCACGGTTCGGCATCTCGGCCATCGCCTGCCCGTGGTCGAGGAAGACGGCGCATGTGCGCGCGAGTTCCGCATGGACCGCTGCGTCGGGGTCGACGGCGCCGCGGGCCACCAGCACGTCGCGATGGCGGCGTGCCGGCATCGGCACCGGCTCCGACCCGTCCGGCACGCGCGCCAGCCGCACCAGCGCGGGCGCGACGAGCGACGCCCCGTGCAGGGTCCCGGGCCCACGGGCATGCAGGAACGCGAGGCCGGCATCGTCGTCCTCGTCCACCACGTCACGCAGCAGTGCCATGCTGAACTGCTCGCGCGTCAGGCCGAAGGTCACGCGCTCGTGACAGCGGCTGCCCAGTGCCCGCGCCAGGGTCGCCGCCACATCCACGTCCGCGATGCGGCCCCGGGCCCACGCCGCGCGGAACTCGTGTTGGTCCAGGTACGGCCGCGCACCGAGCAGCGCCGCACCTTCCTGCACGCCCTGGTGGAACGGCAGGTGCTGGAAGGCGTGCAGCGTGTTGTGGTGCACGAACACGCCGATCGGTCCCTGGTCGGGGAGCACGTCGTGCGCGCGCCGGATCGCCCGCTGCAGCCCCGTCTCGCCCGCGGGCGGTGCCGCATGCTGGTGCACTAGTGCCCGCCGCCCGGCGTGGCCCCCGCGAGGTCGATCCCCACCAGCTCCACGCGGATGTTGCGGTCGTGGGCGCGCTCCACGAACTCCGCCAGCACCTCCTTCACGTCGTGGTCGACGAACTCGCCGGTGCCGTCGATCACCACGCGCTCGCCATCCTTCACCGTCTCCAGCATGCCCACCAGCACCGGCTTCGAGATGAACGTCCCGTCGCGGCGGAAGCGCACCCGGTTGGTGCCGTCGGCATCCGGTGCCGCCACGATCGCCCCCCGCGAGTTCTGGCGCAGCACGAAGAAGATCCCGAACACGATGCCGGCGATCACCCCCTTCAGCAGGTCGGTGGCGAGGATCGCCACGATCGTGAGCACGTACGGCGCGAACTGGTTCATGCCCAGCCGGTACTGCGAGCGGAACAGCGCCGGTGCGCAGAGCTTGAGCCCCACGTGGATCAGGATCGCCGCCAGCGCCGCCAGCGGGATGCGGTTCAGCAGCGGGCCGGCGAACAGCAGCGCCACCAGCAGCAGCACGCCGTGCGTCAGGGCCGAGAGCCGCTCGCGGCCCCCGGCGGCCACGTTCGCGCCACCGCGCACGATGACCGCCGTCACCGGCAGGCCCCCGAGGAACCCGGAGACGGCGTTCGTCACGCCCTGCGCCAGCAGCTCGCGATCGGGGGCGCTGCGACGCTTCAGCGGGTCGAGCCGGTCGATCGCCTGCAGCGAGAGCAGCGTCTCGATGCTGCCGACGATCGCGATCGTGACACCCGCCACCCAGGTGGCCGGCTTCAGCAGCGCGCCGATCTCCGGACGTGGCAGCGCGGCGAACAGCTCGCCCGGGTTGCCGAGCGGGATCTGCACGAGATGCGTCGGCAGCAGCGCCAGTGACGGCACGCCGGCGAACAGGAGCGCCAGCACCGTCGCCACCACCACCACCACCAGCGGTGCCGAGAGCCAGGACACCTTCGCCAGCGGTGTCTTCGGCCAGCCGAACAGGATCGCCAGCGAGATGGCCGCCAGCACCAGGGCGCCCGGCGTGAACTGCGCACCGATCGACGCGAATCCCCCGCCCGCGCCGAAGGCGACGGGCAGCTGCTTGAGGATGATCGTGATGCCGATCGCGGCCAGCATGCCCTTGATCACCGCCGAGGGGACGAGCGAGGCGAACCGCCCGGTGCGGAGCACCCCGAGCACGACCTGCAGCACACCCGCCGCGATGACGGCGGCGAGGAAGGGCCCGAGGCCGCCAAGGTGCTGCACCTCCACCAGCACGATCGACGTCAGCCCGGCCGCCGGGCCGGTCACCGATTGTGGTGCGCGGCTGATCCACGGGGCGATCAGGCCACCGGCGATGCCCGCGACCAGCCCCGAGATCGGCGGCACGCCGCAGGCCACCGCGATGCCGAGGCAGAGCGGCACGGCCACCAGGAAGACCACCGTGCCGGCAATGAGGTCCTGGCGGGGATAGCGGAACATTCCGTGCTGCATCGTCGTCGCGTGGTGGTGTCGGTGAGCGTGCGTGGTGCGCTGCGTCGGGACCGCAGCGCACCGCCTGGAAGAGGGCGGTCAGCGCGTCGGGAGCGGTGTCACGCGCAGCGACTCGAGGTGCACGTCGAGGGCGTGGTTGATGCGCAGGCCGACGATGCCGTCGGTCGGTACCTCCGCGCGCGGGACGTCGAGGATCGTGGTCGCGCCGATCAGCAGCGTGACGCGCTCACCCCGGGCCTCGACGACCAGCGGGTATCGCACGCTCGCACCCGGCACGCCCGTCGCGCGCCACTGCGGCACGGCGGCGCTCGCGGTCCAGTCACGCACGGTGCGCACGGCCGCCCCGTCGCGCACCTTGAGCAGCGCCCGCCCATCGCGGCGCACCAGCACGTAAGCGTAGCGTTGCGCAGGGCCGGTCAGGTCGCGGCCGCCGAAGAACACCCCGAACCCCTCGGCCCTTCCGCCGGGCTCGAACAGCAGCATGCTGGCCTCGATCCGCCAGTCGCCTGCCGCGCGGAGCGCGCTGTCGTACAGGATGGCGGCCGGGCCGGTGGTGACCCGCACGCCGCCACGCGCCGCGCGCACGGCAACCTGGCTCGCCGTCGGCACGGCATCGGTCCGCACCACCCAGTTGGCTGGCGGCGCCGTGGCCTGGGCCACTGCCGCTGTCCAGCCCGGCAGGGCGATCAACGTGGTGATGATGAGACCGCTGTAACGGGTGACGGGCATTCCGGAGGCCATCCGCACAACCTCGGCAGACACGGCCCCATGTGCAACGCACAGCCCGGCAGAATGTGGCGAGCGTGCGTGATGTTACAGGTGAGCCGTATTCCGGGACGCCTTTGTCAGCCGGACTTGGCGGCTCATGGGTCGACCGGCATGCGCAGGGCGGCAAAGGTCGTGCCCTTCACGTGCCGGATCGGGAGCTCCTTCGACAGGGCGTTCAGCGCGCGGAACACCCCGGGCGCGTGGTGCGGACCGGCATAGTCGTGCCAGAGGATCAGTCCGCCCGGCTTCACGATCCGCAGGGCCTTCGCCGTGTCGGAGCGCACGTACGACTCGGCATGGGCGCCGTCCACGAACACCAGGTCGGCCCACCCCGCATACGCACCCTCGTCGAACGCCTTGCTGTCGCCGAAGCGCTGCTCGATGCGCGCGGACTGGGGCGTCCCGGAATACACGAACTCGGTGAAGTTCGATTCGTCGAGGGCGAACCGTTCGTCGCGCTTGTCGTCACCGGCGGCGGCCACGTAGCGATCGCGCTGGTCCGGGGCCAGGGTGAGCGTCACGATCCGCGCGCCGTCCGGTGCATTGCGGCTCCACAGGTAGGCGGTCTTGCCGGTGCAGGTGCCGAACTCGAAGAAGGTGTGCGCCTGCTTCGCGAGCACGGCGAGGATCCAGGCCTCGCCATCCGACGTCCCACCCGGCACCGGGATCGGCCCGTGCCCGATGAAGTGCACCTCGGTGTCGAGCGTCGGGCCGAACCGGCCGGGTGCGAACACCGGGTCGAGCTCCGGCAGGGGGATCGAAGGCAGCGGCAGGAAGGTGCCGGTCTGCTTCATCAGGGCGCGCATCCGCTCGCGCTTCAGGCGCTCGATCACGAACGCCACGGTCGCGATCACCGCGACGATCCAGCCGACAGGAGCCACGGGAGGCGGTGCGGGGGTGGGTGCGGACAGGACGGCTGGTCCCGCGATCTAACCCACCGACCACGCGCCGGCCAGCCCCGCGCGTCAGGCCGTCTCGTGCAGGACGCGGTGCAGTGTGGTGAGCAGCGCCTCGGCGGTGTAGGGCTTGTGGACGAACTGCATCGAACTCTGGCCCGAGAGGTGTGCGAGCTTGTCGCTGGTGAGCATGCCGCTGGAGCCGATGATCCGCGCGGCCGGGTCGAGCGCGCGCAGCGCGATCACCATCGCCGGCCCGTCCATCACCGGCATCGCCATGTCGGTGAGCACCGCCGCGACACGCCCGTCGTGCTGGACGTAGCGCGCCACCGCCTCGGCGCCGTTCACGGCCACGATCACCTCGTAGCCGAAGCGCTCCAGCGTCTTCCGCACGATCTCGCGGATCGGCTCCTCGTCGTCCACCACCAGGATCAACTCGCCGGCCCCACGCGGCAATTGCTGCGCCGCACCCGGGACGCCCTCGTCGGGCAGCATGTCGATGCGGGCCGGCAGGTGCACCACGAACCGGGCACCGTGCCCCGGCTCCGAGTACACCGTCACGAACCCGCCGTGCGTGCGCACGATGGTGTGCACGGTGGAGAGGCCCAGCCCCGTGCCCTTGCCCTGTTCCTTGGTGGTGAAGAACGGCTCGAACAGGCGCTCCATCACCTCCGGGGGAATGCCACGCCCGGTGTCGGCCACGGTGATGCTCAGGTAGCGGCCTGGCCGGCTCTCCGTGTGCATCCCCGCATAGGTGTCGTCCAGCACCACGTTCGCGATCGACAGCTCCAGCGTGCCACCGTGCGGCATGGCATCGCGGGCATTGACGACCATGTTCATCAGCACCTGGTGGATCTGCGTCGCATCGGCATCGATCAGCCACGGCCCGAGCACCGTGCGCAGGCGCACCGCGATGTCCTTCGGGAACGTCTCGCGCGCGATCTTCACCACGTCACGGGCCAGCAGCCCCACGTCGATCGGCTGGCGCACCCCCTCGGTGCCGCGCGCGAACGACAGCACCTGGCGCACCATGTCGGCGCCGCGCTGCGACGCCGACTCGATCGTCGCGAGGGTCTCCAGCCGCTCCGGATCCGTCTCGCCCGACTTCAGCAGCTCGATCGACATCATGATCGGCGCCAGGACGTTGTTCAGGTCGTGTGCGATGCCGCCGGCCAGCGTGCCGATGCTCTCCAGCCGCTGGGCGCGCAGGAACTGCGCCTCGAGCCGCTTCCGTTCCGTCACGTCCAGCGTGATGGCGAACACCGCCCGCGGCGCACCCGACTCCGACCGCACGACGGTCCAGCGCACGTCCACGGCGCGCTCCCGCCCGTCGCGCGTGTGCTTGACCAGCTCGCCCTCCCACTGCCCGTGGGCGAGCAGCGACTCGCGCGCCGCGCGGTACGACTCCATCTCGACGTCGAACAGCCGGGTGGCCACCTGGCCGATGGCCTCCTCCGCCGTCCACCCGAAGAGGCGCTCGGCCCCCTTGTTCCAGTACACGATGCGATCGTCCATGTCCTTCACGAGGATCGCGTCGTGCGCCGCATCCAGCAGCGCGGCCTGCTCGTTGAGGCGCATCTCCACGTCGCGCCGCGACGAGAGGTCGCGCATGCCGCCGATCATGCGGACCGGCCGGCCTCCCTCGTCGCGCAGGATGTGCCCGCGATCCAGCACGTAGGCGTATGTGCCGTCGGATCGGCAGTAGCGGTACTCCCGCGCCCAGTCGGTGCGGCCCTCGCTCAGCGCGGCCGTGATGCTGGCGTAGATGTCGTCGCGGTCGTCGGGATGGATGCGGTCGAGCCATCCCTCGAGCGAGGGCCGCGTGGCACCGTGATGGTAGCCGAACATCGCCTCGTAGCCGTCGTTCCACCACAGCGTCGAGGCGACCATGTCCCAGTCCCAGACCGACTCGTTGGTCGCCTTCGCCACCAGCCGGAACCGCTCCTCGCTGATCTGGATGGCATCCAGCATGCGATGCTGCTCGGTCACGTCCTGCGCCGTGCCGCTCACCGTCACCGGCACACCAGCCGCATCGGCCTGGATGCGGAACCGGTCGTTCACCACCTTCTCGCTGCCGTCGGGCAGCACGATCCGGTGGCGCGATTCCATCACCTCGCCCGGCTGCGCGAGACCGGCCGCGAAGCTGGCCTGCGCCGGCGCGCGGTCGTCCGGATGGAACCACCCGAGCACGCGGGCGATCGTCATCGGGGTCCCGTCGTTCGGCTGGCCGTAGATCCGGTACAGCTCCTCGGACCAGCGGCCGGTCGCGGTGGCAAGGTCGAACTCCCAGCTGCCGATCTTGCCGACGGCCTGCGCCGCCACCAGGCGCGCACGCTCGGCCTCGAGCTCCGAGGCCAGCGCCTGCAGGCGTGCTGCGCCGTCGCGCAGCGCGGACTCGGCCAGCTCCCGTTCCGTCACGTCGATCGCCAGCACCACGAACGCCTGCCGGTCAGCATACTCGAGCGTGTGCGTCGAGATGTCGACCATCACCACGCTGCCGTCCTTCCGGACGTGGCGGTGGAGCCCCGGGTGCCGCGGACCCATCGGCACCACCGACAGCTCCTGGCGCAGCGCGTCGTGGGCATCGGCCGGCCGCAGGTCGAAGAGCGTCATGCCAAGGAACTCCTCGCGCGAGTACCCATACCGCGCGACGGCTGCATCGTTCACGGCCACGAACCGGAGCGTCGAGGCGTCGCAGACGTACATCGCCTGCGGATGCCGCTTGAAGAGCTCGCGATACCGCCCCTCGTTGCTGCGGAGCGCCTCCTCGGCGTGCGAGATGCTGCTCACGTCCACGTGCATCACCACCGCCGACGCGCCGGAGTCCGCCGGCGCGGGGGTGACGAGCACGCGGAACCACTGCCGCCGGTGCGGCGCATGGCACTCGTAGTCGAGCTCGAACTCGGTGGCCTTCCCGGCGAGCACCGCCTCGATGCCGTCCGCCACGAGGTGCGCGTGGGCGTCCCGGTCGCCGGAGGCCGCGCGGCAGACGGCGACGTAGTTGTGGCCGACGCCGAATCCCTCTCCCCGGAACCCGTTGCGCGCGGCATACCGGTTCCACGCCGCGTTGGTGGCGATGATGCCGCCCTCCGCATCGAGGATGGCGATGTGCGCGGGCAGGGCATCGAGCAATGACCGGGCCCCCGCGTCGATCACGCCGCGCGGTGTCTGCCTTGTGGCCTGCCCGGTGCTGCTGAACATGTCGTGCCATCCCGTGGAGAAGGGCGGGCCGGCGCGCGTGCGCGCGTGCGGGCCCGCTGCGATCCGGCTGCCGGACGCAGGTTGTATGCATCATCGCCTGCGCGCGCACAAGGGCGGCGCTGGCGATGCGCGTCGTGAGAAAGGGTCAATGCGCAACCGGCGATGACGCGTGGCAGGTCCCGTTGCTGGCGGAGTGTCGGGTGCCCGCGTCGGAGCCCCGCGTGACGGCGTGACATATCAACCGGCTCGATTCATGCAATGGCGATGTGCTGGTGCGTGTCATCACCGATGCACGAGCGCCCGGATGCGCCATTGCGCGATCCGACGGCCCGGACCAACGCTGCGTCCGCCGCCGCTGTACGGAGGTGCAGGGAGGCCGTCCGTCCCTGCGGCGCCTCCGTCCGGCCACACACTCCCGCCGATCCCGTGCGTGCAAGTGCGCGCACGCATCCGTCGCACCCCTGCACCAAGCCCACGCCATGAAGAAGACCAGCCTCGCGATCGGAGTCACCCTGGCCTGCGCGGTCTCCGCTGGCGTGTTCTGGTACACGCGGAGTGCCGAGGCCCGGAACACGCCCGTGTTCCGGTTCGCCACCGTCGAGCAGGCGACCCTCGAGTCCACGGTGTCGGCCACCGGGGCGTTGAGCGCTGTCCGGACGGTGCAGGTGGGCACGCAGGTGTCCGGCCAGGTGGCCGCGCTCTACGTGGACTTCAATGACAAGGTGCGCAAGGGCCAGCTCCTCGCCCGCATCGACCCCACGCTGCAGCAGCAGGCCGTGGCGGAGTCGCAGGCCGCGCTCGAGCGCACCGAGGCACAGCTCGCGCAGGCGAAGGCGGAGTACGACCGGAACAAGCAGCTCTTCGAGTCGCAGGTCGTGACGGCCACCGAGTTCGCGACGATCCAGGTCACCTACCGGTTGGCCCAGTCGAACGTGACGTCCGCCCGCATCGCGCTGCAGCGCACCCGCCAGAACCTCGCCTACACCTCCATCGCCTCGCCGATCGATGGGGTGATCGTCTCACGCGCTGTCGAGCTGGGCCAGACGGTGGCCGCCAGCCTGTCCACGCCGGAGATCTTCCGCATCGCGGAGAACCTCGCCGAGATGCAGATCCTCGCCCTCGTCGACGAGAGTGACATCGGCAGGATCGAGGTCGGCCAGACCGCGACCTTCACCGTGGCCGCCTTCTCCACGCGCACCTTCAATGCGGTGGTGAAGCAGAAGCGCCTGCTCTCGGCCGTCACCGACAACGTGGTCAACTACACCGTCGTGCTTGGCGTCGCCAACACGGACGGCAAGCTGCTCCCGGGCATGACGGCGACGGTCAAGTTCCTCACGCAGCGCGCCGAGAACGTGTTGGCGGTGCCCAACTCGGCGCTCCGCTTCAAGCCCACCGCCGAGATGCTCGGGGCCGACAGCGGCATCCTCACGGCCCGCCGCGACAGCCTCGCCAGGCGTACGGCGGCGGCACCGCCGGCGGTGGTCGCCGGCGGCAGCGGGCCGGGCGGCCCGCCGCCCGGATTCCCGGGTGCGGCGGCGACCCCGCGCGTCCGCCGGGCCGCGCCCGATTCGGTCGGCACGCTCTGGATCACGGATTCCACCGGCCGACTCCGCCCGTTCCGCGTCCGCACCGGCGTCACCGACGGCCAGCGGACGCAGGTCGCCGGACGCGCGATCGCGGCCGGCATGCAGGTGGCGATCGGCATCGCGACGCCGGGCTCCGCGGCGGCCGGCGGCGCCACCGCGAACCCGTTCCAGCCGACGCAGCAACGCACCGGCGGTCCCCGCCCGCCGGGGACGTTCTGATGGGCGTCCCGCACCGCGGCGCCGCGCCGCACCCGGTCATCCGGCTCACCAACGTCGTGAAGCGCTACACGATGGGCACCAACCAGGTGCTCGCCATGCGGGGCGTGAACCTCGAGGTGCAGCCGGGCGAGATGGTCGCCATCATCGGCGCGTCGGGGTCCGGCAAGTCCACGATGATGAACATCATCGGTTGCCTCGACACGCCCACCGAGGGCACCTACGCGCTCGACGGCGTGGCCGTGAACGGCATGAGCCGCAACGACCTCGCCGACCTCCGCAACCAGAAGCTCGGCTTCGTCTTCCAGGGGTTCAACCTGCTGCCGCGCACCTCGGCACTCGACAACGTGGAACTGCCCATGCTCTACGACCGCGCCGCCCGCTGGACCGACACCCGTGCCACCGCCGCTGCCGCCCTCACGCGCGTGGGGCTCGGCACGCGCATGGACCACGAGCCCAGTGAGCTCTCGGGTGGCCAGCAGCAGCGCGTCGCCATCGCGCGCGCCATCGTCACGCAGCCCACCCTGCTGCTGGCCGACGAGCCGACGGGGAACCTCGACAGCCACACCACGGTGGACGTGATGTCGCTGTTCCAGGAGCTCAACGAGCAGGGCATCACCATCATCCTTGTCACCCACGAGCATGACGTGGCGCAGTACGCGAAGCGGATCGTCGAGATGCGTGACGGCCAGGTCATCCGGGACACCCCGGTGGTGGGTCGCCACACGGCGAAGGACGACCTGGCCAGGATGGTGCAGGCCGGCGCGATGGCGGAGGTGTCATGAAGAAGCGCACGCTGTTCAAGGTGGCCACGCAGAGCATCATCAAGAACAAGCTCCGCACCATGCTCACGATGCTGGGCATCGTGATCGGCGTCGGTGCCGTGATCGTGATGGTCGCGATCGGCAACGGCGCCCAGTCGCAGATCGAGAAGCAGATCGGCAACCTCGGCACCAACATGATCGTGATCACGGCCGGCACCACCGCGCAGGGCGGGGCGAGCCAGGGGGCCGGCACGTTCAACCGGCTCACGATTGCGGACGCCGACCGGATCAAGGCGAACGCCACCCTGCTCACCGCCGTCTCGCCGGTGATCGTCACCCGCACGCAGGTCATCGGCGGGGCGGGGAACTGGCGCACCGGGGTCAACGGGGTCTCGGTCGACTACCTCACCATCCGCAACTGGGGCGTCTCGAGCGGGGCGCTGTTCACCGACGACGACGTGCGCACCAAGCGGAAGGTGGTGGTGCTCGGCAACACCGTGGCCACCAACCTCTTTCCCGACGGCAATGCCGTCGGCGCGCAGGTGCAGCTCGGGCGCTCGCCGTTCCAGGTCGTGGGCGTGCTGGCGCCGAAGGGCCAGACCGCCACCGGCAACGACCAGGACGACGTCGTGCTGGTGCCGTACACCACCGCGCAGGACCGCCTCAGCGGCTTCAGCTTCCTCGCCCAGATCCTCGGGAGCACCGAGTCCACCGCCACCATCCCGGCTGCGATCGAGGAGGTGAAGGCGCTGATGCGCGAGGCGCACCAGTTGAACGGTGGCGCGCAGCCGGATGACTTCACCGTGCGCGACCAGACCGCCATCGCGGCGGCCGCCACCAGCACCACCAGCGTGATGACCGGCCTGCTGGCCGCCATCGCGTCGATCTCGCTGGTCGTCGGCGGCATCGGGATCATGAACATCATGCTCGTCAGCGTCACCGAGCGCACGCGCGAGATCGGCATCCGCATGGCGATCGGCGCACGTGGCTCCGACGTCCTCACGCAGTTCCTGGTCGAGAGCATCGTGATGAGCGTGCTCGGTGGCGTGATCGGGCTCGCCGCCGGTCTCGGCGGCGCCGCGCTGCTCGGCCGCATCACGGGCTGGGCCACGGCCACCCCGTGGTCGGCGGTCTTCATCGCCGTCGGCTTCTCGGCCGCCGTCGGCGTGTTCTTCGGCTACTACCCGGCCCGCAAGGCGGCCTCGATGAATCCCATCCAGGCACTCCGCTACGAATGACACCGGCCCCGCCGCGCGATCCCGCGTGGCGCCCGCCGTGCCGCCTCCTGCCGTCCTGCAATCCTCGTGGAGCCTGACATGAACGACCATCGCCCGTCGACCCGGGTGCGGACCCTCACCACGCTGCTCTGTGCCGCCGCCTGTGCGGCGCCGCTGGTGGCGCAGGGGCGTGACAGCCTGCCGCAGCGCATCACCTTCGCCGACGCGGTGCGCATCGCGCTGCAGCAGAACATCACCCTCCGGCAGGCGGAGAATACCAGGTCCCTGAGCGCCGTGTCGGTCACGCAACAGCGCAACGCCCTGCTGCCCAACCTGGCGCTCACCGCCAACACCTCCGAGAACGTCGGCCAGAGCTTCAGCCAGACGGAGGGTCGGCTCATCAACCAGCAGTCGCAGGCGCTGCAGACCGGTGTCTCGTCGAGTGTCACGCTCTTCAACGGCTTCCAGAACCTCTCGCAGCTCAAGCAGGCCCGCTTCGGGGAGAGCGCCAGCGCGAGTGACCTGGCCCGCGCACGGCAGACCGTGGTGTTCACCGTCGCGTCGAACTTCCTGTCGCTCGTCACGCTGCAGGAGCAGCAGGCCGTCCAGGACTCGAACTTCGTGGCACAGCAGGCGCAGCTCGTCCAGGTGCAGGCCCTGGTGAGTGCCGGCCGTCGCTCGGTGGCGGACCTGTACCAGCAGCAGGCGGCGGTGGCCCTCGCCCGCTCGCAGGTGGTGACGGCGGTCCGCGCCGTGGAGCTGGCGAAGGTGGACCTGATCCAGACCCTGCAGCTCGATCCCCGTGGCAGCTTCACCTTCGCGACGCCGGCGGTGGATTCGGGCGCGGTGTCGCCGGCACTCACACTCGGCGGGTTGCTCACCAGCGCGTTCGCGGAACGGTCGGACCTGGCGGCCGCGAAGCTCCGCGTGGACGCGGCCACCGAGGCCCTCTCGGTGTCGAAGAGCACGCGCTGGCCGCAGGTGGGGCTCAACCTTGGCTACAACACCGCGTACAGCAGCCTCACGGCCGCCTCGTTCGCGACCCAGCTCGACCAGCGCAAGGGCGGCTCGATCGGCCTGTCGGTGTCGGTCCCGCTCTTCGACCGCGGCGCCGCGAAGGTGGCGACCCAGCAGGCGGAGATCCAGCTCGCCAACGCGCGGCTGACCACCGACCTGCGACGCCAGACCGTGGCCCTCGAGGTGCGGCGCGCCTTCCTCGACTACCAGTCGGCCCTCGAGCAGATCAACGCCACCCGCGCCCAGAAGGAGGCGTCGGACCTCGCGCTGAACGCGGTGCAGGAACGGTACCGCGTGGGCGCCGCCACCCTCGCCGAGCTCTCGCTCGCCCGCGCCGCCCAGGTCTCCGCCGCCAGCGCACTCGTCAACGCGCGCTACACGCTCGTCTTCCAGCAGTCACTGATGTCCTACTACACCGGCACCCTCGACCCCGCATCCGTGTCGTTCGGCCGCTCCTGAAGTGTCCGGCTGTGGACGTGCAACAGCAGGCGCAAGGGCGCTAGGGACGCAAGGGCGCAACACTGCGTTCTTGCTGTGAGACACCGCTATCACTCCGCCAGGTTGTTGACGACTCGCTTCACGCCCTGGAGCAGGACTGGCATGCCGAAGTTGATGACGAAGCCGAGACTGAGGTTGGTTGCGCGTAGGTAGGTCAGCGTCTGGGCCATGAAGGCCTCGTGATACTGTGGAACGGCCTTGATCTCGAGAATGATCCGCGTCTCGACGAGGAAGTCGACGCGGATACGATTGCGGAGAAGGATGCCACGGTAGCGTACCGGGAACGCCACCTGCCGCTGCACGTGCAGGCTGCGTGTGGCCAGCTCGATCGCGAGGGCCTCCTCGTAGACGGATTCGAGCAAGCCTGGCCCGCCCATTTCCCTGTGCACGCGTTGCGCACCGGCGACGATGATCCGTCCGATCTCATTCTCAGTCATCAGGGCATCGGCTGTGGTTGAAGTCGCGACACGCAGTCTTGCGTCCTTGCGTTCATGGCGCCCTTGCGTCCGCTGTCCGGCTGTACAGTTCTGCATCCTGCCGTCTGCACTGCTGAAGCATCACGCCAGTGGCGTGGGCGCGCGCCCCTGGATCGCGCGTTGCGGACCGAAATCGCGCCGGATCTCCCTTGCGCGAGACGGGTCGGAAGGGCGAGGATGAGTGCCATGGACAAGTCACAGCTCCCCAGCCGTCACGCCACCGTCGGGCCCGAGCGGGCGCCGCACCGGGCCTTCTACTATGCGATGGGGCTGAGCGAGGAGGAGATCGCGCAGCCGATCGTCGGTGTCGTGTCGAGCTGGAACGAGGCCGCCCCATGCAACATCGCGCTCAAGCGGCAGGCCGAGGCCGCGAAGCGGGGCGTGCAGGCCGCCGGCGGCACGCCGCGTGAGTTCACCACCATCACCGTCACCGACGGCATCGCCATGGGCCATGCCGGCATGAAGTCGTCGCTCGTCTCGCGCGAGACCATCGCCGACTCGGTGGAGCTCACCGTCCGCGGGCACTGCTACGATGGCCTCGTCGGCATCGCCGGCTGTGACAAGACGCTGCCCGGCCTGATGATGGCCATGCTGCGCCTGGACGTGCCGTCGGTGTTCCTCTACGGCGGGTCGATCCTGCCCGGCCGGTTCCACGACCGCGACGTCACCGTGCTCGACGTGTTCGAGGGGGTGGGGAAGCACGCGGCGGGCACCATGTCGCTCCAGGACCTGACCGCGCTCGAGAAGGTGGCCTGCCCGGGCGCCGGGTCGTGTGGCGGGCAGTACACGGCCAACAGCATGGCCTACGTCTCGGAGGCGATCGGCCTCGCGCTGCCGGGGTCGGCGTCGCCACCGGCGGCCTGGGAGTCGCGCGACAGCTACGCCGAGCAGTGTGGCGCGGCCGTGATGCGGCTGATGCAGCACGGACCGCGGCCGCGGCAGATCGTCACCCGCAAGGCCCTCGAGAACGCCGCCGCAGTGGTCGCGGCCACCGGCGGTTCCACCAACGCCACGCTGCACCTGCCCGCCCTCGCACACGAGGCGGGGATCGCGTTCGACCTGTTCGACGTGGCCGCCGTCTTCGCACGCACGCCGCTCATCGCGGACCTCAAGCCGGGCGGGAAGTACCTCGCGAAGGATGTCCACGACATCGGTGGTGCCTCGGTGGTGCTGAAGGCACTGCTGGATGGTGGCTTTCTCCACGGTGACTGCATCACCGTGACGGGGAAGACCATCGCCGAGGATCTCGCCGGTGTCGTGGTGCCGTCCAACCAGGATGTCGTGCGCACGGTGGCGAACGCCATCTCGCCCACCGGTGGCCTGGTCGGCATGCGCGGCAACCTCGCCCCGGATGGCGCCGTGGTGAAGGTGGCGGGCCTGCACACGCGGCACTTCAGCGGACCGGCGCGGGTGTTCGAGTCCGAGGAGGAGGCGATGGCGGCGGTGATGGCGCGAAACTACCGCACCGGCGACGTGCTCGTGATCCGCTACGAGGGCCCGGCGGGCGGCCCCGGCATGCGCGAGATGCTCTCGACGACGTCGGCCATCTACGGGCAGGGGATGGGTGACCAGGTGGCGCTGATCACCGATGGCCGCTTCAGTGGTGCCACCCGCGGGCTTTGCATCGGCCACGTGAACCCGGAGGCGGCCATCGGAGGCCCGATCGGGTTGCTGCAGGACGGCGACATCATCGACATCGATGCCGAGGCCGGTATGCTGGAGGTGCGTCTGGATCAGTCCGAGCTCGACCGCAGGCGCGCGCTGTGGACGCCGCGGCAGCACGACTTCCAGTCGGGGGCGATCTGGCGCTACGCACAGACCGTCAGCCAGGCCCGCTACGGCGCGGTGGTGCACCCGGGGGGGCTTGCGGAAACGCATCGGTATGCCGATGCTTGAGAAACCAGCCACGTCGGTCACACGACGCGCGCTTTCGCCTGCGCCTGTCGCAGGCTGACCGTCCGATGGGTCGTTTCACTCTGCACCACCCCATGTCCGTTTCGCCGACGCAGTCCCGACTTCTTGGCCTTACCAGCATCGTTGCGACGCTTCCTGTCGCAGCGATTCTCGTCGTACGCGTGATTCTTACGCGTCGGGAGCTGGGCCACACGGTCGCGATGTAGCTGCGAACCGACGCCCCTCCCGAGACCACTCGGAGGGGCGACCTTGGGCAGGATCACACAAGGCTCCTTCCGCGCGCGGAGGGGGCCTTCTCGTTTTCCGAGCCCCGCAATGTCACGATCCACCGGCAGCACCGCTGTCCGCAGCACCGCAGGCCGATCCATCGCACCACCCGCCATCCCCGCGCCCGGCCACGCCCCGGCCAGCCGCACGGGGGCGCAGGTCATGTGCGAGGCGCTCATCCGCGAGAACGTGTCGGTCATGTTCGGCATTCCGGGCGGCTGCATCATGCCGTTCTACCACGCGATGTGGGAATACCGGGCGCGCCTGCGCCACGTGCTCTGCCGGCACGAACAGGGCGCAGGTCACGCCGCGGAGGGCTTCGCGCGCGCCACGGGGCAGGTGGGGGTGTGCATCGGCACCAGCGGACCGGGGGCAACGAACCTCGTCACGCCGATCGCCGATGCCTGGATGGACGGTACGCCGCTGGTGGCCATCACGGGACAGGTGCCCAGCGCCCTGCTCGGCACCGATGCCTTCCAGGAGACCGACATCACCGGCATCACCGTCCCGATCACGAAGCACAACTTCCTCGTCACCAACGCCACCGAGCTGCCGCGCGTCTTCCGCGAAGCGTTCCACATCGCCCGCAGCGGGCGGCCGGGCCCGGTGCTGATCGACATCACGAAGGACGCGCAGCTCGCGCGCTTCGTGCCGGACTGGGACGAGCCGATGGACCTGCCCGGCTACCGCCCGATGTCGCAGCGCGACGACGTGGACCAGGCGGCGATCCGCGCCGCAGCCCAGCTCCTCCAGGATGCACGCCGCCCGGTCATCCTCGCCGGCAACGGCGTGATTCAGTCCGGCGCCACCCGTGAGCTGCGCGCCCTCGCCGAGCAGGCCGGCATCCCGGTCATCTCCACCCTGCACGGTCTCGGCGCCATGCCCCACGACCACCCGCTGTCGCTCGGCATGCCGGGCATGCACGGCTGGGTGCACGTGAACCGCGCGATCCAGGCCTGCGACGTGCTGCTCAACGTGGGCAGCCGGTTCGACGACCGCGTCACGGGCAAGGCCAGCACCTTCGCGCCGCACGCGCAGATCATCCACATCGACATCGACGGCGCCGAGATCGGCAAGCTCGTGCGCACCGACGTGAAGATCGTGGCCGATGCCAAGCCGGCGTTGCGCTCGATCGCGGTCGCACTGCCGGTCGGCAGCACCGTCGCACGCCAGGCCTGGATCCACGAGATCCTCGCCATGCGTGACGAGCACCAGCCGCGCCAGGGCTACACCCGCCGCGAGCGCACCGCGCCGCTGATGCCGCACGACGTGTTCGACGCCATGAACGCGGCGTTTCGTGACCGCAGCGACTGGCGCGTGGTGACCGATGTGGGCCAGCACCAGATGTGGGCGGCGCAGCTGCTGGACTGGAGCCGGCCGCGCACGCACATCACCAGCGGAGGCGCCGGCACGATGGGGTTCGCCCTGCCGGCCGCGATGGGCGCCGCGATCGCGGATCCCAGCCGCACCATCTGGGTGGTGGTGGGCGACGGCGGCTTCCAGATGACCAGCTGCGAGCTGGCCACCATCGCCCAGGAAGGGCTGACGAACGTGAAGGTCGCCATCGTCAACAACGGCTACCTCGGCATGGTGCGGCAGTGGCAGCAGCTCTTCGAGGGCAAGCGCTACAGCGGCACGCCGCTCACGGGCCCCGACTTCGCGAAGCTGGCCGAGGCGCACGGCCTGCGCGGCTTCACCGTGGACGATGCCGCGGATGCACCGGCCGCGATCGAGGCGGCCTGGAAGTACCGGGGCTGCGCAGTCATCGACTTCCGCGTCGAACGCGAAGCCAACGTCTTCCCGATCGTGCCCGCCGGGCAGGCGATCGGCGACATGCTCATGGCCCCACCGGCCACTCCCGCAGTTCCTGCAGTCCCCTCACCATTTGCCCAGGCATGACCCCCGATGGCTCAGCACACCCTCATCGCCCTCCTGCAGGACCGCGCCGGCGTCCTGCATCGCACCGTGACCCTGCTGCGACGCCGCGGATTCAACATCGCCTCGCTGGCCGTGGGTCGCAGCGAGGTGCCGGGCATCAGCCGCATGACGCTGGTCGTCGATGCCACTGACGCCAGCCAGGTGGTCATGCAGCTCGACCGGCTCGTGGAGGTCATCGGCGTCACCGACGTCACCAACGAGCGTGCCGTGCAGCGTGAGACGGCGCTGGCCAAGATCGTGTCGTCGCCGAAGCGGTTGGCCGAGCTGGTCGAGATCGTGGCGACGCACGGTGCCCGCGTGCTCGACCTGAGCGAGGAGGAGCTGATCGTGCAGATCACCGACACGCCGGAGCGCGTGGAGGAGTTCATCACGCTCATCCGTCCCGAGGGACTGGCGGAGCTGATGCGCACGGGGCGACTGGCCATGATGCGCGGCCGGACGCCGAAGAAGCTGGAGGCCCCCGCGCACTACCGCGCGCAGGCCGATGGAGCCCCAACCGACGAGGAAGCGGCGGCATGACCCGTGTTTTCTACGACAACGATGCCGATGCCACGCGCCTCGCGGGCCGGCCGATCGCGATCATCGGCTATGGCAGCCAGGGGCACGCACATGCGCTGAACCTGCGCGACAGCGGCTGCGACGTGCGCGTGGGCCTGCGTGCCGACTCGAAGAGCCGGGCCGCCGCGGAGGCCGCCGGCCTGCGCGTCTGCACGGTGGCCGAAGCCGCCGCCGAGGCCGCGATCATCATGGTCCTCGCGCCCGACACCGAGCAGCGGGCGATCTACCAGCGTGACATCCTGCCGACGCTCACGCCCGGCAAGACGCTGCTCTTCGCCCACGGCTTCAACGTGCACTTCGACCTGATCGACCCGCCGGACGGGGTGGACGTGGCCCTGATCGCGCCGAAGTCCCCCGGCCACCGCGTGCGTGAGCTCTACGCCGAGGGGGGCGGCACGCCGGGCCTGATCGCCGTGCACCGCGACGCCAGCGGCAACGCCCAGGCCGACGCGATGGCCTATGCGCGTGCGATCGGCTGCACGCGCGCCGGCGTGATCGAGACGACCTTCGCCGAGGAGACGGAGACGGACCTGTTCGGCGAGCAGGCGGTGCTCTGCGGCGGCGTCTCGGCACTGGTGAAGGCGGGCTTCGAGACGCTCACCGAGGCCGGCTACCAGCCGGAGATGGCGTACTTCGAGTGCCTGCACGAGCTGAAGCTGATCGTGGACCTCATGTACCAGGGTGGCCTGAACTACATGCGCTACTCGGTCTCGGACACCGCGGAATACGGCGACTACACCGCCGGCCCGCGCATCGTGACGGCCGAGACGAAGGAGTCGATGCGGCGCATCCTCGCCGAGATCCGCGACGGCACCTTCGCGCGCCAGTGGGTGGCCGAGAACGAGGCCGGCCGTCCGAACTTCAACGCCGCGCGCCGTGCCGACACGGAGCACCCGATCGAACAGGTGGGGGTCCGGCTGCGGGAGCTGATGCCGTTCCTGCACGCGAAGATCGTCCGTCCCGACACCGGCGCGGTGGAACGGAAACCGGCCGCCCCGGCGCCCGCAGGCGCCGTATGAGCGACGACATCGTACGCATCTTCGACACCACCCTGCGCGACGGCGAGCAGGCACCCGGCTGCTCGATGACGGTGGAGGAGAAGCTGCAGGTGGCGCGGCAGCTCTACCGGCTCGGGGTGGACATCATCGAGGCCGGCTTTCCCGCCGCCTCGCCGGGCGACTGGGACGCGGTCCGCGCCATCGCCGAGGAGGCCCAGGGCTGGCCGGTGCCGCCCGTGATCTGCGGCCTCGCGCGCGCCACGCGCAAGGACATCGAGGCCGCCGCGAGTGCGCTCGGGGTCGCACCGCGGCGCCGCATCCACACCTTCCTCGCCACCTCCGACGTGCACCTGCAGTACAAGCTGCAGATGTCGCGTGACCAGGTGCTGCGCCGGGTGCAGGAGATGGTGGCATACGCCGCCTCCTTCGCCGACGACGTGGAGTTCTCGCCCGAGGATGCGTCCCGCAGCGACGTCGTGTTCCTGCACGAGGTGCTGCAGGTCGCGATCGAGGCCGGCGCCACCACGCTCAACATCCCGGACACGGTGGGCTACGCCACGCCGGACGAGTACTTCGCCCTGATCAGCGGCATCCGCACCGGGGTGGTGGGCACGCGCCCGGTGGTGATCTCCACCCACTGCCACGACGACCTCGGGCTCGCGGTCGCGAACTCGCTGGCGGGGGTGCAGGCGGGGGCACGCCAGGTGGAGTGCACGATCAACGGCATCGGCGAGCGCGCCGGCAACGCGGCGCTGGAGGAGATCGCGATGGCGCTGCGCACCCGCCGTGCGCGTTATTGCGCCGACACGCGGCTCCGCACCGAGGAGATCGGGCGCGCCTCGCGGCTCGTGTCACGCTGCACCGGTGTGCGCGTGCCACCGAACAAGGCGATCGTGGGCGCGAATGCCTTTGCCCACGAGGCGGGCATCCACCAGGACGGCATGCTGAAGCATCGCGACACCTACGAGATCATGCACGCCGAGCACGTGGGGCTGGAGGGCGGCCGGCTGGTGCTCGGCAAGCACTCCGGCCGCGCCGCGCTGCGCGCCCACCTCGCCTCGCTCGGCCATGTGCTGGAGGACGCCGAGTGTGATGCCGTGTTCGCGCGCTTCAAGGAGGTCGCGGACCGCAAGAAGGTGGTGGACGATCGGGAACTCGAGGTGATCGTGGCCGGCGAGACGCATCGTGGCGCGTCGACGTACCGCCTGGAGCTGGTGCAGGTGTCGTGCGGCACGCACGCCATCCCGACCGCAACCGTGAAGCTCCGTGGCCCCGATGGCGCGGAACTGGTGGCGGCGGCGCAGGGTGACGGGCCGGTGGACGCCGTCTGCCGCGCCATCAACGAGTGCGTCGGCGACGTGGGCGAGCTGATCGAGTTCGCGGTGGATGCGGCGGCGGAGGGGATCAATGCCGTGGGTGGAGTCTCGGTGCGGCTCCGCGAGCGGGGCAGGGCCGCCGACCCGGACGCCGGGGACGTCGTGGCGGCCGGGAGCGCGCCGGCCGAGGCCTCGCAGGCCGATGCGCATCGCGTGACGGCGAGCGGGTTCGGCGTGCACACGGACATCATCGTCGCCACCGCCGAGGCCTATGTGGCGGCGGTGAATGGGCTCATCCGCACGCGTGCGCGCCAGCTGGCCGAGGTGGGGGCATGAGCGGTCCGCGCACGCTGTTCGCGAAAGTATGGGATGCCCACGTGGTGCGTGAGGGCACGGACGTCGCGCCGGCGGTCCTGTACGTGGACCTGCACCTGGTGCACGAGGTGACCTCGCCGCAGGCGTTCACCGTGCTGCGCGAGCGGGGGCTGGCCGTGCGCCGCCCCGACCGCACCGTGGCGACGATGGACCACTCGACGCCGACCGTCTCCACCGGCGGACGCCTGACGGTGCTGGATCCGGCGGCCGGGAAGCAGCTCGACGCGCTGGCGGCGAGTTGTGCCGAGCACGGGATCCCGCTCTACGGCCTCGACGACGACCGTCGCGGCATCGTGCACGTGATCGGCCCCGAGATGGGCCGTACGCAGCCGGGCATGACCATCGTTTGCGGTGACAGCCACACCAGCACCCACGGCGCGTTCGGGGCGCTGGCGTTCGGCATCGGCACCAGCGAGGTGGGGCACGTGCTCGCCACGCAGTGCCTGCTGCAGTCGCGGCCGAAGACGATGGAGGTGCGCGTCGATGGCCGGCTCCGGCCGGGGGTGACGGCGAAGGACGTGATCCTGGCGATCATCGCGAAGATCGGGGTCGGCGGCGGCACGGGGCATGTGATCGAGTATCGGGGCGAGGCGATTCGCGCGCTCGACATGGAGGGCCGCATGACCGTCTGCAACATGAGCATCGAGGCGGGTGCACGCGCCGGCATGATCGCGCCCGACGAGACGACGTTCCGCTGGCTCAAGGGTCGCGAGGGGGTGCCACAGGGGTTCGACTGGGAGGTGAAGGTCGATGAATGGCGTGGCCTGCAGACCGATTTCGGCGCGCAATTCGACCGGTGCGTCGCGCTCGATGCCTCGGAGATCGCGCCGATGATCACGTGGGGCACCAACCCGGGCATGGCGATTCCCGTCGATGGTCACCTGCCGCTGTCGGGTGCCGCCGGTGATGCGGCCAACAATCGGGCCTTCGCGTACATGGGCCTGGAGCCGGGGCAGTCACTGATCGGCCAGCCGGTGGACGTGGTGTTCGTCGGGAGCTGTACCAACGGGCGCATCGATGACCTCCGGGCTGCCGCCGACGTGATGCGCGGTCAGCGCGTGGCGGCGAACACGCGCATGCTGGTGGTGCCCGGCTCGCAGCGGGTGAAGCGCCAGGCCGAGAAGGAGGGACTGGCCGACATCTTTCGGGAGGCCGGCGCCGAGTGGCGCGAGAGCGGCTGCTCGATGTGCATCGCGATGAACGGCGACACCGTGGACGGCGGGCAGTACGCCGTGAGCACCAGCAACCGCAACTTCGAGGGAAGGCAGGGGAAGGGGGCGCGCACCCTCCTCGCCTCACCCCTCACCGCGGCGGCGTCGGCCATCGCCGGTGTCGTCACCGATCCCCGGAGCGTGCTGTGAGCCAGGCCTGGACGCCACTGCGGTCGCACGCCGTGCCGCTGCAGCGCGACGACATCGACACCGACCAGATCATTCCGGCTCGGTTCCTCACCACCACCACGCGCTCCGGGCTGGGCACGAACCTGTTCTCCGACTGGCGCTACGACGCCGATCGTGCGCCGGTGCCCGGGTTCGTGCTCAACACGCCGGCGTCCGCCGGGGCGCAGGTGCTGGTGGCCGGACGCAACTTCGGCTGCGGCTCGAGTCGCGAGCACGCACCGTGGGCGCTGAGCGACTGGGGCTTCCGGGCGGTGATCGCGTCGTCGTTCGCGGACATCTTCCGGTCGAACGCACACAAGAACGGGCTGCTCACCATCGCGCTCGACACGCCAGTGCTGCGGACGCTGCACGAGGCGCTGGCGCGCGACCGGTCGGCCGAGATCACGGTGGACCTCCCGAACCAGCTGGTGCACCTGCCGGGTGGGGTGTCGGCGGCGTTCACCATCGATCCGTTCTCCAAGCGCTGCCTCATCGACGGGCTCGACGAACTCGGCGCACTGCTGGCGGACCTGCCGGCGATCGAGGCGTGGGAGGCGACATGCGCGCGCTGATCACGGTGCTCCCCGGCGACGGGGTCGGCACCGAGGTCACCGCCGAGGCGGTCCGGGTGCTGCAGGCCGTGGCGGAGCGCGGCGGCCACCAGTTCGAGTTCCGCGAGGCGCTGATCGGCGGCATCGCGATCGACGAGACCGGTGAGCCGCTGCCGGTCGCGACACGCGAGGCGGTGTCCGCGGCCGATGCGGTGTTCCTCGGCGCCGTCGGTGGACCGAAGTGGAGCGACCCTGCCGCGACGGTGCGGCCGGAGCAGGGACTGCTTGGCCTGCGCGCGCTGCTCGGGGTGTACGCCAACATCCGTCCCATGACGGTGCACCCGGCGCTGGCCTCCGCGGCGCCGCTGAAGGCGGAGCTGCTGACGGACGTCGACATCGTGTTCGTGCGTGAACTGACCGGTGGGCTGTACTTCGGCGCGAAGACGCACGACCGGGACGGGGAAGGACACTCCACCCGTGCGTCGGACCTGTGCGTCTACACCGCCGAGGAGGTGTCCCGCGTGGTGCGGATGGCGGCGGGAATCGCCAGGCAGCGCCGTGGTCGCCTGCTCTCGGTGGACAAGGCGAACGTGCTGGCCACCTCGCGCCTCTGGCGGGAGATCACCACGAGAGTCATGCGCGACGAGTTCCCGGACGTGACGCTGGAACACGCGCTGGTGGACTCGTTCGCGATGCACCTGATCACCCATCCGGCCCGCTTCGACGTGGTGGTGACCGAGAACCTCTTCGGTGACATCCTGACCGATGAGGCGGCGGTGCTGGCCGGCTCGATCGGCGTCCTGCCATCGGCATCACTTGGCGATGAATCGGGCACTGGCCTCCGGCGCGGTCTGTACGAACCGATTCACGGCTCCGCGCCGGACATCGCAGGCAAGGGCATCGCCAATCCCGCCGGCGCGATCCTCAGCGCCGCGCTGCTCCTGCGTCACTCGCTCGGGCTGCACGATGAGGCTGCTGCGGTCGAAGCGGCCGTGGCAGAGACCATCGCCGCCGGTCCGCGCACGGCCGATTGTGTTGCTCCTGGTCAGGCGCCCTGTTCGACGTCTGCCTTTGGTCGTGCTGTCCTCGAGCGTCTGTCGTTCGTTGGAGTTCGCTGAACGGCGTGACGCCAAGGCGCAAAGGGCGCGAAGGCCGCAATGAACGACGGCCCTGCGCAGTCGGCGATGCTCGGCCTGCACGAGAGCCGAACGAATTGAGGGGAACTGCAACCGCCAGTGCAGTTCCCCCTCGATACGATCCTTGTCGCGCGAGCCGATCGTCGCCGGGCGGTGCAACCACTTCGCGTCCTTCGCGCGCTCTGCGCCTTTGCGCTGAAGCGGTTCGCAGTTCGGCAGGACTCAGCGAGCCCCCGGACCGAGGTACCGGTCGAAGTGATCGACGAGCTTCTGCAGCAGGAACCGCGCGTAGTACGGCCGCTGGGTCCAGCCATGCGTGGCGGCGGGGGCGAAGGCGAAGTCGACGTCCTTCCCCAGCCGCATGAACTCCTCGGCCAGCGCCACCGAGGTCGCGAAGGGAACGACGTCGTCCTGCATGCCGTGGATGATCAGCAGGTGATCGCGCAGGTTGCCGGCGTACTGCAGCGCGCCCCGGGTGAAGGTCCGCGGATGCGATTGCGGTCGGCGGGCGATGGCGACGTCGTCGCTGCCGAAGAGGTGCGGATCGGTGGCCGGGGCGCCGGCCACGCCGGCCTGGAAGAGGCCCGGCTTCCGCAGCAACGAGTACACGGTGAGGGTGCCGCCGTAGCTGCTGCCCCAGATGCCGAGGCGTGACGGATCGACGAAGGGGAGGGACTTCATGTACTCCACGGCGCTCTCCAGGTCCTCCAGGTCCTGCCCGCCCCAGTCCATCAGGAACTTCTCGCGGAAGTCGCGGCCATACCCCGTGCTGCCCCGCACGTCCACCTGCACGACGATGTAGCCCTTCTCGATCGCGAGGTACTGCTGCAGGGTGCCATAGGTGCCCGCCCACCGGTTGCGCACGGTGTTGGAGTACACCGGGCCGAAGAGCACCGGGTATTTCCGCGTGGAGTCGAGGTTCGGCGGCAGGATGATGCGCGCGTGCAGCGGTGGCGTGTCGGTGCGGCTGCGGAAGGTCACGTAGCGCGCCGGCTGCCAGCGCACCTGCGCGAACCCGGGCGCCTGGGATCGGGTGACGCGTGTCTCCGTGGCGCCGGGCTTCACGTCCAGCAGGTAGAGCTCCGACGGCGTGGTGTCGTTCGACGTCAGCAGCGCGACCGTGCGGCCGTCGGGTGAGACGAACGGCAGGTGCACGCCGGCCATCGTGGTCACGCGCTCCCGCCGCCCGCCGCCTTCCGGCATCCGCCAGAGATGGCGCTCCGAGGGCAGCGGCTCCGTGCTCAGCCAGAACATCGAGCGCGTGGCGCGGTTCGCGATGGCGGCGCCGGCCACGTCGTACGGGCCTGTGGTGAGCGCACGCGGCATCGTGTCGCCCGGCACGAGGCGGTAGATGCGGTAGCGGTCGTCGAGGTCACCGGTCATCAGCACCGTGCGGCCGTCGCCGCTCCACGCCGATGCCACGTCGTTGTAGATGCGTGTGTCCCGGTGGTCGTGCCAGATGCGCCGCGGCGTCGTGGAGCCCGCCGGCACCACGTACAGCGCCCGGTCGACCGCATCGTCGCTCTCGCGGTCGATGAGCAGGGCACCGGTGGGTGACCAGGCGACGTTGACGATGCGCGTGGCGCTGGAGTCGGGCAGCTCGATGAACCGCAGGGTGGCCGAGGACACGTCGAGCAGCCCGACCTTGCGCACCTCGTTCGCGTCACCGGGCGCGCTCCGCCGCACCTGGTTCACCAGCGGGGCCTTGCCCAGGTAGTACGGAATGCCGAGCACCGGCACGCCGCGACGGTCCACGTAGTGCACGGCGATCGTGCGGGAGTCGGGAGACCAGGCGAAGGACGGGGCATCGCCGCCCCACGTCGCGCTGCCGATCTCGACGTCGGCGCGGAAGTACGTGCCCAGCGGCACCGTGCCGAGGGGGCGTACGGCCAGCGAGGTGAGGCGCGTGGCGCGCGCCGTCGCAAAGGACATCACGAACACGTCGCCGTCGGACAGCCACGCCACCTGGCGTCCATCGGGGGCGATCCGCACGTCGGACTTGTCGCCACCGCCTGCGGTGAGCCGGCTGACGGTGCCGCCGTCCGGCGCAGCCCGGTACAGGTCACCTCCCCGGACGAACACGATCGCGGAACCGTCGGGCATCCACGCGAAGTCGGTGACCGGGCCGTCGAGCGAGTCGGGGAGCAGGCGTCGCGGCGATCCGCCACCGCGCGCGACGATCCAGAGCGTGCGCTGCGGCTGGCCCTGGTCGTTCCAGAGGAAGGCGAGCTGTGCGGACGTGGGGGACCACACCGGCGCCGCCGGGGTCGTGCCGATGAGCGATCGACCGGTGGTGATGCGCTCGATCGTGAGCGGCGGGGATGCCGGCTGGGCGGCAGCGGCGGGGGCGAACACGGTTGCCGCCAGTGCCGCGAGGGTACCGGCGAGGCGTCGGAGGGGCATCGGCATGGTGGGAATCAACCGCGTCTCGGGGGCTGGCGCAGCCACGTCAGGCCGCGGGTTCGCCCTCGTCGAAGAAGTGCGCCTGTCCGTGCGTGGTATTGCCGATCGCGGCGCGCAGGGCCGTGGCCAGCTCCACCGGGACTCGCAGGTGGAGCGTCACCTCCTCGGCGAACACCTCACCCGTGACCTCCGCCTCGAAGGCCGGCATGAGGTGCTGGACTGCCGAGAAGTGGGCATACGAGACCGTGAGCGAGACGGGGGCGTACGCCACCTTTTCGCGGGTGGTGAGTGCGGCGAGCGCCGACTGGACGGCGCCCGAGTAGGCCCGGGCGAGGCCGCCGGTGCCAAGCTTGGTGCCACCGTAGTAGCGCGTGACCACGGCGGCCACCTCCCCGATGCCGGAATGCAGCAGCACGGTCAGCATCGGGCGCCCAGCGGTGCCATGCGGCTCGCCGTCGTCGCTCATCCCGATCCGGCCCGTGCTCCCGGGTGCGCCGGCGACGAACGCCCAGCAGTGGTGGGTGGCGTCCGGGAACTCGGCCGAGACGTCACGAACCAGGGCGTGTGCCGCCTCGGGCGAGTCGGCGGCAGCGAGCGTGCAGATGAAGCGGCTGCGGTCGACCACGTCCTCGGTGCGGACGCGCTGGGCGGGAATCGGGTAGCGCTGCGGGTCAGCCATGGGTGGCGGCAATATGCCACCCCCGGTGCGTGCGGCGAATACGGGTACCTCCGCTGGCGCGTCGTGAGACGGCCAGCACGCGACACCCGGCGCGCCGGCTAGCCGCGCATCACCGGGACCAGGCGCCGCGGGCGCACGCCATGCGCCGGCCGGCCACTCCCCACCGTCACGCGCGACGTCGGCGCGGTGCGCTCGCTCGATGAGCCGGCACCCTGCTGCTCCACCACGAAGCTCGCCACCAGCGCGTGCATCGCGCGGCTCTGCTCCGTGAGCCCGGTCGATGCCGACTTGCTCTCGTCAGCGCTCGCGGCCACCGCCTGCGTGCGCCGCGCCATCTCCTCCAGCGCGCCGTCGATCAGCTGCACCCCGCGGGCCTGCTCGTCGCTGGCGGCGGAGATCTCGCTCACCACCTGCCCGACGCGGCTCACGCGTGACTCGATTTCGCCGAGCTGTGCGAGCACGCGCTCGTTCAGGGTCACACCGAGCTCGGTGCTGCGCACACTCTCCTCGATCAGGTCGGCGGTCGTGCGTGCCGCCTCGGCGGACCGCAGCGCGAGGTTGCGCACCTCGTCGGCCACCACGGCGAAGCCGCGGCCGCTGTCGCCGGCGCGTGCCGCCTCCACGGCGGCATTGAGCGCGAGCAGGTTGGTCTGGAAGGCGATGTCGTCGATCGTGCGGACGATGCGTGCGGTGGACTCGGCGCTGACCTTCATGCGCTGCATCGCCTCGGCCAGGCGGCGGGCCTCGCCGGCGCCGGCACTGGTGCTCTGGTGGGCGCCCTCGGCCAGCTGCCGCCCTTCCGCCGCACTTTCGGCGTTGCGCTTGGTCATCGCCGAGAGCTCGCGGGCGCTGGCGGAGACCTCCTCGAGCGCCGCGGCCTGGTCAGAGGCCGACTGTGCCAGTTCCTGCGCGCCGCCGTCGATCTGTGCCGCGCTCGCCGCCACGCCGCCGGCCGTCTGCGTCACGCCGGCCATGGCGTCCGAGAGGCTCTCCATCGCGGTGTTGAAGGCCTGCTGGATCACGGCATGGTCGCCGCGGTAGTTGCCGGACACGCGCGCCGTGAGGTCACGCCGGGCCAGCAGCTCCAGCGCGGCGGAGGTCTCGGTGATGGGCGCCACGACGGCGTCGAGCGTGCTGTTGATGCCGCGGACGAGCGCCTGGTAGCTGCCGTGGAACTTCTCGACGTCACCGCGCTCGGACAGCCGGCCATCGCGGGCTGCGGCCGTCAGGTGCTCCGTCTCACCGACCAGCTGCTGCACGTTGCCGCGCGCCGAGTCGTAGGCCGCGACCATCGCCTGCGTCAGGCCGATGATGTCGTTGACGGTGGCGGTCATGGCCCCCACCTGGTCGTCCGCCAGCACGGCCAGCGGCTTCGTGCTGGGCGTGACACGCTGCGTGAGGTCACCCTTCGCCATGCACTCGAGGCCATGCCGCAGCTGCGTGATGCAGTTGTTGCGCAGCTGCTGCGCCCGCTCGACGAGCTGGTGCAGGTCCCGGCTGATGCGCCGCTCGATCAGGATCGAGGCGAACAGCGACAGCATGACGGTGATCAGCATTGCGACGAGCACGATGTTGCGTGCCGAGTGCATTTGCGCGAATGCGGCCGTCGACTCGCCCTGGATGCCGTTGCCGAGCCGTTCGAGCTCAGTGGCCAGCTTCCCGAATCCAGCGTCGAAGTCCTGGAGCGCCGTCGCGCGCGTGGCCGTCGAGGCGTCTGCGGCGCGAGTCGCTGCGGCAACGTACGCCGCCACGACCGGGATGGCTGCCTCGACGCGCTGTCTCGTCTCCGCGTTGGTCGCGAGCGCGCGGATCTCGTTCAGGCGCGCGGTGATGCGCGTCTCGTGCTCACCCAGGAGCCGCTGTGCGCTGCGCAGCCGGACGGAATCCTGCTCCGCGGCGGCGAGTTGCGCGAGGTAGACGTCAGCGCGGATCGCATCGTGCATCATGTCGGCGTCCATCTGCGCGCGTTGCGCCGTGTTGGCCACCGCCAGCGTGCCGTTCCCGCTGGTGCTCTGCGAAAGGATCCAGATCGCTGCCGCTCCCACGAGGACGGTGCCGGTGGCACCGAGGAAGGCGATGAGGAGAAGCTTGGCGCGGAGGGTCATCTTCGACATCATGCGGAAGTCTCTGGCAGGAGGCGGTAAGTCACAGTGGACGCGGCGGTGCCGGTGGCGCGGATCGCGGTCATTCAGGTGAGGTTCGACGGTGGGTCGGACAATCTTTAGGGTGGTCCAACCTCTGGGACGCGTGCGGGTCGGCTTCACCAGCGGCGTGACACGCCGACGCCAAGGAAGACGTCTGCACCGCCGACCATCCGCAGACCGGTCCGGCCCGGGCATCGAGCTGCAGGTTTTCGGTCAGGCCAAGCGTCAGGCAGCCGTTCAGGTACTGCAGGCGCGGCCGGGCCACGCCTTGTGGCTTGACGAGCGGGTCGAGCCCCGGTCGGGGCACCGGGGCACCGGGGCACGGGCGACCAGCACGGTGAGGATGGGGAGGCTCAGTGCGGGGCGGTGACGTGCACGCGAATGACTCGCAGTGGGCATCGGAGGGCTTCCTTCTCGGGGCCTGGCACGGGCACCCGCGGCCGAAATCCTCAGCCGCCGGCGGGGTATGCCATGAGAATCGACCAATGATCCAGTTCGCTTGAATGCAAACATCTGAGTGATGAATGCGCCCCGCGCAGGCACTCGCCGGAAGCCGGAAGTGCGGCGCGGCGCGCGACGGCGGGGCGCCGTGGCGATCTGCGACACCCCCTCCGCGTCACCCACCTCGCGGGCGAGTGCGAGGATCATCCACACCGGCACACCGGTTTCCATCACCACGAACCCGGCATGCACAGCCACCAGCCAGAGCTGCGTGCGGCGGCCGGCGGGAAAGGCATGCACCGGCGCCCCCACATTCCGGATGAACATGAACAACACGCGGTGCACGGCGACCACCACCGCCGCCACGATCGGCGCGCGCCAGTCACGATCGGTGACGAGGACCGTCAGTCAGGTGAAGATGTGGAAGTGCAGCTCGATCATCCCGTAAGACTGGTGAATGAGGAGTGCCGAAAAGGTCATGAACGCGGTGGCGACCACGAAGCGTGTGATCATCGCCCCCGGCATCACTCGTGTGAGCCGGCATGTGCCGATGCCGACGGGCCGCCGATGGCGACCGACGCAGCCCACGTGTCGTGCCACGACGCGAGGGCCAGAGCCACCGGGAAGCGTGCGAGGAGCAGCCAGCCCAGCGTACCGTCCCGTTGCGGACTTCCATGCTCGAGCATCGTTGTCTGTGTGACCGCCCCGTTCCGGTTCAAGTGCTGCGGGTGGTGAGCGCACCGTCATGTGACAATCGCGTCGCGGACGGCGCCAGGCGCCCATGTCTCGGCCGCTCTGGCGGCGCGCTGCAGCATGCGCGCGACATGTGTCCGCGCCTTCACGAAGTGCCAGTGTCTACCAGCCTTTCCCTCAGCGCCGGCCGGGCTGCCGGCTGGCGCGGGTGTTGATGATCAGCACCCCGCCGCTGGCATCGGGGCCGAAGATCGCACCCGCCTCCTGCGGTGGCACGAACATCAGCGATTCCACCGCGCCCGGCTCGACCAGCGGCAGCTCACCCGAGGTGCGCGTGCCGTCGAGGATGAACACCCGCACCCGCTGGCCGCGGTAGCGCAGCACCGACGTCATGTCGCCGGTGGCGATGCTCAGTCCCGGGATGCGCAGCGACGTGATGAGGTCGTCCACGCTCCGCGCCGAGGGATTCCGCTCCAGCAGGTCCATGCCGCCGAGGTAGAAGCGGCTCATCAGGTCGAGGTTGAAGCCGAACGCCGTGATCCGCTGCTCCATCACGGTGATCGGGTCGAGCACGGTCACCATCTGCAGGCGGAGCACGACGTCGACGCTGTCGGCCTCGCCGACGATCGGGAACGAGAGCGTGCCCCCGGGCTCGAAGCCGATGCGCCGCGCCACCACGCGGTACCAGGTCTGCTGCACGTCGCGCCAGCCGCCGGTGCCGTTCGTGTCGGTGCCGCCCCCCACGACCTGCGAGAAGCGCGGATCGATCGCCACCAGCGCCACCTCGGCCCGCGCGATCGGCGCCTCGTTCCGTGCGTCGAGCACCGTCACGCGTACCTGGCGCACCGGCGTGGTGCTCACGCCCCGCGTGATGCGGCCAGACGTGCTGTCGAGGAAGGGGCCGGTCAGCACCGACTGGGCGCTGAAGTCCTCGCCCCGCACCCGCGCCGAAAGCGACTGGCGGAACACGTGCTCGTAGTTGAGCGTCATGCCGCTGTCGAGCACGAACACCGGCGAGGCGTTCCGCCCCACCGTGCGCGCCGAGAGCTGGAGCCAGTACGTCCCTGCCGCCGGCGCCTTCACGACGAACTCCCCTCGCCGGTTGGTCCGGGTGGCCGCCGTCTCGCGACCGAGCGAGTCCATCAGCGTGACATTCGCTCCCCAGACCGCATCGCCGCGCGAATCCAGCTTGGCCAGTCCGCGAATCTCCTGGGCCTGCAGCGAGGCACGCCCCGGTGCAGGCTCCAGCGCACACGCCGCGAGCACGGCCCACGGCAGCATGAGCGAGCTCAGGCGGAAACGCGGCGTGCCGGGACGGCGCAAGAGCATCAGGACGGAGGGTGGAGATGCAAATCGAAACTGCCCATCGGGCGGACCGGTGGCAACGGGAATTCATTCCGCACCGTCCCTGAGAGCTTGCACTGGCCCGTCTGCGTTATCCTGCACGGGCTCGCCGCCGTCTTCGCAACGTCCCAGCCATTGATGCGTTCAACTCCCATCGCCGACGGCTACCACACCTGGCGCACCCGGTCCGTGGCCGTCGGCCCGAGGACCTGGTCGCTGGCCACGAAGCCAGGACTCCTCGGACATGGTTCCGACGACCCGGCTGCCCGTCTCCTGGCGGAGCGCGTCAGGGTGCCGGTGGGTTCGGTGGTGGTGCAGATGCAGTGCGGAAGCGGACTCTTCGGTATTTCGGCTGCCCTTGGCCACGGGGCGTCGGAGGTCTGGCTCACCGACCGGAACGCCATCTCGGTCGAGGCCGCCATACGGAGTGTCGAACTCAACGGCGCAGCGACGGTACAGGTGCGCGCGGGGCAGGGCGGCGCCCCGCTCCCGGCCGGACTGGTCGCAGACGTCGTGGCGATCCGGATCCCCACCGAGAAGGCGGCGTTGCTCGAGCTGCTGCGCGACGCCTTCTTCCTCCTGCGTCCCGGTGGCAGCTGCACCCTGTCCGGTGCCACCAACGAAGGGATCAAGTCGGCGGCCACGCTGCTGGAGAAGGTGTTCGGCAACTGCACCGTGCTCGCCACCGACAGCGGCAATCGTGTGGTGTCGGCAGTGAAGCGCGCGGCCGCACCCGCGGATCCGCTCGTGCTCGCGGGCGACTGGCTCGATCGCGACCGGTTCCGGGAGCTCACCATCACCCTCCGCGGCATCCCGATGTCCGTCGCGTCGCGACCCGGCGTGTTCTCGTGGGAACACCTCGACGAGGCCACCTCGATCCTGGCCGACGCGATGTCGGTGCGTCCCGGCGACGACGTGCTCGATCTCGGCTGCGGCATCGGGGTGCTGGGCCTGCTCGCCGCGCACCTGTCACAGACGGGTCGCGTGACCCTCGTGGATGCCGACCTCGAAGCCGTGCGCTGCGTGCGGCATACGATCGCGGCGCAGGGCGTCACGCGGTGCGAAGCGCTCGGGAGTGACGTGGCGGGCGCCGTGCTCGACCGCCGCTTCGACCTCGTGGTCACCAACCCGCCCTTTCACGTCGGCAAGGCCACGGACCTCGACGTGCCGGCGCAGTTCATCCGTGACGCGTGGGCGGTGCTGAAGCCGGGGGGGCGGTTGGAACTCGTCGCCAACCGCACGCTGCCCTACGAGCGCCTCGTGCTGGAGCGCTTCGGGAACCTGCGCACCGTGCACGATGGGCCGCGGTTCAAGGTGCTGGCGGCCACGCGGTAGTCAGGCGGGTGTGCCCGTGAGCAACGCGCGCTCGTCGGTGGTGACGAGCCGCCACTGGCCGACCGGCAACGCCCCGAGCCGCAGCCCACCGATCGCGGTGCGGTGCAGCGTGATGACGTGGTTGCCCGTGGCCGCGAACATGCGGCGAACCTGGTGATACCGTCCCTCCGTCAGCGTGACCTCCACCTCGCGCGGCCCGAGCCGCGTCAGCACCGCCGGACGCAACGGCTGCTCCTCACCCTTGAGCCGCAGCGTTCCGCTCGCGAACCGCGCCGGCACATCCTCGCCCACGTCCTCCGCCAGCGCGGCGCGGTAGGTGCGCGGCACGTGCCGCTTCGGCGACGCCAGGCGATGGTTCAGCGCACCATCGTCCGTCAGCAGCAGCAGCCCGCTCGTCTCACGGTCGAGTCGGCCGACGGGCGCGAGCACGGGAGTGCGCTCCCGGAATCGGGGTGGCAGGAGGTCGTACACCAGCGGCGGCAGGTCACTGGACGAGCAGGTGTACCCCACCGGCTTGTGCAGCAGGACCAGCGACCCCGGTGGCGGGTCGAGTGGCACGCCATCCACCAGCACGCCGGCATGGCTCCACGCACTGTCGTCGCGGAGCACGGCCCCGGTCAGGTCGGTCGCCCGACGCGCCGCCACCAGCGATGTCACCTCGCGACGGGAGCCGTAGCCCAGGCGCGACAGGTACTTGATCAGCGACATGCCGCGACTGATCGTAGGGGCCGAGCGGTCTCCCAAGCCCCCGTGACAGGAGTGTCAATGGTCTCGAGCAAGGAAACGACGCCGGCTGCATACCTCGCGAGCCTGCCGCCCGAGCGCGCCAAGGTCATCGCCAAGGTCCGTGCGATGATCCGGAAGCACCTGCCGAAGGGATACGTGGAGACCATGAACTGGGGGATGCTGTCCTATGAAGTGCCGCTCAGCACCTATCCGGTGACGTACAACAAGCAGCCGCTGACATACGTGGCGCTGGCCGCGCAGAAGAACAACTACGCGATCTACCTCATGAACGTCTACGGCAACCCGGCACTGCTCGGCCAGCTGCAGGACTGGTATGCCGCGCGGGGCAAGCGCCTCGACATGGGGAAGAGCTGCCTGCGCTTCAAGCGCCTCGAGGACATCCCGCTCGACGTGGTCGGGCAGATCGTGGCGGCGACGCCGGTTCCGGAGCTGATCCGGCTCATGGAGAAGGCGCACCCGGTGAAGTGACGGGTCACGGCAGGCCGAACGGGATCCGCTTCAGCGCGACACGGCCGTCGGCGATCACGATCACCGCATCCTGCAGCGCGCGGATGTCGTCGAGCGGATTGCGCTCGAACACCGCCAGGTCGGCCTCCATCCCCACCCGCAGCGTCCCGACGCGCGTGTCGATGCCCAGGCACCGGGCGGCAACGGCGGTGGCGGCGCGGATCGCCTCCATCGGCGTCATGCCCAATGATGCGAAGTGTGCGACCTCGAGCGACACGCGCGAGGTGCTCTGCGGGCCGTACTCGGTGTCGACGCCGGTGATCACGGGCACCCCCATCGCATGTGCCATCCGGATGGCCTCGGCCGCGCGCGGGATCATGTGCGTGCCGCGCAGGGCGAGTGGCGCGCTGTCGTAGTCGCCACCGGGCTCCGACAGGTCCACGAGGGTCGTGTAGGTGGGCGTGAAGCAGGTGCCGCGCGCCTTCATCAGGCGGAGCGTCGAGTCGCTCAGGTAGGTGCCGTGCTCGATCGTGCGTGCGCCGGCGAGGACCGCGGCCCGTGCCCCCTCGTCGCCGTGCGCATGGACCAGGACACCGACGCCGCGCGCACGTGCCGCATCGACGATGGCGGTGAGCTGCGCGACGGTGTAGACCTGCTTCCGCGGATCCTGGTCGGCGAGGCCGGCGCGCTCGGTGGCGCGTGTCTTGATCCAGTCGGCGCCGCGGTCGATGTCGATGTTCACCAGCGCGGCCAGCTGCGCCGGCGTCGTCACGCCGCCGGCGAATGAGGCCAGCCGCGGGTCGGCGAGGATGGTCTCCCCCAGGTCCGGGGTGACGAACACCCCGGCCGCCAGCATCTCCGGCCCGGCGATCGCGCCCTGCCGCACCAGGGCGCGCAGCCCCACGTCCTCGAAGTGCGGGGTGTTCGCGCTCCGCACGGTGGTGACGCCCGATTCGAGCGCGCGCTTCATCCCGGCGGTGGTCGCGATGTGCGTGTGCGCATCGATGAGCCCGGGCACGACCCAGCGCCCGCCGATGTCGATCGTGTCGGCGGCGCCCGCGACACTGACGGGCGCACTCCCGATGCTGGCGATGCGACCGCCCGAGATCACGATCGTGGCATCGCGCAGGGGTGCCGTGCCCGTGCCGTCGATGACGTTCGCGTGGAGCAGGACGAGGCGGCGCGCGGGAGCCGACTGGGCGCCGGCGGTGGCGGCGACAGTGGCCACGCCGCTGGCGAGTGCCGCAACGACGAGGGTGATGCGGGCGGATCGAGACGGCATGCATGGCTCCGGGGAGGGTCGCGCCGGCGGCACGGTGCACCAGCAGCAGGAACTTCCACCACGCACCGGCCTGCGCCAAGTCCCGGCCACCGCGCTTTACGTGCCCCCGCTGGGCGGATACTGTGCGCCGCACCACTTCGCTCCCGTCCCCTCACTCGCCCATCATGCGACTCATCCGATGGGGCGCGCCCGGCGCCGAACGGCCCGGCGTGCTCGTCGACGGCGTCCGCCGCGATTGCTCGGCGCTCATCGCCGACTTCACGCCGCAGTTCTTTCGCGAGGACGGGCCCGGCCGGCTGCGTGACGCCATCGCAGCCGGCGCGGCGCTGCCGGAGGTGCCAGCCGACGCGCGCTGGGCGGCGTGCATCCCCCGGCCCGGCAAGGTGGTCTGCATCGGGTTGAACTACCGCGACCACGCGAGCGAGATCGGCGCGAAGGAGCCGCGGGAGCCGATCATCTTCCTGAAGGCGTCGAATTGCGTGGTGGGACCGTACGACGACGTGCTGATCCCGCGCCTGTCGGTGAAGACCGACTACGAGGTGGAACTCGGCATCGTGATCGGGCGTGACGTGCGCTACCTCGCGTCACCCGCCGATGCGCCGGCCCACATCGCCGGCTGGTGCATCGTGCACGACGTGTCGGAGCGGGAGTTCCAGGTGGAGCGCGGCGGGCAGTGGACGAAGGGCAAGTCGTGCGACACCTTCGCCCCGACTGGTCCCTGGCTCGCCACGCCGGACGAGGTTCCCGACGCGCGAGCCCTCGCGTTGACCTGTGACGTGAACGGGGAGCGGCGGCAGTCCGGCACCACGGCGCAGATGATCTTCGATCCGTTCGTGGTGGTGCACTACCTGTCGCAGTTCATGACGCTCGAGGCGGGCGACCTGGTCGCCACCGGCACACCGGCGGGGGTCGGGATGGCCGCGAAGCCGCCCCGGTTTCTCTCGGCCGGCGACGTGGTCGAACTGAGTGTCGAGGGCCTCGGCACCCAGCGGCAGGTGCTGCGGCCCGCCTGACCGCGAATCGGTGACACCCGCAATTCGGTGCGCAATTCGGTGACAGTGCACCTGCAAATCGGTGACAGTGCACGAATTCCACGCTAATCGGTGCGAAAATCGGTGACAGTGCACGCATTCCACGACATGGGAAATGTGTGCACTGTCACCGATTTTCAGTTCAAGATCTCCGTCCCCTTGAACGGCGGCGGCTGACGGCGCCGAGCACCAGGTGGCAAACCGGTGACAGTGCATGAATTCCACGAAAACCGGTGACAGTGCATGAATTCCACGACATGGGAAATGTGTGCACTGTCACCGATTTTCCCTGGGAAATGTGTGCACTGTCACCGATTTTCCAGTGCACGTATTCCATGACGTGGGAAATGTGTGCACTGTCACCGATTTTCAGTTCAAGATCTCCGTCCCCTTGAACGGCGGCGGCTGACGGCGCCGAGCACCAGCAGCCCCGTGCCCATGAGCACGATGCTCGCCGGCTCGGGGGTGACGAGCGTGGCGGCAAACGCCGCGTCGGTGATCCCGGCCACCGACATGAATGCGCCCGGCGACGCCAGCGCGCCGGCATCGTCGCCATTGCCGGCGATCCAGAACGCGCCGCCGCTGTAGTCGTCGGTGTCGTTCGCGCCGACGAGGTTCGCCGCGTCCATCGGCACCGCGCCCTGGTTCGACGTGGTGATCAGGAAGAGGTACGTCCCGCCCGAGCCGAGCTGCAGGTCGCCGGTGTTGAAGGTGCGCGTGTCGAAGTCGAATTCGTTCGCCGAGCCCGCCACATCGAGCTGGCTCCAGAGCGCCGGGCCGGTGATGCTCTGCGTCGCGGTGCTGAAGCCGTAGACGTAGGCGTCGAACGTGAGGGCGCCGCCGTTGAAGAAGCTGGAGAACGAGAGGCTGAACGACGTCAGTCGTGATGCGAACGTCGGCGCCGTGAACGACTGCCCGAACGACTGGAAGCCCGCTGGGTCGCGGGTCAGTGGCCCGACGCTGGTGGTGAGCGCCGCGCCGATGCTGCCCTGCGCGCCGAGTGGCAGCGCGAGGGTGCATGCGGTGGCCGCGAGACCGAGCGTGCGGCGGAGGAGGGAAGGGGCTGCCTGCATCATGGGGTCACCGTCACGGTCTGGGTACGGGTGGCGATGCCGCCATCCTTGTCGGTCACCGTGACGAGCACGGTGTAGGTGCCGGCCTTCGTCCACATCTTGCCGCGCTGCAGCGGGGTGGTGGCAGGCGGCGTGGTGAGGGTCGCGTTGAACGCCGTGCCGTCGCCCCAGTCGTAGCGGACACGCCACGGCCCGTCACGCAGGCCGGCGTCGGTGAAGCGGAGCTGCGAGAGCCAGCCCGCGTTCACGGCCACGGTGGTGCCGGTGGTCGATCCGAAGGTCGCCACCGGGGCGGCATTCGAGATGCTCACTGTCTGCACCGAGGAGGCCTCGTATCCCATCCGGTCGGTCACCGTGAGCCGCGCGGTCACGCTGCCGTTGTCACCGAAGACCTTCGATACGCTGGCACCGGTGGCGGTGGTGCCGTCGCTGAACGTCCAGCGGTAGGTGAGCACGTCGCCGGCATCGGGATCGGTGGAGCTGAGCCCGTTGAACGCCAGCACCTCACCCTCGACGCCGCTGGTCGGCCCGCTGATGTTCGCGACTGGCGGGCGATCTCCGGCCTCGATGGCGGCCTCGAAGTTGTCCGGGAGCGCCGAGAGGAAGTCGTACCCCGTGAGGCGCTCGAGGCTGTCCACCGTCACCTGGTAGTCGCGCCAGTTCGCGGTCCGGATGCCGGCGATGTTCGGCATGTTCACAACGATCACCTGCATTGCGGCGACGTCGTCCCAGTTCCGCACGTCAGCCACGCCCTTCCCGCGGTCCATCGCGACCACGATCTTCCAGGTGAAGTCGGGGATGCGGATCTTGCCCTCGTCCTTGATGTAGCGCGCCGGCCCGGTGAAGGCGGGGCCGGTGATGATGTAGAGCTCCTTGTTGCTGACGCGTGCGAGGTCGGCGATGAAAATTTCCTGCGTCGCCCACACGCCCTGGTTCAGGTCGGCCTGCTGCGGCACGACGTTCGACAGGTAGAACGTGGTCGCGTTCTCGAAGTTGGTGACCGTGCGGTCCGCCGAGCGCATCATGTGGCCACGATCGAAGCCGCCGTTGGTGTAGTCGGAGGTCTTGATCACCGGGAAGCCGGCGGCGATCACGGCCGGGTCGTTGGTGAAGCAGTTGCAGCGGTCCTCGGCACCGAACTGGCCGTTGTCCAGGTTGTACGACACCCAGTTCGGGCCGCCGTTGTTCCGGTTGTAGCTCACCGTGGACTGCGCGCGCCGGATGAGGAAGTCGTCGGCGCCGCTGGCGTCGGTGGGCGTGCCGAACTCGGTGTTGTTGCCGTAGATCGCCGGGTCTGCGACCACCGGTACGTCGATGGTGACCGTGGCCCCGCCGCTGACGCCGTTGGGGGCCGTCGCGATCACGCGTGCGGTGCCGGCCGCGAGGCCGGTGATCACGCCGTTCGCATCGACCGAGAGCCGCGCCGCGTCCGCCGGGTCGACCGACCAGGTGAACGTGGTGAGCACCGTCGCGCCCGTGCCGTCGCGCGCCGTGCCGAACACCTGCGTCTGGAACCCGACGGGGATCGTGGCCGCGCCGACCGTGACCGTCGCGATCTCACCCGCGGCCGCCACGGTGAGCACGCTGGTCCCGCTCACGCCGTTCGCCGCGGTCGCCGTGATCGTCGTCGTGCCGGCGCGGAGCCCCGTCGCCACGCCGCTCGCGGCGTCGATGGAGGCGACCGCGGGATCGCTGCTCGCCCAGGTGAACGTCGTCGTGACGGTCACGCCGGCGGCATCCTTCGCCGTGCCGGTGAAGGCGCGCGTTGCCCCGATGGCGACGGTGGACGGGTTCGGCGTGACCGCGACACTGGCCACCGGACCGCCCGGCACGCCGCCACCGCCGCAGAGATCGACGCCGGTGTAGCCCGACACGTCGTTCGCTGCGTTCGGTGTGCCGCGGTTGCCGGAGGCGTAGACCGTGGTGGCATTTCCCCACGCCCGCGCATCGTTCATCGGGCTGCAGTCGATCACCATCGCACGCTTGGCCCGTGACGCCGCCGCCGGCGGCGCGGCACCCCAGGCCACGCTGTCCACCGTCGCACCGCCGGCATCCCGCACCAGCAGCCAGTCGTTCAGGTTGTTCGCCAGGTTCATCGCGCCGAGTCCGAACACGGCGTTCAGCCCGCCGTTCACCGCGTTGTTCGTGTTCTTGGCGAGCACCACGTACCCGCCCGCGGGGATGCTCACGTCGCCGGTGATCGTCACGACGAGCGGATCGTTGTTCGACACCACCTGGAAGCCGGTGAGACTGACGGCGGTGGCGCCAGGATTGTGCAGCTCGAACCACTCGCCGTTGGCATCCGAGATCGTCGTCGGATCAGCCATGATCTCCGAGATCACGAGCGTGGTCGCGCTGCCGCTGGCCACGGCGGCACTCGGTGACGCCGGCAGCGGGCTCGGGGCGGATGGAGCGTCGGTGGTGGTGCCACCGCACGCCGTCAGCAGCGCGGCGGCGAGCGCGCCGGTCAGCAGCGACCGGCAGCGGGTGGGAAATCGCATGGTGGTGCCTGGGTGAGGGGTGACGGCGCAGGCCGGCGCGCGCCGGCCGGTGATCCGCGTCGCGAAAAGTACGGACTGCGCCGGGCGCGTGCGTGACAATCCTGCAACGAATGGCGCGACACGCTGCGTGCGAGTGTTGCACCCGTGCACGGCCGGCCCTGTCGCGGCGACGCGACAGCTTGCGCGTGTCGTCGGAGCGACGTCACGGCCGCGCCCGGCGGATGCCGCAGGCGGATGCGGCTGGCCAGGTCGGAACCCGTGAGATCCGATCGTCGGCAGGCGTCGTAGCTGCCCCAGACGGCCGTCCGTGCCGATCCGGTCGCCCCACACCGCTGCGGCCGCGCCCACACCCGTCGATCACCCGCTCAGGGAGCAACACATGTCACACAGGTTCCTCGCCCGTCGCCCGCTGCGCGCCGCGCTCGTGCTCGCGGCCGGCGCCGTCGCGCTGACCATCGCCCGCAACGTGCAGGCCTCCGACCACCAGGACACGCCTGAGGTCGAACTGAATCCACGCATGGACATCAACGATGTCTATGCCTTCCCCGGCGCGACGCCGGAGCGCATTGCGCTCGTGCTCACCACCTCGAGCCCGATTGCCGGCACCGATGCGTCATTCGACCCCAACCTCCTCTATCAGTTGAAGGTCGACAACACCGGCGACGCCATCGAGGACCTGGTGTTCCAGGTCACCTTCGACCGCGGCACCGGCGCCAGCCAGCGCTACACCGTGCGCGGCCCCGTCGCCCCGCCGATGGCCGGCACGAAGACGATGCTCGCGACCACCGGGCCCGTCGTCACCGGCACCGTGGGCGGCACGGCCGGCGCATCCACTGGCCTGCAGGCGTTCGCCGGTGTGCGCGCGGATCCCTTCGTGATCGACCTCGAACAGTTCTTCAGCATCATCCCCGATCGCCGGCCGTCCACCGGCCCGCTGTCGGTGCAGAGCGGTCCCCCCGCCACCGCCTTCCGCACGCCCGGCGTGGACTTCCTGAAGCCGTTCAACACCCTCGCCATCGCGATCGAGCTGCCGAAGTCCGCCCTGCAGTCCAGCACCGCCGCCGACGCGAAGTTCGGTCTCTGGGCCACCATCAGCCGCTGATGACCACGCCGCTCGCGACACCACCCCGCACCGGGACCTCCACCATGTCGACTCGCCTTTTCGCACGCCTCTCCGCCGCAGCCCTCCTGCTGCTCACCGTCGCCGCCTGCTCCGACGACAACGACGGTGGGTCCACCTCACCCGACGTCACGCGCACCTACAACCAGGTGGAGCGCCTCGGCAATCCCCTCGTCAGCGAGGTCTTCTTCGCGAAGCGGGATCACGGACTCCACAACAGCACTGCGCCGGCCACCGACGTCGCCAACGGATTCGGCGACAAGATCAAGGGGTTCACCAATGCGTTCAACCGCGGCCCCACGATCGCCAACACCCTCGCTGCGGTGCTGGTCCCGGATGTGCTGCTGGTCTACCCGAACCGTGACGGTGCCACCGCGGGCTGGTTGAGTTGGGCGCTGGCCAGCGGCTATGGTGGCCGCAAGCTCCAGGACGACGTGGTCGATGCGGGCCTCACCGCCGTCTTCGGCAGGCTGCTCGATCCGTCGGCAGCGGTCGTCACCGGCCTCACCTCTGACAACATCAGCACCAGCACGCGCACCTACGGCACGGCCTTCCCCTACCTCGAGGCGGCGCGCTGATGCGGGCCCGCACGCTGCGTCTCGTCATCGTGTCCGTCCTTGCCGCGGCAGGGGGCGGGACGGTGCTCGTGCGCGCAGCACACGCCACGCGCGCAGCGGGCATCGCTGCGCCCGTGGCGGATGCGGGATTCGCCGAACGCTCCAGCCGTGACCGGCAGATCGCGGTCTGGCACCAGGCGCTGGCCGCGGATACCGGCAGCGCGCTGGTGCTCGGCCAGCTCGCCGCGCTCCACCTGCAACGGTCCCGCGAGGGCGGCGGCTGGGACGATATCGTGCGCGCCGAGGCGTTCGCGCGTGCGTCGCTGGCACGCCGCACCTTTCGCAACGCCTCCACGGCCTCGACGCTCACCGGCATCCTGCTCGCGCAGCACCGGTTCACCGAGGCCCGCGAGGTGGCCCGCGACCTGGTGCGCCACGATCCGGAGGTGCCGGAGTACCGTGCGACGCTCGCCGAGGTGGCGATGGAACTCGGCGACGACACGCAGGCCGACACCCTCTTCGGCGCGCTGTGGCCGCACCGTGGCACGCTCACGATCGCCGCGCGCCTGGCACGCTGGCTCGAGCTGCACGGGCATGTCACCCAGGCACGCCAGCTCCTCACCGCGGCCCGTGACGATGCCGTCAGCCGCCGGGACATCTCGCGCGAGACGCAGGCCTGGTTCAACCTCAGGCTCGGTGATCTCGAGCTGCGCAGCGACCGACGGACCGCAGCCGGGGCCGCGTATCGCTCGGGACTCGCCATCGAGCCTGGTGATCCGCGGCTGCTCGGCGCGATGGCCCGGCTGGCGGATGCAGCCGGCGACCCGCGCGGCGTGATCGAGTGGGGCGAGGCGGCGGTGGGATTGCAGCTCGACCCGGGCACGCTCGGCCTCGTGAGCAGCGCGTTCGCCGCGCTCGGTGACAGTGCGCGTGCCGAGGAATACGGGATCGCGCTGGAGACGGCCGTGTCGTCACAGCCTGGTGCGTATCATCGCGCGTGGAGCCTGCATCTGCTGGATCAGGGACGGCAGGTGCCGCTGGTGCTCACGAAGGCCGCCGAAGAGCTGCGCCAGCGCCGCGACATCTACGGCTGGGATGTCTATGCATGGGCGTTGCACAAGGCCGGCCGGTCCGCCGAGGCGAAGGTCGCTATGGGTCATGCGCTGCGGCTGCACACGCGCGATCCCCTCCTGGCGCGCCACGCCGCTGCCATCGGCCTGCGCGCACCGGTCGCGGGGGCAGGGGAGTGATCTCCGAGTGGCTGGCGTTCCTGGAGCTCGGCTTCCGGCACATCGTCGCCTGGGACGCCGCCGATCACATCCTGTTCCTGCTGGTGCTGGCCGCCATCTACCGGGTGCCTGACTGGCGCGCGGCACTGTGGGTGATCAGCGCCTTCACCGTCGGGCACTCGATCTCGCTGCTGCTGGCCGTCACCGGTGCGCTGGTGCTGCCGTCAGGCGTGGTGGAGTTCCTGATCCCGGTCACGATCGTGGCCACGGGCGTCGAGAACCTCATCCTGCGGGAGCGGGCCGCCAGCGGACGGTCGGCGCGCCACCGACCGCTGTTCGCGGGACTGTTCGGCATCGTGCATGGCGCCGGGTTCGCCGGGTACCTGCAGGGCCTCTTCATGGATCACCTTGCGGTTCCGCTCCTCGGATTCAACCTCGGCATCGAGGCAGGGCAGGTGGTGGTGCTCGCGGTGGCTGCCGTGGGCTTTGCGGCGGCCGATCGCCTGCTGGCGCACGTGCCGGCGGCAGGACGGGGACTGCCCGACGCGTTCCAGCTGCGCGTGGTCGGCGTCTCGGCGCTGGTCACGGTGGTCGCGACCGCGTGGGCCGTCGCGCGGTATCCGGCGTGATGCCGCCGCTGCGACGTGGCGTGCTGCTGGCGGCGCTGGCGCTGGTGGCAGCGCAGCCCGCCGGTGCGCATGCCATCCACACCACGCTGACCGAGTGGACCGTCGATGACGGGGGCGTGACCCTTCGCATCCGCGCCTTCGCCGACGACTTCGCGGTGTCGGTGGCGCGCCATGCCGGTCGCGCGGCGCCACGCGACAGCTCGGCACCGGTGCCGGATGTCGTCCGCTACGTACGCGCCCGGTTCTCCGTGACGATGGGCGGCGCGCCCGTGGTGCTGCAGCCGTGCGGCATGCGACGGGCCGCGGAGCTGTACTGGCTCTGCTTCCGAATCGAGCGTCCGGCTGCACTCCCGCTGGTGATCCGGAACCAGATGCTCACGGAGCTGCATGCCGACCAGGTGAACATCGTGCAGGTCGCCAGCGGTCGGTCACGCCGGACGCTGCTGTTCACCGGCAGCAGCCGGCCGGCGCCGTTGCCCTAGCTCCGGAGCGATTCGGTGACAGAATATTCGGTGGGAATATTCGGTGACAGCGCACTGTCGAAAATCCGGTGACACGAAAATCTGGTGACAGTGCACTGAAAATCCACGAAAATCTGGTGACAGTGCACTGAAAATCCGGTGACAGTGCACTGCACCGAATCTCTGAGTGCACTGTCACCGAATTTCCAGAGTGCACTGTCACCGAATTCCTGAGTGCACTGTCACCGAATTTCGTGTCACCGAATCTCTGCAACGGAATTGCGGGGACTGGCAGTCAGGCCTGCGCCACCGCGGCGACCAGCGGGTGGAAGTCGCGGTACCAGAGGTCGGCGCCGTTGCCGAGCGAGCGGTCATTGCAGTTCGCGTGGATCAGGCGTGCCACGAGGCCAGCCTCCAGCGCGTCGGCGTCAGGCCGGCCCGCGATCGCGAAGGCCGCCATCCGCAGCAGCAGGCGCGTCTCGTGCCCTTCGAACCGGTCGAAGAACCAGCCGCAGCTCGTGAACATCCCGTAGCGCGCCCGCCGCTGCGGCGTGAGGGCCGGGTCGTCACCGTCGGCCGCGTCCAGTGCCTCGGCCAGCCAGCGGAGCGCGGCCCGCAACGGCCCGCGCCATTCCTGGGCACGCCCGGTCTCGTGCGTCGCGCCGCAGCCGCAGTTCGAGCGCCAGCGCTCCACCCCGTGCGCGCAGCTCCAGGCACTGGGCGAGACGAGCGCCCCGTCCGCCCAGTCGTCCCGGCTGTCGATGATGGCGGCGAAGTTCGTCACCGTGGCGCGGTGCGTGCGCCGCAGCGAGCCGACCGCGGTGGCGAGCGCCATCTCGCCATGCCGCTTGTGGTGGCCGAACGTCTCGCCGTCGGTGGCGATGCTCGCGATGCCCTGCGCGCTGCTCACGGCGGCCAGCGCATCCGCCAGCCGTTCGCCCTGCTGCGCCAGGTCGCCGAAGCCGATCGAGCCGCTCAGCTCCCCGTGGTACGGCGCCAGGAACAGCGATCGCCCGTTGGCTCCCCGCCAGCGCCGCGGCTGGCCGTCGCTGCCGCCATGGCGGATCTGGTACGGGGCCACGATCACGAACTGCACGCCGGCCTCGGCCAGCGCCTGTGCGGTGTCGTCGTCGATCGCCGTCTCCGGACACCAGAATCCGCGCGCCTCGCGCCCGAACCGGGTGCGGAAGTCGTGCAGCCCCCACGCTATCTCGCGCTGCCGCTCGTGCGGCGACGCCAGCGGCAGGATCACGTGGTTGTAGGCGCTCGCGATCGCGTTGCCCGCGCCGACGCGCTGCGCCGACCGCGCGTCGCCGTGCCGCATCGACTCGAGCACGGCGGGCGCCTCGCGGTCCAGCCAGCTCGCCAGCGTCGGCCCGACGTTGAAGCTGATCCACTCGAACAGGTTCACGCGGTTCCGCGCCGCGATGTCACGGGCGGTGGTGAGCGGGAGGTACGACTCGTCGGTGATGCGCGCGTTCCAGTCGTGGAACGGCGCCGCAGTGCGCTCCACCGGCACGAGGCCCGTGAACGGGTCCTCGCGCGGTGGCTGGTAGCAGTGCGCGTGGAGTACGACGGAACTCACGCCGTCGGTGGATCGTCGGGGAAGTCGCCGCCGATGATGGCCGGTGCGTAGTACTCGGTGGTGTACTGCTGCACCATGCGGGCGGCGGTGAAGAAGCGCCCCGCCTGCCGGATGCTGTGCTTCATCGTCGCCAGCCACTTGGCCGGGATCGCGTCGCGGTGCGTGCGGTCGTAGAACCGCGGCACCACCTCGCGCTCGAGGAGCTCGTACACGTTGTTCGCGGCAGCCGCGTCCTGCGACGGGTCGTTCGGCGCCGTGACCGACCAGCCGTTGGTGCCGTCGCACCCCTCGGCCCACCAGCCGTCGATCGTGCTGAGCTGGGGCACACCGTTGAGCGCCGCCTTCATGCCGCTGGTGCCGGAGGCCTCGAGAGGGGGGCGGGGAAGGTTCATCCACATGTCCACGCCCTGCACCAGCAGGTGGGCCACGTGCATGTCATAGTCCTCGATGAAGGCCACGCGGCCCTCGAACCGCGGGTCGCGCGTGAACTGGTACACGCGCTGCAGCACGGTCTTGCCCGGCCCGTCGGCAGGGTGCGCCTTGCCGGCGAACACCAGCTGCACCGGCGCGACGGGGTTCGTCAGGATCTTGCGGAGCCGCTCCGGATCGTGGAACAGCAGGTCGGCGCGCTTGTAGGTCGCGAACCGGCGCGCGAAGCCGATCATCAGGCTCGACCGGTCGAGCAGCACGCCGGCGCTCACCGTCTGCGTGGCCTCCTTGTGGCCGCGGGCGAAGCTGCGGCGCGCGCGCTCGATCACGCGGTCCATCAGCACGTTCTTCAGCTCGAGGTGGGCCGCCCAGAGATCGGCGTCCGGCACCTTCATGATGCGGTTCCACGTGTCCGGGTTGTCGAGCTGGAAGCCCCAGCCGCGCCCGAGGTGCTTGTCGAGCGTGCTCATGATCGGGCTGGCCATCCAGGTGGCCAGGTGCACGCCGTTCGTCACGTGCCCCACCGGCACCTGGTTCACGCCGCGGTTCGGCCACATGGGGTGGAGCAGCTCGCGCGACACCTCGCCGTGCAGCTTGGCCACGCCGGTCACCTTCGAGGCGAAGCGGACGGCGCATGCCGTCATGTGGAACTGGTCCTTCCCGTAGTGCGGGTGGAACCCGAAGTTCGCGAAAGCGTCGGCGTCGATGCCCAGGTCCGTCCAGACCGGCCCGAGCACCGTCTCGACGGCCGACCGCTGGAAGACGTCGTGGCCGGCGGGCACGGGGGTGTGGGTGGTGAACACCGAGGCGCGCCGCACGGCCGTGACCGCCGCCGCCATCGCCATGCCGGTCGAACGCAGCTCTCGCAGCCGCTCGATGAACATGAAGCTCGCGTGCCCCTCGTTGGCGTGCCACACATCGGGCTCCATGCCGAGCGCGCGCAGGATCCGCACGCCGCCCACGCCGAGCAGCCACTCCTGGCGGAGGCGCAGGTCCACGCCGCCAGCGTACAGCCGGCTCAGCAATTCCCGGTCCTCGGGACGGTTCGCCGGGAGGTCGGTGTCCAGCAGGATCAGCGGCACGCGGCCCACCATCAGCCGCCACGCCCGCACCAGCACCTCGGCACCCGCCACCATCACCGAGACGGTCAGGTCGCTGCCGTCGGCGTTCAGGACCGGGGTGATCGGCGTGCTGGCCAGGTCGAAGGTGTCATCCATGTTCTCCTGCCAGCCATCCACGTTGATGCGCTGGTCGAAGTAGCCGTTCCGGTAGAGCAGGCCGACGCCGACCAGCGGCACGCCCAGGTCCGAGGCGGTCTTGCAGTGGTCACCCGCCAGGACGCCGAGGCCGCCCGAGTAGATCGGGACCGAGGAATGGAGCCCGAACTCGGCGCAGAAATAGGCGATCTTCGACTTCGTCAGCTCTGGGTAGGTCTTCGCGAACCAGGTCGAGTCCGACTGGGCCTCGGTGCGGGACCAGTGCATGGCCTCGTCGTACATCGCCCGGAAGGCCGGGTTGTCGGCGCAGGCCTGCAGGCGCTCCGGCGCGACCCGCTGGAGGAAGGTGACAGGGTTGTGGCGCGTGGACAGCCAGAGGCGGTCGTCGATGGCGGCGAACAGGGCGCGCGCCTCGCGGTTCCAGCTCCACGAGAGATTACTCGCGAGCTCTTGCAGGCCGGCGATCCGGCTCGGAATGATGTTGGTCACGGTCAGCAAACTAGGGACATCTGGTGGAGTCGGGCAGTTGTCTGCAGACGCGCGGGCCGGAGAACCGTCCCGAACCGGGCGGCGCCTACTGGAAATACGGCTCCGGGCTGCGCACCTTGCGAGTGTCGGTCGGCGGCGCCTGCCAGCGGCGTGCCGCGGCCAGTGGACCGGCGCGTCACCCCTCGCGCCTGCCGAACTCACCAGTACATCCTGCGATGCTCGGCGGGGTGTCGTCTGCCCCTCTCGCAGGAAGCCCTTCATGGCTCCACGGACTCCCCGGCAGGCAGCGAAGCCCGCGGCGAAGCCCGCCGCTGCGCCCGCGCCGAAGCGGACCCCCAAGCGGACCCCCAAGCCCAAGACCGCACCGGCGGTGCGCGGTGCTGATGGCCGCTTCCTCAAGCGGAAGCCCGCCACCCCGCTCGCCGCCAGCGACCAGCGACCGGTCTCGGTGGTCCACTTGTCGGTCGAGCTCGCTCCGATCGCCCGAACCGGGGGCCTCGGCGAGGTCGTCAGCAGCCTGGCCGCGTACCAGGCCGCCGCGGGCATGGATGTGTCGATCGTCATTCCGCTCTACCGACAGGTCCGCGACCAGTTCCCCGACCTGGAGCCGGTGGACGCGCCGTTCATCACCGACGTCGCCTTTCGCGGATACGGCACCCAGCTCTACCGCCTTCCCGCGGACCGGACGGCCGAGGTCGTCGGCATGCGCGGCGCCACCGCACTCCCGACCGTCTGGTTCATCGACAACCGCGAGCTGTTCGACCGCCCGGGGATCTACGGCGACGCCAGCGGCTCCTATGGCGACAGTGCCCGTCGCTACGCCTTCTTCTGCGCCGCCGCCCTCCGCATCCTCCCCCGGATCACGTCGGCCCCGGCCATCCTCCACGCCCACGACTGGCACACCGGCCTGGCCCTCGCCTACCTGCGCACCTGGTACGCCGACAGCCCCTGGCATCGCGAGGTCGCCACGGTCCTCACCGTCCACAACGCGGGCTACCAGGGCCACTACGACGCCGGCACCATGGCCGAGGTCGGGCTCCCGATGTCGCTGTACAACCACCACCAGTTCGAGTGGTACGGCCGGATGAACCTGCTCAAGGGTGGCATGGCCTTCGCCGACGCCGTCACGACGGTGAGCATGACCCACGCCGACGAGCTGCGGACCGCCGAGGGAGGCTTCGGCCTTCACGACACGTTCCTGCTCAAGGGGGCGCAGTTCAGCGGCATCCTCAACGGCATCGACCAGACCCGCTGGGATCCGCAGAACGACCCCGCGATCGCGGCCCCGTTCTCGCGCGAGGACATCGGCGGCAAGGCCGCCTGCCGCCAGGCGCTGCAGCGAGAGCTGGGCCTCGCCGATCGCGCCGATGTCCCGATCTTCGTGATGACCGCCCGCCTCGTCCAGCAGAAGGGGCTGGAGCTGATCCTCGACAACCCGTGGATCTTCAATGCCGATGCGCAATGGGTCTTCCTCGGCAACGGGGATCCGCGCTTCGTCAACGGCCTGCGCGCCCTCGCCGCGCGCCACCGCGATCGCATCGTCGTCGACACGGACTTCTCCGACGACAAGGAGCACCGCCTGATGGCCGGCGGCGACGTGCTCCTCATGCCCTGCCTCTACGAACCGTGCGGCCTCACGCAGATGCGCGCACAGCGCTACGGTACAGTGCCGCTGGTCCGCCGGGTCGGTGGCCTGGCCGACACCGTGCACGACGGCGTCACCGGGTTCGTGTTCGACGAGTTCACGGCCACGGGCTTCGCCGAGGCGGTGGCGCGGGCCGTCATCGCCTACCGGGACCGCGACCAGTGGTTCCGCATGATGCGCGATGGCATGGCCCGTGACTTCGGCTGGGAGCGCTCGGAAGAGCGCTATCGCGATGTCTACCGCTCCGTCCTCTCTGCCCGCTGACCTTCCATGGACTTCGTCCTCCAGCTGCACTCGCACCTGCCGTGGGTGCTGAATCACGGCGACTGGCCACACGGCTCCGACTGGCTCTCCGAGGCCACGATGGAGACGTACCTGCCGCTGATCGAGAAGATGCGCTGGCTGCAGATGGACAACGTGCACGCGCCGGTCACGCTCGGGATCACACCGATCCTGGCCAACCAGCTGGCGCACCCGACCTTCCCGGCGATCTTCGAGAAGTGGGCTGCGAACAAGCTGAAGTGCCTGGAGGAGGAGGGCGCCCGGTTCGCTGCGCGGGGCGACGATGGCCTGAGCCACGTGTGCGGCTGGACCGCCGGCAACATGCGGAAGTACCTCGAGCTCTACCGCGCTCTCGATGGCGACATCCTCGGCGAGTTCCGGCGCTTCGCCGACGACGGACGGATCGAGATCACCGGCTCGGCGGCCACGCATGGCTTCCTTCCCCTGCTGGGTCGCGACGAGAGCATCAAGTTCCAGCTCCAGCTGGGCCGCCGCGAGCATGAGCGCCTGTTCGGGCGCCGGCCGGCGGGGTGCTGGCTGCCGGAGTGTGCGTACCGGCCCGGCGGCTGGTGGGAGCCGCTCAAGCACGCCCCCAATCGCGGCGTGCGGCACGGCATCGAGCACGAGGTGCGCGCCGCGGGCTTCCAGTACGTGACGCTCGATGCGCCGCTGGTGCAGGGCCGGCACAAGGAGCGGACCGCCTACCGCGCCTACCGGATCAAGCAGGAGAATGGCGAGGCGCATGTGTATGCGCTGGCGCGCGACCAGCGCACCGCCGCGCAGATCTGGAGTGCCGACGGCGGCTACCCGGGCGACGGCGCCTACCTGGAGTTCCACAAGACGCACCAGGAAGGGGGGCTGAAGCTCTGGCGCATCACCGGCCGCAAGGTGGATCTCGGCGAGAAGCACCCGTACTGGCCCGAGGTCGCGCAGAACAAGGTCGAGGAGCACGCCCGGCACTTCGCCACCTTGCTGGGCGCGATCGCCCGTGAGCAGCACCCGTTCGGGACCTCGCTCATCATGGCGCCGTTCGACACGGAGCTGTACGGGCACTGGTGGGCGGAGGGGCCGGAGTTCCTGAACAAGCTCTATCGCGAGCTGCAGCACGTGCCGCTGCTGCGGCCGGCCACGGCAGGCGAGCACCTGCGGGACAACCCGAATGCGCCGGGCATCCCGGTGGAGCCGGGGTCGTGGGGCGCACACGCCGACTGGTCCACCTGGGTGGGGCCGAAGGTGGCGTACATGTGGCGGCGGCTCTGGCCGCTGGAGAACGCCTTCTGGGAGATCGCCGGCCGCGCGCTCGGCGAACCGCTCGCGCACACCGCGCTCGAGCAGGCCGCGCGCACGCTGCTGCTGGCACAGAGCAGCGACTGGCCGTTCATCGTCACGATGGGCGAGGCGGCCGACTACGGCGATCACCGCTTCCATTCGCACTGCGCCGACCTGGAGCAGATCCTCGGGCTGATGCACCAGGGCTTCGAGAGCGGGGACTTCACCACGGCGCACAACTATGCGGCGGAGCTGAAGGTGCGCGACGACTGTTTCCCGGACATCTTCCCCGCGTTGCGCGCGGCCCTGGCATGATCCCGGTCATCTTCGTCGCACCGCGTCTGTCCGACAACGCGGCGAGGATGGTCGAGGCGCTCGGGGCGCTGCCCGGCGTGCAGCTTGGCGTGATCACGGAAGACGACGTCGACCAGGCGCCGCGCCAGACGCGGGACGTGATCGTGCAGCACTGGCGCGTGGACGACGTGCTGGACGTGTTGCAGCTCCGGCAGGCGGTGGGCGAGGTGGCGGCCCGGATCGGCGGCGTCGAGCGGCTCTTCGGCGCCTACGAGCAGCTGCAGGTGCCGCTGGCGGTGGTGCGGGAGTCGCTCGGCGTGAGCGGGCTGCCGGTGCGTGCGGCGCTGAACTTCCGGGACAAGTCGCGCATGAAGGACGTGCTGCGCGCCCACCGGCTGCCCTGCGCGCGCCACGCCCTCGTGGAGCGGTACGTCGACGCGATCGCGTTCGCGGAGCGGGTCGGCTTCCCGCTGGTGGTCAAGCCGCAGGCCGGTGCCGGCGCGCTGTCCACCTACCGCGTGGATGACGCGCGCGCGCTTGGCGAGGCGCTCGAGCTCGCGCAGCCGTCGGTGCTGGCGCCGGTGATGCTGGAGGAGTTCATCACCGGCACCGAGCACTCCTTCGAGACCATCTCGATCGACGGCCGTGCGGTCTGGCACTCGCTCACGCACTACCACCCCACGCCGCTGGAGGTCCTGCGCAACCCGTGGATCCAGTGGGTGGTGGTGCTGCCGCGCGAGGTCGACCACCCGAGGTTCGACGACATCCGCGATGCGGCGGTCGAGGCGCTGGATGCCCTTGGCCAGACCACCGGGCTGACCCACATGGAATGGTTCCGGCGCGCCGACGGCACGGTGGCGATCTCCGAGGTGGCGGCGCGGCCGCCGGGTGCGCAGATCACGACGCTGATCAGCCGCGCGAACGACGTGGACTTCGTCGGGGCCTGGGCGAACTTGATGGTGCACGGCGAGTTCACGCCGCCGCAGCGCAAGTACGCCGTGGCCGCCGCATTCCTGCGCGGGCAGGGGAGCGGGGTGGTGCGCCGGGTGCGCGGGCTGGAACAGGTGCAGGCCGAGTTCGGGCACCTGGTGTGTGACGTGAAGCTGCCGGTGGTGGGGCATGCACCGGCCGCCACGTACGAGGGCGACGGCTACGTCATCCTCCGCCATCCCGAGACGGTGGTGGTGGAACGGGCGATCCGCCGCGTGGTGGAGCTGGTGCAGGTGGATCTGGGGTGATCACACGGGACTCGCGGTTGGACGCTCACGCCAGGGGATGCACATGAACGTGTTGATGATCGCGCCGGGCTATCCCGACGAGATGCCGCTGTTCTGCCGCGCGCTCTCGACGTTCGGGGCGAAGGTGTATGGGATCAGTGACGTGCCGGCCGGCAACCTGCCGGAGCTGACGCGCCGCCACCTCTCGGGCTACCTGCAGACGCCGCAGATCAACCAGGAGGACGCGGTGGTCGCGGCGGTGACGGCACAGTGGGTGGGCCGCACCTTCGACCGGGTGGTCTGCCTCTGGGAGCCCGGCGTGGTGCTGGCGGCGAAGCTGCGCGCGGCGCTCGGGGTGCCGGGGATGGGCGTCGAGGACGCGATCGCGTTCCGCAACAAGGACATCATGAAGGCGCGTGTCGCCGCGGCGGGCATCCGCACGCCGCGCCACCGCGGTGCGACATCGGCGGCCGAAGTGCGCGAGGCGGCGGAGTACATCGGCTACCCGCTGATCATCAAGCCGATCGACGGCGCCGGCTCGATGGACACCTTCCGCGTGGATGACGCCCGCGAGCTGGACGCCGCGCTGAAGCGCCTCACGCACATCGAGCACGTGAACGTCGAGGAGTTCATCGAGGCCGAGGAGTTCACGTTCGACACGATCTGCATCGACGGCGCGATGCAGTTCTTCAACATCGGCTACTACCGCCCCCGCCCGCTGGTGGCGCGCAGCGTGGAGTGGATCAGCCCCCAGACCCTCTGCCTGCGTGACGTCGACAGCGACTGGGTGGCCGGCGGCCGGCAGATGGGCGCCGACGTCCTCCGCGCGATGAACCCCGGCAACGCGTTCACGCACATGGAGTGGTACCGGAAGTCGGACGGCGAGGTGGTCTTCGGTGAGATCGCCGCCCGTCCGCCCGGCGCCCGCACGGTGGACCTGATGAACTACGTCTCGGACGTGGACCTCTACATGGGCTACGCCGAGGCCGAGCTGCAGGGCACCTTCTCGCTCGAGGTCACCCGGAAGTACAACGCCGTCAACATCTTCAAGCGGGCGCAGGGCCATGGCGCGATCAGTCGCGTGACGGGGCTCGAGCAGCTCGTGCAGCGCTTCGGTGAGCACATCGTGAACATCGACCTGCTGCCGGTGGGCCAGCCGCGGCGCGACTGGGTGCTGACCCTGCTCTCCGACGGCTACCTCACCATCCGGCACCCGGACTTCGCGCAGGCGTGCCAGATCGCCGATGCGGTCGGAACCGACCTCCAACTCTACGCGTCGTAATACATGCCCCTGCGCCTGCGCCGCTCCCTGCGGCGCCTGTTCCGGACACGCACACAGGCGGGAACGCTCGAGGTGGTCACCGACATCCCGGGACCGACCGAGGGGGAGACGCGCACGGTGGCCGTCTACCTCCCCGGCGAGTACTTCGAGGAGGTGCGCCGGTATCCGGTGATCTACATGCAGGATGGCCAGAACCTGTTCGACGATGGCACCTCGTACGCCGGCTCCTGGGGACTCTCCGAGGAGCTGGTGTCGGCGTCGCGGCTGGGGGCCAACGCGATCATCGTCGGCGTCTATCACGCGTCGCAGCACCGGATCGCGGAGTACAGCCCGTTCATGGACGAGCGGGTGGGCGGTGGGGACGCGGCGCCGTACCTCACCTGGCTGTCCGACGTGCTCCGGCCCGTGATCAACGACCGGTACCGCACCCTGCCGGCGCGCGAGCACACCGGCGTCGGCGGGTCGTCGATGGGCGGACTCTTCTCGCTCTACGCCGTCTTCGCGCGCCGCGACGTCTTCGGCTTCGCGGCCGTCATGAGCCCGTCACTCTGGTTCGCGCAGGGGGCGATCTTCGACTGGGTGAGGCACCAGCCGTTCAGCGACGCCCGCATCTACCTCGATGTCGGGGCCCGCGAGGGCGAGCGCACGCTGGCGAACGCGCGCCGGCTGCGCGACATGCTCGTGAACAAGGGCTACGTGCCGGGCGAGCGCCTCCGCTGGGTGGAGGACGCCATCGGCGTGCACCATGAGAGCGCCTGGGGCCGCCGCTTCCGCAAGGCGCTGCCCGCGCTGCTGTCCGTCACCCGCTCCGACCGGAGACACTGATGCACCATGAATACCAGGCCTGGCGGAGCCCGGCGCTGGACGGCCGCGAGATGGCCATGCACGTCTGGGGACACGCCGGCGCCAAGATGCTGGTCTTCCCGACGTCGCTCGGCAGCCACCGCGAGTGGACCGACCGCCGCATGCACCTCGTGCTGCGGGACCACCTCGAGCGCGGCTGGCTCCAGATGTTCACCGTGGACCACGTGCACCATGAGAGCTGGTACGACCGCGCGCGGCACCCGGGCGCCCGCGCCTGGCGCCACCTCCAGTACCACGACTACATCCGGGACGAGGTGTTGCCGTTCATGCACCACCGGAATGGCACGCCCTTCGTGATCCTCGCCGGCGCCAGCTTCGGGGCCTACCACGCGATGTCGTTCGGGCTGCGCTTCCCGCACCTCGTCAACCGCATCATCGGCCTCAGCGGCCTGTACGACATCAGCCGGCAGGCGTCGGGCCACATGGACGCGAACGTGTACGCCGCCAACCCGATGGCGTTCATGGCGCACGAGGCCGACCACGGCCGCCTCGAGGCCATGCGGCGCATCGACATCATCATGGCCATCGGCCGTGACGACCCGAGCTGCCGGAACAACGAGGAGTTCTCGTCGATGCTGTGGAACAAGGGCGTGGGCAACGCCTTGCGGCTCTGGGACGGCTGGTCGCACGACTGGCCGTACTGGGAGAAGATGATCCGGATGTACGTGGGCGGTCACGACTAACCAGGGGTGCCACCGATGGCGAAAGGTCCTGCGCAGGTGAAGCACGTTGGGCTGGTGGTGGGGCGCGAGTGGTCCTTCCCGCCCGCCTTCATCGAGGCCGTCAACGCCAAGGATGCCGGCGTCACCGCCTCGCTCGCGAAGTTCGGCGGCGAGCACATGGACGCCGACCGGGTGTACGACGTCCTCGTCGACCGCATCTCGCACGAGGTGCCGATGTATCGCACCGTGCTCAAGCAGGCGGTGCTCAACGGCACGTCGGTGATCAACAACCCGTTCATGTGGTCGGCCGACGACAAGTTCTTCGGGGCCGCGCTGATCACGAAGCTCGGCGTGGTCAGCCCGAAGACGGTGGTGCTTCCGAACAAGGAGTACATCCCCGGCATCGTCCCCGACGAGTCGCTGCGGAACCTGAAGTATCCACTCGACTGGGACGAGATCCTGCGCTGGGTCGGCCTGCCCTGCATCCTCAAGGACGCCCACGGCGGCGGCTGGAAGAAGGTCTACGTCTGCGAGAGCAAGGCAGAGCTCATCCACCACTACGACAACTCCGGCCTGCTCACGATGATCGTGCAGGAGTTCATCAAGTGGGACGAATTCGTGCGCTGCATCTGCGTCGGCCAGGAGGAGGTCCTGCCGATCAAGTACGACCCGCGCGAGCGGAAGTACCGCGTCGAGCCGGGCTTCCTCGGCACCCTCGAGCCCCGCATCATCAAGGATGCCCGCACCATCGTGAAGGCGTTCGGCTACGACATGAACTCGATCGAGTTCGCGATCAAGGATGGCGTGCCGTACGCCATCGACTTCATGAACCCGGCGCCCGACTTCGACATCAACTCCCTCACGCCGACCTACTTCAACTGGGCGGTGGAGCAGATGAGCAACCTCGTGATCCGGCTCGCGAAGAACCCGCGGGAGTCGGTGAAGGCCCTCGGCTGGGACGCGATGTTCACCGCCTCACGCACCCGCTGATGCCGTCCGCGCTGCCCGCCATCGACGCCTGGCACGGCCTCCTCACCGACGACGCGCTGGCGCAGGAGTCGGCATCGGCGATGACGTCGCAGCTCGCTGGCCGCGGCCTGGTCTTCGGTGGCCGGCCGCTGTGCACCGTGCTCCGACCGCGCCTGGTCTCGCCGGCACAGTATGACCGGGTGCAGGACCTCACCAGGCGGCTGATGCCGGCCTTCGACGCCGTGCTCGCCGCCGCGCTGGCGGATCCCGAAGTCCGGCACCAGTTCCGCCTCGCCGACTGGGAGGAGTCGCTGGTGGGCGTGGACCCGGGGTTCCGCGCCGGCAGCCCCACGTCGCGACTCGACTACTTCGTGGACGACGACAGCGGCGTCATCTCGCTCACCGAGTACAACGCCGAGACCCCCGCCGGTGCCGGCTACAACGACGCGCTCGCCGACATGTTCAGCGACCTCCCCGTGACGCGGAAGTTCGCGCGCGACTGGGCCCTGCTGCCGGTGCCCACGCGCCACGGCGTGCTCCGCGCCGTGCTCGGCGCCTGGGCGGAATGGCGCGGCGTGCGCGAGGTGCCGCAGGTCGGCATCATCGACTGGAAGGAGGTGCCGACCTTCAGCGAGTTCGAGATCTTCCAGCGCTTCTTCCGCGAGCTGGGCATCCCGTGCTCGATCGTCGACCCCCGCGACGCCGTGTACGACGGCGAGACGCTCCGCTTCAACGGCACGCCGGTCACGCTGCTCTACAAGCGTGTCCTGCTGCACGAGCTGGCCGAGCGCGGTGGCGTTGACCACCCGGTGTTCCGTGCCGTACGCGACCGGAAGGTCTGCATGGTGAACCCGCCGCGCTGCAAGATCCTGCACAAGAAGGCGTCGCTGGCCGCACTCACCGACGAGCGCAACGCGCACCTGCTCACGCCGGCGCAGCACGCCGCCGTGGCCGAGTGCATCCCGTGGACGCGCGTGGTGGAGGAGCGGAACACGATCTTCCACGGCGAGCATGTCGACCTGCTCGCCCACGCCGCCGCCAACCGTGACCGGTTCGTGCTCAAGCCCAACGACGACTACGGCGGCGCCGGCATCGTCCTCGGGTGGACGGTGGATGCCGACGGCTGGTCGGCCGCGCTGCGCACGGCGCTCGAGCACCCCTACGTGATCCAGGAGCGGGTCGGCATCCCCTCGCAGGGCTATCCGTCCCTCGTCGACGGCAGGTCACAGGTGGTGGACCGGATGTACGACACGGCGCCCTTCCTCTGCGACGGCGCCTACGCCGACGGCTGGCTCTGCCGGCTGTCGACCGCCGCCCTGCTCAACGTCTCGGCCGGCGGCGGGTCCACCGTCCCGACCTTCCTCGTGCAGCCCCGCTAGACCCGCTAGACTGCGGGAGCGCCGCCGGCGCGCCGCAGCCCCCCCGATCCCCCAGCCCGCATCGTCCCCATGAAGGCACCGTCACTGACGTTGGGCGTCGAGGAAGAGTACCAGATCATCGATCCGGTCTCGCGCGACCTGGTCTCGTACGTGACGCAGCTCCTCGCCGAGGACCACCGCGTGCTCACGCAGGTGAAGCCGGAGCTGCACCAGTCGATCATCGAGGTGGGGACGAACGTCTGCCAGACGCCGGCGGAGGTGCGCAAGGAGCTCGTCATGCTGCGCAAGGGCGTGATGGAGCTGGCCGCCAAGAAGGGGTATCGCATCGCCGCCGCCGGAACGCACCCGTTCGCGAACTGGCAGACGCAGGAGATCACCCCGTACGACCACTACCTCGGCACGCGCAACGACATGGGCGACCTTGCCCAGCGCCTGCTCATCTTCGGCACGCACGTGCACATCGGCATCGAGGACAAGGACTTCCTCGTCGATGCCTGCAACGTGGCGCGCTACTTCCTGCCGCACATCCTCTGCCTCACCAGCAGCTCGCCGTTCTGGTATGGTCGCGAGACCGGCCTGCGCTCCTACCGGAGCGTGGTTTTCCGCGCCTTCCCGCGCTCGGGCGTGCCGCCGCTGCTCAACTCGTACTACGACTACACGTCGTACATCGACACGCTGGTCGAGACGGGGTCGATCCCGGGGCCGCACAAGATCTGGTGGGACATCCGCCCGCACGGGAAGTATCCCACGCTCGAGTTCCGCGTCTGCGACGTCTGCACCCGCGTCGACGAGGCGGTGTGCATCGCCGCCATCCTGCAGGCCCTGATCGCGAAGCTCTACAAGATGCGCCGCGACAACACCACCTTCCGCGTGTACTCCTCGGCGCTGATCGAGGAGAACAAGTGGCGCGCGGTCCGCTACGGGCTGGGCGGCAAGCTGATCGACTTCGGCAAGCAGGTGGAACTGCCGGCGCCGCAGCTCATCCGCGAGTTCCTCGACTGGTTCCTCGGCGACATCGTCGACGAACTGGGCACGCGCAAGGAGGTCGAGTACGCCTACCGGATCCTGAGCGAGGGTTCGAGCGCCGACCGCCAGCTCGCGACGTTCGCGCGCACCAACGACCTGAACGCCGTGGTCGACCAGCTCATCCAGGAGACGGCGGAAGGTGTCATGGACGTCCCGGCGAGCGACGGGCAGCCGCGACAGGCGTCGGCCTGAGCCAGCGCCGGCATCGCACGCGGCACACGGGGCCCCGCGGCATCGGCTGCGGGGCCCCGTGTGCATGTGCATCGTGTCGTGTGACGCAGGCGCGACGGTGTCAGATCGTGTAGCCCATCGACTCGAACTGCGCCTGGACGAGCAGGAACGCTCCGAGTGCGATGGCCGCGATGACACCGATGTAGAGCCAGCCGCGCGGCGTCTTTCTGCCAGCGGTGTTCGCCTTGAGGTGCTGCACCACCGTGTCGCCGCCGGCAGCAAGGAGCACACCCATCAGTGGCAGCAGGATCGCCAGCCCGATCCCGGTCCGGTTGAGCTGCACGGTCGGGCTGCCGCCAAGCGCCTCCTGGTACGGCCGCCAGATGGAGAGCCAGCCCAGCACACCGCCCATGACGACGAAGAACACGCCTCCCAGCCGCACCCGCTGATCCTGGTCCACGCGCAACCCCTTGTGTCGGACGGACTCCGGTCCCGGCGCCGCGGCTCGATCGCGGACACCGGGTGGCAACGGCGGAGAACCTATGCCCCGTGCACGCGCGCGTGGATCGCCTGTCCGGGTGAGGGGCGATCAGCGCCGCAGCGGCGGGCGCTCGATGAACGCCGTGATGGCGGCGATGAATGCCGGCGCGGTCGCTTCCAGAAGCGCGGCATGGTCGCCGCCGGCGAGGATCACCCACTGCCGGTCCGGCGACCCGAGGCGCGTGAAGGTCTTCGCCTGTGATGCCACCGGCGTGAAGGGGTCCTTCTCCCCGTGCAACAGGAGCACCGGCAGCGTGAGGCGTTCCGGCGACAGGGCGTTCCACTCCTCGAGCCCGCGCCAGTCCGACCGGACCGGATCTGCCTGCAGCGCCGCCGTGACATACGCCTGCACGGCGGCCGGCGTGATCGAACCCGGGATGATGAAGTCACTGGCGGCATTCGCGGCCGTGTTGGCCGCGCGCGGCGGGGTCACCGTGTCACCGGTCGAGGCGAGCCGCATGTCGGGGTCACGCGGGTAGCCGAACAGCACCACGCCCGAAGCCAGCGCCGGTTCCTGCTGCAGCGTCAGGTGGGCGACCATCGAGCCGTACGACCAGCCGACCAGCGTGGGTCTCGGCAGCGCCGGGTGTCGCGCGGCCACCGCGCGCAGCACGGCCGCCACGTCCCGTGCGGCCTGGTTCGGCGTCAGCCATCCGCTGGCATCGCGCGGCGTGCCGCCGTAGCCGCGCGCATCCAGCGCATATACGGTGTAGCCACGCCGCACGAACGCGCGCATCACCGACAGGTCCTCACCGGGGACCGCGAGGTCGAAGTCGGGCAGGGCAGACCAGGTGCGGCCGTGGAGCAGCACCACCACGCCGCGTGCCCGCGGCGCCTGGCGCGCCCAGACGGTGAGCGCGTGCCCGTCGGAGGTGACGGTGATGCGCTGGGGCGGCGCGGCGCGCTGCGCCACGGCGACGGCAGCGGGCGCACCGAGGTGCAATGCGAGGAGCACGGTCGCGATGATCGCGACGCGGCGTGTCGAGGGCAGTGCCGGGACGATCACGGAAGGGCCGGAACGGGGCGGGTGTAGGGTGAGACGATCACGTCCCACGGCTTGGTGCTGCGGGCGCGGCTCGTGCCGAGGGCCTCGAGCTGCGCCATGAACGATGCATTGAACAGTGTGCTCGCGAGCGGGTCGATCGCCACCTCGGAGGGGATCGCCGTGAAGCGCATCTGCATCGACAGCCCCGGCACCGCCGCCGATGCCGCGCGCGCGAGGTTGTCCAGCCCCTCGATGGCCTGCGGCTGGTGCGTGAAGAACATCACGCCACCCCACCGGCCGTTGATCTGCCTGCGGCTGGCCGGGTTCATCACCACCGGCGCAGCATGCGTCCAGCCGTTCACGATCACCCAGAGCCGGACCGACACCGGCGCGGCCACGCCGGCCGCGCGCACGCGCGCCACCATCGCGGCGTAGTCATCGAGCGTGAGCAGCTGGAGGATGTTGGTCACGATCCCGCCGTCGGAGTGCACGTGCCCGTCGTGCACCACCGGCGGGAAGATTCCCGGGATGGCCGATGCGGCCTTCAGCAGCGCCCGGGTGCGCACCAGCCCCGTGTCGGCATCACCGGCCAGCGCGCCCGACAGGTCCCACGCGCGCCCGATGCCGAGGTCCAGGTCCGTCGTGCCGAACACCACCTGCCGGTCCTCGGCGAAGGCCGCGCGCAACGAGTCACGGAACGCCCCGTCGATGATGGTGCGCAGGCTGGCATCGTAGCGCTTCGTGTTCACCACGCCCCCGGTCCTGCGGAGCCAGAACAGCCAGTCGAGGGACGGGGCGATGCGGTCGGCGGAGCGGCGGTACAACATCGTGATCGTGTCCAGTGCCGCCGGCGTGCCCATCAACACGAACGGCGCCTGCAGGGCACCGGTGCTGATCGCCGTGATCAGGTCGAACTTCGGCATCGGCGTGTCGGTGCGCTCACGCCACCCGCGGAGGAAGCCGATGCCGTACGCGCCGTTCTGCCCGCCGCCCGACAGCAGCAGGATGTCGAGGGAGTGGTCCGGGCTCGCGACCGCGCGCCGCGCCAGCCGCGCGACCACCGTGTCGCGCAGCGTGTGCTCGGCGGTGCGGGCGACGTCCGCATCGCGCAGCAGCGCCGGGACCGTGGTGGCGGGGCGGTGCACGGCGGCGCATCCGCTCAGGACGGCACCCAGCGCGAGGATCCGGGGCCACGCCGGGCGCGGGCGCGGGGCGGCGGGAGTGGATCGTGGCAGGTGCGGTGAGCGGGAAGTCATCGGCGGTCGGGAAAGGGCAGGTGCAACGGGCCGGGGGAATGTCGCGGGTCGGATCGCTGATGACTATCGCGCGCTGCGGAACGCCGGTTTCCGACGGGTCCGATGGTGGCGGAACACGGCCTGAACCGTGAGTATTGATCGTGTCTCCAGCGCGTCACGACGGTGACGATTGCTGACGTGTTGACCCTGCAGCGTGCTTGAACGCGATGACCCCAGATGCAGTCCCGGATGCCATGGCAGGGCCCGCATGGCGCACGCGGACGTCGATACTGTTGCGCACGCTACTCTTCTGGCTGGTCTGGTTCACGCTGGCGCGGGCGCTCTTCGTGGCATGGCACTGGCAGCTGGTGCCCGCGTCGGAGCAGGGTCAGGTGACGGCGAGCTTCCTGCACGGGGCGCGCATGGACCTCTCTGCGGCCGCATACCTCACCGCGCTGCACTGGCTGGTGCTCTCGTTGACGGTCGCGGCACCTGCGGCGGTCACGCGGTGGCTGCTGGCTGCGGTCACGACGCTCTCGACCGCGTTCGTGACGATCATCACGCTGAGTGACATCGGGACCTTCGGTGCCTGGCGTCACCGCATCGATGCCAGCCTGTGGACCTTCCTCGGTTCACCTCGCGAGGCCTATGCCTCGGCATCGAGCACCGCCGTCGGCCCACTGGCGTGGCTGCTCGCCATGCTGCTTCCGCTCACGCTCTGGCTGCACCTGCGGGTCACGCGTGGCGCCGTGCGCCGGCTGGCGCCTGTGCGCGGCCTGCGGGTCGTGCCGGTGACCCTGGGGGTGATCGTGACCGGCCTGCTGCTCGTCCTGCCCATCCGTGGCGGGTGGCAGTGGACGCCGCTGAACGAGAGCACCGTGGCGTTCTCTCACTCCGAGATCGCGAACATGGCGGCGCAGAACGCCGGCTGGACGCTGCTGTCGACCACGATCGCCGACAGCAAGGTTCCGACCACGAATCCGTACGCCGCGCTCCCGGAGGCCGATGCGCGGTGGGTCGTGGACAGCCTGTACCCGCCGCCGGTGGCGGGCATGGGCACGGCACTGCTGCGCGTCCCCCGCCCGAACGTCATCCTGATCGTGTGGGAGAGCTTCACCGCCAAGGTCGTGGGCCGGCTCGGGGGGCGCGCCGACGTCACGCCGCAGTTCGATCGGTGGAGTCACGCCGGCATCCTCTTCGACTCGGTGTTCGCCTCCGGTGACCGCAGTGCGCAGGGCCTGGTGTCGATCCTCAGCGGCTTTCCCTCGGTGCCGAACGAGGCGATCATGACGCGGCCGCAGAAGGCGGCGGCGCTGCCGCAGCTCGGGCGGACCCTGCGCGGCGCCGGCTATCGAACGTCGTACTACTACGGCGGGGAGCTCGCCTTCGCCAACATGAAGGCCTACCTGCTGCATGGCGGGTTCGACCGGCTCACCGGCATCGACGCCTTCACCGCGCAGGAGCGGAACTCCAAGTGGGGGGCGCACGACCACGTGGTACTCGGGCGCGCACTGCGCGAGCTGGCGTCCGAACCGCGACCCTTCTTCTCCACGGTCTTCACGCTGAGCAGCCATGAGCCGTTCGAGACCCCGGTGCCACCGGTCTTCCCCGGGGATGATGAGTCCACCCAGTTCCGCAACGCGCACCACTACACCGACGCCAGCGTGGGCGCCTTCCTCGACAGCGCATCGCGCCGGCCTTGGTGGGACAGCACGCTGGTCGTGCTCATCGCCGATCACGGCAGCCCCCTGCCACAGCAGCCCGGCGCGGAGCAGGAATCCCTGGTGGCGCGCCACCACATCCCGATGCTCTGGCTTGGCGGCGCGCTGCGCGTCCGCGACACCGTCGTGCACCGCATCGGCTCGTCGGTGGATCTCGCGCCCACGCTGCTCGGCGCGCTGGGTGTGGCGCCGGTTGGCTTCCGCTGGGGCCAGTCCCTGTTCCGGCCGGGCGACGATGGCTTCGCATGGTTCTCACATGGCGACGGCTTCTCGTATGTCGACCGGCGCGGCTGGGTGGTCTACGACGAGCGTGCGCGTCGCATGACCGACCGTTCGCCCCGCAGCGCCGCCGTGCACCAGCGGAACGGCAGTGCGCTGCTCCAGGCGTCGTTCGCCGACTACCTGACACGCTGACGCCGGCGCCGCGCGACGGGGGAGGGACACGCCCGGCGCACCGGCCTGCCCCCGGTGGCCCTCAACGGTCCTCACCGGTCCTCACCGGCCTGTCAGGTCGCTTTATTTCCGCTGTCGCACCGCGGCCGCTGCGTGGCCGTGCTGCTCCTGACCTTCCCCCCGCCCGGATCAGTGATGCACCGCCGACTTTTCTCCCCAGGCCTCGCGGCAGTGATGCTCGCGGCGACGACCCTGCCCGTCGGGGCCCAGCGCCGGCCCGCCGCCATGCCGGCCGCCGCCACCGTCGCCGCGCCGGACACGGCCGCCTTCCGCGCCCTGCAGTGGCGCAACGTCGGCCCGTTCCGCGGCGGGCGAGCCAATGCGGCGGCCGGCATCCCGGCGCAGCCCCTGACCTACTTCGCCGGCTACACCGGCGGTGGGCTCTGGCGCACCGACGATGCGGGGCTCAACTGGCGCAACATCTCCGACGGCTGGTTCCGGACGGGCTCCATCGGTGCCATTGCCGTGGCACCGTCGGATGCGAACGTGCTCTACGTCGGCACCGGCGAGGAGGCGATCCGCGGACAGTCGTCGAGCTATGGCGACGGCGTGTACCGCAGCACCGACCAGGGACGCACCTGGAGCAACATCGGCCTGCGCAGCACGCGACAGATCTCCGCCGTGCGGGTCCACCCGACCGACCCGAACGTGGTGTACGTCGCGGCGCAGGGGGATCGCTGGAAGGCGTCCGCTGATCGCGGCATCTACCGCTCGAGGGACGGCGGCGTCACCTGGACGCAGGTGCTCAAGGGTGTCAACGCCTTCAGCGGCGCCAGCGACCTCTCGATGGATGCGACCAACCCGCGCATCCTCTACGCCACGTTCTGGGATCACCAGCGCACGCCGTGGATGGTGCGCAGCGGCGGGGAGGGCAGCGGCATCTGGAAGTCGGTCGACGGCGGCGACACCTGGACGCGCCTCACCGAGGGGCTGCCGTCGCTGATGGGCAAGATCGGCATCAGCGTCTCGCCGGCCAATCCCGATCGCGTGTTCGCGATCGTCGAGGCCGAACGCGGCGGGCTCTATCGCTCCGATGACGCCGGTCGGACCTGGTCGCGGCAGTCCGAGGATCGCCTCATCCAGACGCGCAGCTGGTACTACATGAAGGTCACCGCCGACCCGAAGAACCCCGACATCGTCTGGGTCACCAACGCGCCGGTGCTCAAGTCGATCGACGGCGGCCGCACCTTCCGCGTGGTCGAGGCGACCCATGGCGACAACCACCACCTCTGGATCAACCCGACCGACAGCCGCTACATGGCGAACGCCAACGATGGCGGCGTGTCCGTGTCGCTCGATGGCGGCACCAGCTGGAGCACCCAGGACAACCAGCCCACCGCCCAGTTCTACCACGTCACCACCGACCACGACTACCCGTACAAGCTGTACTCCGGCCAGCAGGACAACTCCAGCGTGATCATCCGCAGCCGCAGCGACGGCTTCGCGATCGATGTGCGCGACTGGTGGAACGGCCCGGGGTGCGAGAGCGCCAACATCGGTGTCGGGCCGAAGGACTCGCGCTACGTCTATGGCGGCTGCTACCAGGGGCTCATCGACGAGCTCGATCAGGAGACCGGCCTGTCGCGTGACATCATGCCGTGGCCGGCGATGAACCTCACCGAGCCCACCGACCGGACGCGGTACCGCTTCAACTGGACCGCCCCGATCCGCGTCTCGCAGCACGACGGGAACGTGGTCTACCACGGTGGGAACGTGCTGTTCAAGTCCTCCGACCGCGGCCAGAGCTGGACCCCGCTCGGCGGCGACCTGACGAAGAACGACAAGTCGCGCCAGGGGAAGGGCGGTGGCCCGATCACGAACGAGGGCGCCGGTGGTGAGGTCTACGGGACCATCGTCGTCATCCACGAGTCGCCGCACGACGCGAAGGTGGTGTACGTCGGCACCGACGACGGCCTGGTGCAGCTCACGCGCGACGGCGGTGCCACCTGGACGAACGTCACGCCGAAGGGCCTGGCCGACGGGCTCACCAACGAGATCGAGGTCTCCCCGCACGACCCGGCCACCGTCTACGTGGCGTTCCGCACCGACCGCATCGGCGACAACACGCCGCACGTCTTCAAGTCCACCGACTACGGCGCCACCTGGACGCGACTGGTGTCCGGCCTCCGCGACGGCGAGCCGGTGCGCGTGGTGCGCGAGGACCCGGCGCGGAGGGGGCTGCTCTACGCCGGCACCGAGACGGGGCTCTACCTGTCGTATGACGGCGGCGCGCAGTGGACGCCGTTCCCGGTGAAGTTCCCGGTGGTGCCGGTCACCGATCTCGAGGTGCACGACGGCGACCTCGTCGCAGCCACCGAGGGCCGCGCCTTCTGGATCCTGGACGACCTCTCGCCACTTCGCCAGCACGGCGCCGACGTCGTGGCCGCCGCGGCGCACCTGTATGCACCGCGCGCTGCGGTGCTCGCCGGTGGCCCTCCCGCACCGGCGCGCAACGCCGGCCGCAACCCGGTGCCCGGTGCCGCGGTCTACTACCGCCTGGCCAGCGCGCCGGACAGCGCCACCGCCATCACGTTCGAGTTCCTCGATGCGAAGGGCACCGTGCTGCGCACTTACTCATCGAAGGACTCGGTGGTCCCTGCGCGCCTCCGGCCACGCGCCGGCCTGAACGTCGTCAACTGGGACCTGCGGCGCACCGCGCCGACGCGCCTGGCGGGCGTGGTCCTCTTCGGCGCACCGGGCAGCGGGGGCGCGCGTGTCTCGCCGGGCACCTACAGCGTGCGGATGACCATGGGCGCCACCGTCAGGACACAGCCGCTCACCGTCCTGCAGGACCCCCGACTGACCGTGCCGGTGGCGCAGGTCGCCGAGCGTGACTCGGTGTCGGCCGTCATCGCCGAGCGCATCCGCGAGATCCACGACGCCGTGCTGCGCCTCCGCGACACGCGCGGCCAGGTGCAGGGCGCTCTGGTGCGCGGCCGTGATGCCTCCAACGCCGCTGCCATCGCCGCCGCCGGCAAGGGGCTCGTGACGAAGCTCGAGACGATGGATCCGCGCCTCACCACGCGCGCGGCCAACGGCCAGGACATCATCAACTACGCCAACGGCATCAACGGCCAGTTCGGCTTCCTCATGGGCCAGGTCGAGGGCAACCCGGTGCTCACCCGCGCCGCGCGCGAACGTCTCGCGGAACTCGACCAGCAATGGGCCGCGATCCGTGGCGAGATCGACACCATCGAGCAGGTGGACGTCCCCGCCTTCAACAAGCTGCTGCAGGACGGCCAGGTGCCCGGCGTGACGGTGCGCAAGGTCGTGAAGACGGCGCCGCCGATCAGCTGACCGGCGGCCCGTGCCTGCTTCCCTCTTTCCGACATTCCGCATGACGACGCAGTCCTTCGCACGTGTGGCACCGCTCCTCGCCGCGGTCCTCGCCTTCACCGGATGCACCGGTACCCGCGCCGGCGGTGCGGCGACGAACATCGCGCCGGTGCCGGCCGGTGCGGGGGCGGCCGCCCCGCGCGTGGTGGAGGCGGGTGGCGGACAGACCATTCCCTTCAGCCGCCTCGCCGACGAGGTGTCCAGGGCTGACGTGGTGTTCTTCGGTGAGCAGCATGACGACGAGGAGACGCACCGCGCCGAGCTCGCACTGCTCACCGCCATCGGTGAGCGGCGCCGTGCCGTGGTGCTCTCGCTGGAGATGTTCGAGCGCGACGTGCAGTCCCTGGTGGACGCGTACCTCGCCGGCACGCTCAGCGAGGCGGACTTCCGGGCGCAGTCGCGCCCCTGGCCCAACTACGGCGCCGACTACCGCCCGCTCGTCGAGCTGGCGAAGGCGCGCGGCTGGCCGGTGGTTGCGTCCAATGTGCCACGACGGCTGGCGAGCACCGTCAGCCGGCGCGGGCTGCCGGCGGTGGACTCGCTGCCGGCAGCGGATCGTGGGCTCGTGGCGCGTGACCTCGCCTGCCCGAAGGACAAGTACTACGCGAACTTCGTGGAGGTGATGGGGGCCGGCCATGGCGGCCCGCCTCCCGCAGCGGGCGCGCGCCCGATGGCCGACCTGTTCTACGAATCGCAGTGCGTGAAGGACGAGACGATGGCGGAGGCGATTGCGACGGCCTTCACGAAGGCCGGTGGTACCGCGATCGTCGTGCACTTCAACGGCGCGTTCCACAGCGACTTCGGCCTCGGCACGGCGGCGCGGGTGCGCCGCCGACTGCCGTCAGTGCGGACGGTCGTGGTCAGTGCGGTGCCGGTGCCGGCACCCGCCACCGCCAACGCGGCGGAGTACCTCGACCGCGGACAGTTCATCATCCTGCCGCAGCGCATCAAGCCCTGATCCGCAGGTCGCGTGGCGCACGATCGTCGCGCCACGCGGCCGGCGTCAGGGATCGAGGTGTCGGACCATCACCGCGTCGGTCTGGTCATCGCTGCCGACCGTGAAGACCTGCGTGCCGACCTGCGCGAAGCCCTGCGCCGCATAGAAGCGGATCGCACGCGCGTTGCGCTCCCACACGCCGAGGAAGAGCGTGCGTGCACCGGCGCGGCGCGCCTCGGCCACCGTGGCATCCATCAGGCGCTGCGCCAGGCCCGTGCCGTGGCAGGTCGCGTCCACGTAGAAGCGCTGGATCTCCAGCGCTGCCGGGTCAGCCACGAACGAACAGGGCTTGCCGCGGCGCAGCAGGGAGAAGCCCACCAGCGACGCATCCCGCTCCGCGACGAGGTACTGCAGCGTCGGCTCCCGCAGTTCCCGCTCCTGGATCGCCTCGGTGTAGGCGGCGTCGAGGAACGCCGACAGGTCCTCGGCGGTATTGTCGGCACCGAACGTCTCGGTGAAGGTGCGCCGTCCCAGCTCGGTGAGGGCGGCGGCATCACCGGGGTGCGCGGCGCGGATCGTGACGGGGGGCGGGGGAGCGGAGGGAGACATCCCGGGAATATCACCCCGTCCGCCCGTCCGAGAGCCGTCGGGGTCTGCCTTGCGGCGTCAGGAGTGGCCGGGTGGCATCGTGGACCCTCTGCGGCGCCCCGCGCATTGAGCCCCGGGATGCGCTGCTGCGGTCCGACCTCCGACTTTCGAGACAGGTGTCCGGCATGCGATTCTTCCTCGGTCTCGCCCTCCTGGGCCTTTCCGCAACCCAGCCACACCCGGTTCGGGTCACCGTGCGGCTGGTCGGAATCCGCGCTGACCGTGGCGGCGTGATGCACGTGGCGCTGCACCAGGCCCCTGGCACCGGCTTCCCCGGACCGGCTCCCTCGGCCAACCAGGACGTGCCCGTGCGGGAGCCGGAGGCCACCCTGACCTTCGAGACCACGGCCGGCACCTACGCCATCGCCGTGCACCACGACGCCAACGCCAACGGCAAGCTCGACGCGAACTTTCTTGGCATCCCGAAGGAAGGGTATGGGGTGAGCCGGGATGTCCGGGCGCGGTTTCGCGCACCCCGCTTCACCGAGGCCCAGGTGACCGTGCAGCGCGACACGACGCTGGTCGTGCGGCTCGCGTATTGACCTGCCCGGCAGGGCTTGCGCATCCGGTCGAAGGCAGGTGATATATAGATTGAGTTTTTCCAATCTTGGCGTGGGGCGCCTCAGGCGCCTCCCGTTCATGCCAGCGGCTCGCGCGGCGACGCCGCCGGTCCGCTGGGAAGCGGGAGCGGCTCCACGTCCGTTGCGACTCGATCGGCACCGAGCCCAGCCGCGGAGCAGGACCGCGCGTCAGGCAGGCGGGGACGGAGGGGGTCGGTGAGTGCCGCCTGGGACGAGGTGCGAGCCGATGGGGAATGGTGGCAGGCTCTGCAGTACTTGGAGTGCAGGTGGTGGAGAGTCATTTCGCGCGCAACGAGCCGTGATGCACGAAATATGTCAGCACGGTGTCCGATCGATGCAGAAAAGGACGATTTCAGGTGTGACGCTGCGCTGACGCTGAGGGCGGCACTGGCTTTCCCGCCGGCATTCGTTCTGGTATGATACTGTATCGATCAGCTCCGCGCCGGGAGACTGCGCGTGCCGCTGACACCGGCAGGACAGGCACGAGACGGGAGACGGGACGCGGCTCGGCGTCCCCCCGGCAGTGATGATGTCGACGGGTTCACCCGCCGGCGTCTGCTCGACCGGTCCCACGCTGTCCTGCCCCGCCCGCATCCCGCCCTGCGACGTCGCAGCTGGCTCACGTATTCGTCTCCACTTTCGCTCAGACCTGCGTGCTATTCAGTAAGACACAGGAGTACGCCCTCCAGGCACTCATTCACCTCGCCATGACGCCGGATGAGTTCCGGCTCAACCGCGACGTGGCGGAGCAGCTCGAAGTGCCGGGGCCGTACCTCGCGAAGGTGCTGAAGCGTTTCGCCCAGCTCGGCTACCTCGACAGCGCCAAGGGACGGGGGGGTGGGTACCGCATCCGCAAGCGCGCGATCGAGGCGCCGGTGCGCGAGGTGGTCACCGTCGCCGATGGCAACGATCCGTTCGTGGGCTGCATCATCGGCATGCCGAAGTGCACCGACCACCACGCCTGCCCGCTGCACGAGAAGTGGATGCCGCTGCGCGCCAAGGTGGCCACCCTGCTCGAGAACCAGACGATCGGGGAACTCGCCACGAAGGCCCGGAAGGGGCGCACGCGCCTCGTGCCGCCGCGCAAGGCCGCTACCCGCAAGCGCTAGACGGTCGCCATTTCCCCGGTACTGCGCGGCGGTCGGGTCGCTGGACGTCTGATCGCCGCTGCTGCGGGCCCGTGGTGCTCGCCGCCGGTCACGAGCGTCGTGAGGCCCAGCGTCCGGGTCAGCCAGTCCGGGACCTCGCACGCCGTCATCGGCCGCGCGTACAGGTAGCCCTGCCCGAACTCGCACCCCAGTTCCCGCAGGATCGCGCGCTGGGCGTCGACCTCGATCCCCTCCGCCACGGTCCGGAGGTGCAGCGAGGCGCCGAGGGCGATGATGGTGCGCGCGAGCGCTGCGTCGGCGCCGTTCGTGCGGCCGAGCCCCTCCACGAAGCTGCGGTCGATTTTCAGCACGTCGGCCGGGAACTGCTGGATGTAGCTCAGCGAGCTGTAGCCGGTGCCGAAGTCGTCGATCGCCAGCGAGATCCCCAGCGCCTTGAGCTGCAGCAGCCGCTCGCGCATCGTCTCGCTGTTGTGCACCAGCGCACTCTCGGTGATCTCGAGGGTCAGGCAGGCGGGATCCAGGCCGCTGTCGCGCAGCGCATCGCGCACGTGGCCCACCACGCCCGGCACCTCGAGCTGGCGCCCGGAGAGGTTCACCGACACGCCGATCGGGGCATGCAGCCCGTCCAGCGCGTTCCATGCGCTGGCGTCGCGGCAGGCGCGCCGGAGGATGGTGCACCCCAGCGGCACGATCATCCCGGTCTCCTCGGCCAGGGGCACGAAGGTCGCCGGCGAGACGGTGCCGAACTCCGGGTGCGTCCAGCGCGCGAGCGCCTCGAAGCCACACGGACGCCCGTCGGCCAGCGTCACGATCGGCTGGTAGGCGAGCGTGATCTCGTCGTTCTCGACGGCCGTGCGCAGGTCGTTCTGCAGCCGCAGCCGCTCCACCGCCTTGTCGTGCATGCCCGGCTCGAACAGCGAGTGCCGGCCCTTGCCGCGCTGCTTGGCGTTGTACATCGCCACGTCGGCGTTGCGCAGGATGTCGTCGGCGCTCTCGTCGCCGGCGTCACGGACGATGCCGATGCTGGTGCTCACGATCACGTCCGTGCCATCGAGCCGCACCGGCGCGCGCATCGACTCCAGCACGCGGTCGGCGACGCGGATGCAATCCTGCGCCACGCGCACGTGGTCGAGCAGGATCGCGAACTCGTCGCCGCCAAGCCGCGCCACGGTGTCGCAACCGCGGGTGGCATTCAGCAGGCGCCGCCCCACCTCGAACAGCAGCTGGTCGCCGGCGGCATGGCCCATCGAGTCGTTGATGGTCTTGAAGTTGTCGAGGTCGAGGAAGAGCACGGCCACGCTGCCGCTGACCTCCTGCCGCTCAGCCAGGCGCTTCTCGACCCGCTCCCGGAACAGGGCGCGGTTGGCGAGGTTCGTGAGCGGGTCGTGGAACGCCTGCCAGGTGAGCTGCGCCTCGAGCGCCCGCCGCTCCGTCACGTCCTGCAGCATCGCGATCAGGCCGGCCGAGCCGGCCGGGTTGTCCACCCGCGAGATGGTCATGTGGGTCCAGAGCACGCGCCCGTCGTCACGCACGAACCGCTGCTCGAGGGTCACGCTCTCCCGCTCGTTCCGTTGCAGCGTGCCGATCACCCGCTGCGTCTCCTCCTGGTCCTCCGGCGGCGCGAAGGCGTTCCAGCGCCGTCCCACGAGACCCACGCTGTCGTACCCCAGCAGCCGCTCCACCGCCGGGTTCACCTCGGTGAAGTAGCCGTCGAGGTCCAGCAGCGCGATCGCGATCGCGGCCTGGTTGAACACCGCGCGCAGGCGGGCCTCGCTGTGCCGCACGCTGTCGGCGGCAAGCCGGTCGTCGGTCACGTCACGCAGGATCGCGAGCACGCTGGTCGTCGCCAGGCCCGGCACCATCGGTGCCAGCGTGCAGGACAGCCAGCGGATGCCGTGGTACGCATTCGCGCGCAGCATCATCACCTGCTGCTCGCCGCCCAGCGCGCGCGCGAAGCGGGCGCGGAAGAACGCCACGTCCTCGGGCACCAGCAACCGCGCGATGCCGTCCTGCAGGATCTCGCGCCGCGCGCACTGGGCCATGGCCAGCGTCGCGCGGTTCACGTGGGTCACGCCACCGTCGTGCGCCAGCACCACGAACAGGTCCGACGCCGTGTCCATCAGCGCGCGATACCGCGTGGCCCGCTCGCGGAGCATGATCGTGAGGCGGAACTGGGTCCAGCCCAGCACGGCCATCTCGGAGACGATCACGAACACCCCCGTGCCCCATGCGCGCCACTCGCCACGCACCGGGGGGACACCCAGGAAGTGACTCTCCGGGACGATGCCGGCCACCTGCAGGCCGAGCACCAGCGCGAGGGTGACCGCGCTCACGAGTCCGACCCGGATCACCTTCTGCGGCGGCAGCATCGATGCCGTGGCGACGGTGATCATCGCGAAGGTCACGGCACCGCACCACCACACACCGCCGGTGGCCGCGACCAGTCCCGAGACGGCGAGCGAGTCGAGCGGCAGCGAGCAGTAGACGAGCCGCTCGAGCCGCACCGGGTCGCGTGTCGGGCCGAGCATCCGGTGGTGGACGACCGCCACCAGGAGCCAGCCGGACGTCACGCCGATGGCGATCACCGGCAGCCGGAGCCACGCCGCAGCGGCCACGCACAGCACGAGGATCACCGAGACGCAGATCAGTCGCACGCGACTGAGCGTGAGCACGGAGCCTCGGTCGAGCCGCGGGGCGGGGGAGGAGTGGAGCATCGCCCTCGGTGGTATCGACCGTTGCGGAGGGCAGGTCAAGCAGCCGGGGCGGAACTCGATGCCGCACGACGAGTTGCGCCGTGCCGCCGCCCCCGGTCAGCGCGTCAGAATTCGCGCCGCTTCATCTCCTTGAAGATCTCCTCCGCCTCGCCCGACCCTTCCTCCCCGCCGGGCTTCTTGGTCGCCTCGAGCGTGGCGTCGAACGACGGCCGCGGCTTGGAGGCCTTCTCCGTCGCCTTCGCCTGCGTCTTCTTGAGCAGCTTCTGCAACTGGCTGTCCTTCACGGTTCCTGCCTCCGGATGGGGTCGTGCCATAATCTGCACGATCGTGGCAGCTTTCTGTCAATGCGCGCCGGCCCGGCGCCGCGGCCGACCCGCCCCCGCCTCCCCCTCGCATGCCTGCTGAACGCACCCGCCGCTTCCATCATTGCCCGCCGGCCTGCACGCGCCTGCTCGTCGCGACCCTCGTCCTGACCGGCTGCGGCGCCCGTGCCGACGACCGCGCCGCGGGGGACAGCGTCGCCGGCGACTCGGCCAGAGCCGCCGCGATCGAGCGGCCCGCACCGGTGCCGGTGCTGCCGCAGGACCTGGGCGCGCTCCGGCCGCAGCCGGGTGCGGTCGCCACCCGCATCGACGTCCGGCGCGACACCACCACCTTCGGCATCGGACCGGCGGTCGTCACCCTGTCCACCGGCGACACGCTGGTCGTTGCCGACAGCGCGGTCAGGGTCTGGAAACTCGGCACTGGCCGGCTCGTGGCCGTCTCGGGCCTGGACGGCGCCGGCGGCTTCGAGAACGAGGGCCAGTCGCTCACCGTCATCGACGTGCAGGCCGGCACGCGGCGACGCGTCGTGGCCGACTACTTCCCCATCCTCGGCGTGGAGCTGCTCAGCGCCGCGGGACGGGACGCCCTCCTCGTGCGGATGCGCGACGGCGGGCAGGGGAGCCTGCATGTCACGGTGGTGGACCCGAAGCGGGGGCAGGTGTTTCGCGCGCTGAACGCGCTGGGCCGCGTGCAGGGCGACCGGATCCTCGTGGCCGGCTATGGCGACGGCGAGGAGCCGGTGGTGGTGGGAGACCGTCGCACGCCGCTGCGCGTCGACACGCTCAGCATCGCCTCGATCGACACGCTGTCGCTGCTGGTGGTGCCGCGCGGCCCGCGCTGACGCGCCGCTGTCAGCCGCCGAGCATGCGCTCGATGTATGCCGGCGCTCCGGCCAGCAGGGCGGGGCCCCAGTCACGCTGGCTGGGGTCCGGCCAGCTCAGCACCCAGCCCGCGTAGTCGAAGCGGCGAAACGCGAGCATGACGCGCAGGTCCCGGTGATGCGACGGTGGCAGGGGCCGCACACGGTCGTAGCCCTCGAGGATCGCATCCAGCATCCGCGCGCTGCCGGTCCGCTCCTGCACGCGACCCCAGAGGCACGCCACGTCCAGCATGTATCGCCCGCTGGCGAAGTCCTCGAAGTCCACCAGGCCCACGCGTTCGCGCGTGAAGCGCAGGTTCTGCCAGTGGGCATCGGTGTGCACGAGTCCCTCGTGGTGCGCCCCCCGTGGCAGCGCCGCCGCCGCCTGGACGAGCGCCGCATGGGCGCGGCGATACGCCTGCGCGAGTGCCGGTGAGACGGACGGAGGCAGCGGGGCCATCTCGTCCAGCACGATGTGCCGCAGCGATGTCGCCAGCTCGAAGAGGCGCGGGATCCACCAGGTCGGTCGTGCCGCGGCGATGCCCGCCGGTGCGTCCGCATTGGCGCGGTGGAGCCGTGCCAGCAGTGCGCCGGCACGCGCAAAGTCCGCCGGCCTGAAGCCGCGGTCCAGGTGGCGACCTGTCACCCACGCGCACTGCACGGCGTGCCACGTTCCTCCGTGGCGATCGGTGAGCAGTGGAGACACCAGCGCGCCGTCCCGCCATGAATGCGGCGCCGGCACGGCAATGCCGTGTGTGCGGGCGAGGTGCTGCAGCCACTGCATCTCCGAGTGCAGCCGTGGCAGCGTGTCGGCCCCCGCCTGCACCAGCCGCAGCTGCGAGCGACCGCCGTCAGCCGTGCGATGCGCGAGGCAGGTCTTCGCGAACCGGGTGCTGAGCACGCGCACGTGCCCCCGCGGCAGACCGAACCCCGCGCGCGCCGCGCGCAGCACGTCCGTGGGAATCACGCGCCGGTCACGGCAGCACGGGGAGTTCGATGCGTGAGGCCTGGGCCGCCGTGTGGAACAGTGTCATCTCCGCCCGTCGGAAATCGCCCGGCCGTGCCGTGAAGATGTTCGGCACGAACACCTGCGGATTGCGATCGACCAGCGGGAACCAGCTGCTGCTCACCTGCACCATGACGCGATTCCCCGCGCGAAACGTGTGCAGCACGTCGGGGAGCGTGAACCGGAGCGAGTCGGGGCGGTTGGCGACGAAGGGAATCGCGCGGTCGAAGCCCCGACGGTAGCGTGCCCGGAATGGCTCGCCGCGCACCAGTCGCTGGAACCCCGCCATGCGCACCGAGGCGGTGTCGCCCGGCGTGCCGTCGGGGTATTCGTCGATGAGCCGCACGACGAAGTCGGCGTCGGTGCCGGTGGTGGCGACATGCAGCACCACGTTCACGCCCCCGCCGACGGTGAGGTCGCCCGTGAGTGGCGCGGAGCGGTAGGTGAGCACGTCCGGCCGGCGCGACGCGAATCGCTGGTCGTCGGTGATGTAGTCGCGCGCCATGCCCGCGACGATGCGCTCCGTGTACGGCACCGGCCTGGCCGGATCGCTAGGGTAGCGGTCCGCCGCCGCCGCACTGCCCGCCGCGGGCGCCAGCGTGTCGAGCGACGCGTTCGCCTGGAGGAACCAGGGCTGCACCCGCTGGTCGACGGCCGGCCATCGCGCGAACGTCCGCCAGGCATCACGCCCGGTGTCGTACAACGTCGCTGCCGCCAGCTCCGCCGGAGCGGCACCCTTCAGGTGCTGCATGAAGAAGGGGAACTCGATCGAGTCGCGGTAGAACACGCCGGTGGCCGATCCGAACCGCAGCGGTCCGAGAGCGGTGCCGCTGTCGCGGGCGAACTGGCCATGCGCCCACGGACCCATCACGAGGTGGTGGGACACGACCGTCGTGCCACGGGGATCGCCCACCCCGAGCGCGCCGGCGATGGCACGGTACGTCAGCAGCGGCCCGTTGGGGTCCTCTGCGTCATACCAGCCGCCGACCGTGAGCGAGGCCGGCGGGAATTGCACGCCGGCGATGATCTGGCGCTGGATCGCGCGGGCGCGCCAGTGGTCGTCGTAGGTGGGATGCTGGAGGATCTCGGCCCAGTAGGGATTGGCGCCGAGCGGCGTGTCGGCGGCGCGCTGCAGCTGGCCCGCGCCGAGGAACCAGGCATAGCCGTCGCGCGCGGCGGGATCGATGGACGGACGCGGTTCGCTGTCCGGGAGCACTGGCGCACGGTGCGGGCGGAACGACCGGTAGAAACCGGCATTCGCGGCGAGCATGAATGCGCCGTTGTGGAACAGGTCGTCGCCGTCGTAGAGATCGGTGGCCGGTGCCTGCGGTGACACGGCGACGAGCGCCGGATGCGCGTCGAGGCTGCTGGCGGTGACGTAGAAGCCCGGGTAGCTGATGCCCCAAAGCCCGACCTTGCCGTTGTGGCGCGGCACATGCTCCAGCAGCCAGGTGATGGTGTCGTACGTGTCGGTGCTTTCGTTGACGTCGGCCGCACCCGACCCGGCAGGCTGGTGCGGCGTCATCTCGCGCCAGGTGCCGGTGCTCTGGTACCGCCCGCGCACGTCCTGGTGGACGAAGATGAACCCTTCACGCTGGAATGCAGCGGACGGGCCGAGCCGGGTTGGAAGCTTCTCAGCTCCGTAGGGCGCCACCGAATACGGCGTGCGCTGCATCAGGAACGGAAACGTGCGTGATGTATCTGTCGGGACGTAGATGTGCGTGAAGAGCAGGGCGCCGTCACGCATCGGGATCCGCGCTTCGAGCTTCCGGTAGCCCGTGGCTGCGGTGGAGGGCTGGGCGGGTACCCTGCCGGCAAGCACCAGCGACAGGAGGCAGAGCCGGAACGTCAGTCGGGCTGTCACAAGTTGCGCGTTGAAGTGTACGAACGGTGTGGCATGAGGATGGCCCGCCGGACGGTGCGGCGCCACCCTCCGCCTGCCCGATCGGCCGGTCGCCCACCGCGCCTGACTCCCTTAGAATTCTCAGGGCGGAGTTTTCCTCCGCCATGACGCCTCAGCCATGTCGAATCCCAACACATCGTACGCCCCCGCGCAGCGCCCACTCCCGGTGCAGCCTTCGGGGTGCGAGCCGTTTGAACTGTCGGTGGTCGTGCCGGTCCACAACGAGCGGGAGAACATCGGCCCGCTCGTGGCCGAGATCGTCGCCTCGCTGTCAGGTGTCGTGCCATTCGAGATCGTGTACGTGGACGACGGCAGCTCCGATGGCACCGCCCAGGCGCTCCAGCTCGCCCAGCAGGGCGCACCCATGCTGCGGGTGGTGCGCCATGCACGGAGCGCCGGCCAGAGCACCGCGATCCGCACCGGCGTGCTGGCCGCACGGGGGCGGTGGATTGCGACCCTCGATGGCGACGGCCAGAACGATCCGGCCGACATCCCGGCACTGCTCACGCAGGCCTGCTCGCTGGCGGCGCAGCGTGGCGATGACCGGCTGCTCGTGGCCGGCTGGCGCACGGCGCGACGCGACACGGCCTTCACGCGCTGGCAGTCAAAGGTTGCGAACGCCGTCCGTTCGCGGCTGCTGCGCGACGGCACCCCCGACACCGGCTGCGGGCTCAAGGTGTACGCCCGCGCCACTTTCCTTGCCCTGCCGTACTTCGACCACATGCACCGCTTCATGCCCGCCCTCGTGCGCCGGGAAGGTGGCGAAGTCCTCTCGGTGCCGGTGAACCATCGACCGCGCACGCGCGGGGCGTCTCACTACGGCGTGATGAACCGACTCTGGACGGGGGTGGTCGACATGGCGGGTGTGATGTGGCTGGCGCGGCGGGCGCGCGTCGTGCAGCGCCTCGAGCATGGGCCACTCCGTGAGCGGGTGTCATGATGGAGAGCTCGAGCATCTGGCTCGCCGTCGGCTTCCTCGGGCAGTCGCTGTTCTCGGCCCGGTTCATCGTCCAGTGGCTGGTCAGCGAGAAGCGTCGGAAGAGCGTCACCCCGGTGGCCTTCTGGTACTTCAGCCTCGCCGGCGGCATCATCCTGCTCGCGTACGCCGTGCACAAGCGCGACACCGTGTTCATGGTGGGACAGGCCACCGGCCTGCTGGTGTACGCGCGGAACCTGATGCTGATCCTGCGCCCGCGGTCCGACGCTTCCGCCGACGCCTCCGCCGTGCCGACCCCGACGTCCGACAGCGCCGACCGTTGAGCACGCGATGAGCGTGTACGAATCCACGGCGCCACGCGGTGGCGGCGTGACCGTGGCGGCTGTGCTGGTCGCCGTCGTGACCGTGACGGGCCTCTTCACGCGACCGCTGCTCGCCATCGACGAGACCCGGTACGCCGCCGTGGCGCTCGAGATGCTGCAGCGCAACGACTGGCTGGTGCCGCACCTGAACGGGGCGACGTACAGCCACAAGCCGCCGCTGCTCTTCTGGCTGGTGGCCGCAGGGTGGAAGGTGTTCGGGGTGAGCGAAGCCTGGGCCCGCCTGGTGGGCCCGCTGGCCGGCGTGGTGGCGCTCGCGCTGCTCACGGCACTCGCCCGCGCACTCTGGCCGCACGACGCGCGCACCCGCGGCTGGGCGCCGGTGATCACGGTCGGGGCGCTGCTCTGGGCCGCCTTCGGCACGCTCTTCATGTTCGACACGCTGCTTGCGTGTTGTGCGCTGCTGGCGCTGCTGGGCATCGTGCACGCCGTCGAACATGGGAATCGCCGCGGCGTGTTCTACCTCGCCGCCGGCATCACACTCGGCGTGCTCTCGAAGGGCCCGGTGATCCTGCTCCACGTGCTGCCGGTGGCCCTCGCGGCACCGTGGTGGGCCACCCCGCGCGCGGACCGGCGCTGGGCCACCTGGTACGTCTCGCTGCTCGGCGGCCTGCTGCTCGGGGTGTGCGGTGCGCTGCTCTGGGCCATCCCGGCCGGCGTTGCCGGAGGGGCGGAGTACCAGCGCGCGATCTTCCTCGGGCAGACGACCGGGCGGATCGCCAACAGCTTCGCGCACCGGCGCGGCATCTGGTGGTACCTGCCGCTCCTCCCCGCGCTCCTGTTCCCCTGGTTTCTCTGGCCCGAGTCGTGGCGCGCGCTGTCGGCACTTCGCCAGGCACCACGGGATGCCGGTGTCCGTTTCTGCGTCGCCTGGGCGGGGGCCGCACTGGTGCTCTTCTCGCTCGTCAGCGGGAAGCAGGTGCACTACCTGGTGCCGATCGTGCCCGCGGTGGCACTGCTCCTTGCGCGCGGGCTGAGCCAGCGTGAGGCGGCCAGCTTCGGCCGGCCCTGGCTGGTGGCGCTGGTGCTGCTGCTCCTCGGGGCAGCCGTCATCGCCGTCGGCGTGACGCCTCTTGGCGATCGGGTGCTCTGGTGGCCGCACGCCACGGTGGCCTGGGGTTGGGCGCTGGTGCCGATGGCGGCCGCCGTGATGCTGGTGCTCTGGGTCCGCGGGCGCATCACGCGCAATGCGGCGGTGCACACCCTGGCCGTCAGCACCACGGTGCTGCTCGCTGCGCTGCAGCTCGCGATCGCGCGGCAGGCGACGGTGCCGTACGACACGGCGCCGATGGCAGCCGCGGTGCGCACCGCACTGCGAGCAGGGCGTCCCGTCGCGATGCTCGGCAGCTATCACGGCGAGTATCATTTCCCGGCGCGGCTGCGTGACGTCCGCATCGAGGTGCTGCCGCCGCCAGCCGCGGCGACGTGGCTGGCCGCACATCGCGACGGCCTGCTGCTACGCTACGACCGCGGGCGCGATGCGCCGGTGCCGGAGGGCAGTGTCGAACGACACCCGTTCCGGAACGGGTGGGTGTCGCTCTCGCGTGGGCTGCCGGCCGGCGGAACCGTCGCGGAGCCCGCCGGCGGGGAGTGACGCGTCAGCGGAGCGCGGTCGATTCCGCGGCGTCGAGCGTGGCCCGCTCGAACGCCGACGCGATGATGCTGCGCACCTGCGCGCGCTCCAGCAGGAACGCGTCGTGCCCGTGGATGGATGTCACCGTGTGGAACGCCACCCCCGTCGCACGCGCCCACGCCTCGACGATCTCCGCACTGTACAGCGCATCGCCGGCCACGCCCGCCGCAGCGATGCGGTGGGCGAGTGGTGCCAGCACGTCGCGCCAGCCGCCGCGGCCCCTGCCCACATCGTGCGTGTCCATCGCGCGCACGCGCTGCTCGTACTCGACCGGGTCGAATCGTGCCACGAGCTTGCGGCCCTGGTGCTCGAGGTAGGTGGCCATGGTGCGGCCTTCGGCCGACGGTGCATCGCCGCCGAAGCGCGCCTCGAACTCGCGCTCGGTGCGATAGGTCATCATCCCCACGGCTCGCGCCAGCTCGAACCCCGCCGCGCCATCGCCGATGGCCAGTGCCTTCAGCTGCACCATGTTCCAGCCGGCGCCCCAGGCAGTCTGCACGGCGGGTGCGGCGAGCACGAGCGCATGCGTGGGCGCGCCACTCTCGATCGCCGTCTCGAGTGCAATCATGCCGCCGAGTGAGCCGCCCGTCACGAAGGTCGCCTGCGGCAGGCCGAGGGCGCGGACGAGTGCGACGATGCCGCGTGCGAAGTCGCGGATCGTGGGCGGACGCTCGCGCGGAAAGGCCGCGAGGGTGCCCGGCGTGAACGCGTGTGGATACAGGGTGGCATAGCGCTCGCGCGCCACCGCCGGACCGACCTCGCCCCACCATTCCTGCAGGATCGCCGGCGTGCCGGTGAGCGAGGGGCAGATCACGACGATCCCGTCGCTGGGACCGTCCGGCGGCACGAGGGCGTAGCGCATCGCGGCATCCGCGACCGTCGTGCCGTCCTCGAAGGTGAAGGCGCCGATGGACTGCTGCGGGAGGGCCGGCGTGTGGCGGGCGTGCGGCAAGGATGGCATGAACACAGCGCGCCTGTGCGAACGTGGGAGCCGCCAGGCGCGTCCATTTTAGCGAGTTGTTTAACGTGGCTGCAATAAGGCGGCAAATCACCACGTGTACGGTTGTGCTGAGAGGCTACGGAGCCCCGGCCGGGGTGTCAAGTCGGGGGATCGGAGTGGCTCACTTCCGCGTGCCGCGCACGCTGGGGCGGCGCGAGCGGGTCTTGCCGGGCTTCTTCGGCGGACGGGGCGGCAGGTCACGCACGAACAGGAACTTCTTCCCGATCGAGAGCTCCGAGCGCGAGATCGCCCGGTAGCGCCAGATCTTCTCCGGGAACTCGTCGATCGACGATTGCATGAAGCCGGCGCCCAGGAAGAGCGTGTCGGCGAGCGAGACGGCGAAGAGCTGGGGAAAGCCGCGTCGGTTGGCGAGGTCCACCGCCGCGGTGATGAGGTGCCGGCCGAGGCCCTTGCCCTGCGCCGCTGGCGCGACCGCCAGCGAGACCAGCTCGCAGAGCGACGGGGAATACTCGTCCAGCGCCACCTGCCCCCAGAGCCCCCCATCGGGGCTGCGCACGACGCGGTAGTCGCTGAGGTGCTGGGCGACGAAATCCTCGGTGCGGGGCAGGGTGAGGCCGTCGGCCGAGAACTGGTTGTTGAGGGCGACGATGGCCTGCACGTCGGCCTCGGTGGCCGGCACGGCGGGCGGCAGCGGGATCCGCTCCTTCACGGGCCTGACGGGCGGGGTCATGGGGCGCTCGCGGCGAGATCGCTGATGGCGTTGCCGGTCAGCCGGAACGTCGTCCATTCGGTGAGGCCCTGCGCCCCGAGCGACTGGTAGAAGCCGATCGATGGCTCGTTCCAGTCGAGCACCGACCACTCCACGCGTCCGCAGCCCCGCTCCACGGCCAGCTTCGCGAGGTGGGCGAGGAGCGCGCGGCCGATGCCCTGGCCACGGAACCCGGGACGCACGAACAGGTCCTCGAGCCAGAGTCCCGGCTGCGCGAGGAAGGTGGAGTAGTTCCCGCAGAAGAGGGCGAATCCGGCGACCTCTCCCTGCGACACGGCCAGCACGACCTCGGCCTTCGGCGCGGCACCGAACAGCGTGTCACGCAGGCGTGCCTCGGTGGCCACGCAGTCGTCGCGCATGCGTTCGTACTCCGCCAGCCCCTGGATCAGCTCCAGGATCGCGGGAACGTCGGTCTCGGTGGCGGTGCGGAGCACCACTGTCGGGTTGGACATGCCGAAAGATGTGGAGCCGGCAGGAAAACAGAAGTTGCCGGACGGCGCGCCTCCGGCGCCGCCCCGGAAACCCGCCCTTTCGCAGGATCCGTGCGATGTCCGCCACCCAGGTCCATGAACTGCACGCCGCTGACGGCCGGGTGGCCGTGCGTCGTGTTTCCCTGGACAGCGGTGCCCGCCTCTCTCGCGCGCTGCTGAGCTACCTGGTAGTGCTGATCGCCTCGCTCCTGCTCCTGCCCTTCGGGTTCGTCGTGCCCGAGCGCCTGGCGCCGGCGTATGCCTTCACGCCGCTCGGCACGCTCGCCACGCTGGCGATGTTCGTGCCCTATGGTTTCCTCTCGCGGCGTGCGAGGACCGGGCGGGCCGGACAACATGTCCTCTCGATCGTGGCGTCGGGTGGCCTGCTGGCGCTGGCGCTCGAGACGGCCCAGCTCTTCGAGCCGTCGTGCGAGGCGTCGCCGTGGCACCTGCTGGCGGCGATGGCCGGCGCCGGACTGGGGGCCTGGCTCTGCGCGCGCGCCCACGAGGATGAATACGGGACCAGCAACGCCGTACACGCCATGCTCCTACAGCTGCCGCTGATGGGGCTCACGTACCTGCTGCTGCCGTTGCTGTGGGCCAGTGGGGCTGCCGCGCAGGGCGATCCGGCGCGGCTCGCCCTCACGGTGAGCATCGGGTTGATGGGCGCCTCGATCCTGGGATCCGTGGCCCGCGCGATCCGCGGCTACACCCCGGATCGCGCCCCATGGATGGTGCCCGCCGTGGCCCTGCTCTGGAGCGCGATCGGGATGCTCCCGTCGCTGCTGGTGGACTGGCGCATCACCCTTGGCGGCATGGCCCTCATCACAGCCTTCGCGTCGTGGCGCGGGCGCTGGTCGGCACCGCCGTTCCAGGAGCGGCGCTACGAGACCCCCGCGCTGCTGTCGGCGGCACCGTTCATGGCGCTCTACTTCGTGGGTGCCGGCATCTGGCCGGGCCACAGCTTCCGCAGCAACCCGCTCGTCCACCTGGGCATGCCGGTGAGTGAGGCCGGCCTCGCGCTGGCATTGCCGCTGCTCGAGATGGGCATCGCGGCCACCGTCCTGGGCTACGTGGTCGCCGAGTTCAATGGGCGGTCGGAATCGGCGCTGCGCGACATCCTCGCACGGGTGCTCGCGCAGGCGTGCGTGGCGCTGGTGCTGGTGGAGGTCGCGCGCAGCTTCTTCGGCTTCGAAGGCGCGAGCCTCCTGCGCGTGGTGCTGGCACTCGGCGCCGCGGCCTACGGTGCGATGTTGTACCACCTGCAGCGCGCCCACGTGAAGGTCATGGCGCGGCGCATCGCACCGTCACGTTAGCGCGTCCGGCGCGCGACAGACAGCAGCACGGAAACACCGCACACGATCACCGCCGGAAGCCGCAGCGGCGGCACGCCTGCCATCACCAGCAGCGAGCAGGCGATGGCCATGCCGTGCCACGACGGGAGCGCGATCGGTGCCAGCGGTGGCGACACCGGCGCAGCGTACTGCCCGGCGCGTGCCGTGACGGCCTCCAGGCTTCCGGAGACGCGGGTGGCGGAGCGTGCACTCTGCAGCGGCGAGGCCAGCAACGAGAGCCCGAGACGCAGTGCACCCTCGAGCGCCGTGAACGCAGGCGGCAGCATGTCGGCTCCGTCGGGTGCCACCGTCGCAGGCAGCACCGGCGTGCGGCGCATGCCCGGCGCAGCGCCTGTCCCCGGAAGAGATGCACCTCCACCGATCCCGGTGAGCGTGTGCAGCCACTGCGCGGCCGGACAGCCCGGATCGTGTGCGGCCACCTGCTGCAGCAGTGACGAGGCGAGCGCCATGTCGCCGCTCCGCTCCGCCAGCGCCGCGCGCTGCAGCAGCAGCAGGGGCTCGGCGGGATGCAGCGCCAGCGCATGCTCACTCGCGATGCGGGCTGCCTCGAACTCGCCGCGGTCCGCGGTGTGGAGGCCGAGCAGGTACAGCACGGCGGCGGAACGGGGCAGGCGCGCGACGGCATCGCGCAGCACCTGCTCGGCATCCGAGGTGCGGCCGAGGAGCTGCAGCGCGGCGGCGCGCAGGTACCACGGTGAGTCGGTCCCGAGCTGCGGCGACCAGATCGCATCGAGCGCCGCGAGCACGAGGTCGGCGCGCCCGGTCTGCAGGGCGCGGGTCGCGGATTCGAGGGCGACGGCGAGCGACGTCGTGTCGGGGAGCTGGCCGCCCTCGTCCAGCCGGCCGGCCAGCGAGATGGGTGGATCGGCGCGCTGCGGGCCGCCGCTGCCGTCCGGCGGCAGGGAGCGAGGCTCCCGGTGCGGCAGCAGTGCCGGATCGCCCACCGTCGGCGGAATGCCCGTCAGCACCGGAGCCGTGAGCAGCGGCAACCGGACCGGCGGCATGCCGCCGCCCGCCGCATGGACCGGCGGGATCGTCATCGGACGTGCAGTGCGAGGGGAGGGCAGGACATCCTCCCTGAGGATCGGCAGCCCGGCGGGCCGGGTTGACCGGCGCGCTTACCAGGAGCGTGGCGTGCCGCGCCAGTCGACGAAGGCCGGTTCGCCGCTGCCGTCGGCGGCGTCGAGGGCGGCGAGGAGGCCGCGTGCGACGTCGTCGATGTCGGCGTGGAAGCCGGGGCCAGCCAGGTCCAGCCGGTAGCGCCCGGCGTTCCCGACGACGGTGCAGATGCCCGCGCGCTGCAGGTCCATCGCGGCGGTGCGGACGAGCATCAGGTGTGCCGCATACGCGGTGGCCACGGCGTAGCCGCCGCCACGGATCTTCTCGCCGATGCTGCCCAGCCAGCTCGCCTGGATCAGCGCGCGGGCCGGCTGGAGCGCAGCGACGAGTTGCAGCGCGGCCAGCGTTGCCGGAAGGAGCTGGGCGAGCTCCTGTTGCAGCGCGGCGGACGTGACTGCGACGAGGTCGGACACCGCGTCATCCGGCTCGTCGGACTGCGCCGGCGGGATCGGCAGCTCGGCGATGATCGCGCGACGCACCGCAGCGGCATGCGCCCAGCTACCCGGCTGCCACGCCACGGGGGTGAGCAGCCCGGGGAACTCGTCCCGCAGGTCATGCAGGGCAGGGGGGAGGCGCGCCGGTGCCTGCACCGCAGCGACGACGGGTGCACCCATGTCGAGCACGGCGCGCACGAGGGCCAGGCCCAGCGGCCGCTGCGCGCCGAGCACCAGTGTCGTCATGCGGCACCGTCCCGCACGGCGAGGTGCAACGCAATGCCGCCGAAGAGCATGCGTCGCTGCTCGACCACCGTGAAGCCGTGCGCGCGCAGCATCGCCGCGAACTCCTCCGCCGTCACGAACGAGGCGATCGAGCGCGCGATGTACCCGTAGATCGCCGGCGTGCGGTGCCACCACCATCCCACGACGTCGCCCGCGAGTCGGAGGTACCCGAGGAACAGCACACGCCAGATGGCGTTGCGCGGGACGAAGAAGTCCAGCGACCCGAGCACGCCGCCGGGACGCAGGGCGCGGGCACACTCGCGCACCGCGGCCTCGAGATCGGGAACGTTCCGGAAGCCGTAGCCGGCCGTCACGATGTCCAGCGTGGCGCCAGCGACCGGCAGGTGCGCCAGCTCGCCGGACTCGAACGTGACACGTGTGCGCCGTTCCGCCGGGACGCGCGTGCGCGCGATCGCGAGCATCTCCGCCGAGGGGTCGACGCCGGTCACGTGCAGGGCGGGCAGCCTTTCGGCCAGCGAGAAGCCGATGTCACCGGTGCCGCAGGCGGCGTCGACGGCGCGCGTCGCGCCGGCCGCGCGCTGCGTGACGGCATCGACGAGGTCGCGTTTCCACCCCGCATCCATGCCGAAGGAGAAGAGCCGCGTGAAGGCATCGTAGCGTGGGGCGATGACGTCGAACATCGGTGTCACCACGCCCTGCTTGCGCGCGGCATCGGCCATCGCTGCGTCCAGGTCCTGGGCGCGGAAACGGGCCAGCGCGTCGTCGGTGTGCGGTCGGTCCATGCGGCGATGCTACGCGGCTGCCACCGCGGCGGCAACGCTTCGCACCGCCGCCGCTCAGAACCCGATCGTCAGCCGGCGGCGGGCGAGGGTCACCTGCGGAGCGAGCGCCGGCGCCTTGTCGAGCACGCGGGCGAGGGCACGATCCACGTCCCGGTGCCGCTGGGCCACGTACCCGATCGCCTCCACCATGGCCCTGGTGCGCGCCGTGTCGAGTGCCGGATCGATGCGGCGCAGCGAGTCGAGCACGGCAGGCAGTGCACGCCGCCGCGACCGCTCGGCCACGAAGCCACGGAGCGCCGCCTCACGCACGCTCGCATCGCCGGCCGCCATGGCCATGCCGAGCGCACGGTCGCCGTCGCCCGGAATCCGCCCGAGCACCTGCGCGGCATGCGCGCGGAGCGGTGCAGGGCCATCCCAGAGGATGAGTTGCAGCGTCGGGGTGGTCTGCTTTGCGTCGCGCGCGGCGCGGGCGAGGATCGTCAGCGCGGTGCGTGCACGGACGATCGCGTCAGGCGCATCGAGCTGTGGTGAGTCGCCCAGGTCGCGTGCCAGGCTGCGCGCCACCAGCGTGGCGGTCGTCCGTCCGGGCTTCTCGTCGAGCGCGGCGATGGCGGCGAGGCTCGCGCCACGCACGCGGGCATCGTCATCGCCGAGCTGGTCGCGCAGGGCATGGATCGCACCCCTCGCGGCCGGGCCGGCGTTGGCGAGCGCCGCAGCGGCGCGTGCGCGATCGCGTGGCTCACCGGTCGGGAGCCGCTCGCGGAACAGGCGGATGTTCGGCTCGCCGATCTGTACCAGCGCGATGCCGGCATCGGCGGCAACGAGGGGATCGTCATCGCGCCAGGCACGCCAGAGCGCGGATGAGGCACGGCGCGCGGCGCGTCCGCCATGCCCGATCGCACGGATCGCCGTCCGCCGCACGGCAACGTCGGGATCGCCGATCAGCGGCGTCAGGTGGAGGATCGTCGATTCGGTGACGTCGGCGAACTGCGCGAGTGCCTCGAGTGCCGCCTGCCGGACGATCGGTTGCGGGTTGCGCAGGTCCTCGCGCCAGTCGGCCTCGGGTCGACCACCGACGAGCGGGGCGCGATCCTGCGCGGCCGCGGTGACGGGCCGTGCCAGCAGCAGGCTGAGGCAGAGAAGTGGCGCGAGGGGACGCATATGGCGCGAGTTTCGGATGCGTCGCGCGCGCGCTTGACCAACCGTCACGGCCGGGATCGGCAGGAGGGCTGCGGTTGCCGTCTCGCGATCCGGGTGTGGGCATCGACCTCGTCCGCGCAGCCAGAGGGCTGACGTGCACGCAGGCGCCCGTGCCACTGTCCGCCTCCAGAATCCGAACGTACCACGCCGCGGAAATCGAAGTCAAACGAGCGCAAGTGTGGATGCGTGCCGAGATGAGACGAGATGATTCCAATCTTCTCCCGGTCATCGCCGTGACGCTTCCACTGCATTCCTGTGACGCACATGTTGGAATCGTCGGCGCCGTCAGCCGCCATGCGACACTCGCTTCCACACGGGGGAGTCATGCGAAAGCGGGTTGGTACGGACGGGACGGGTCCTGGTGCGCGCGTGGTGATGGTGCTGGCCATCATCTTCGGCGCGGCGATGCCGCTGCAGGCGCAGAGCGGGTCCATCCAGGGCAGGATCAGGGACGTGCAGGGCGGACTGGTCGTCGGTGCGCAGGTCACGGTGGACCAGAGTGGTGCGCGCACGACGTCGTCGGTGCGCGGCCTGTACTCCCTCAGTGGCATCGCCGCCGGACGCCGGACGCTGCGGGTGCGCGCCCTCGGGTTCGCGCCTGAGACGTTGCAGGTCACGGTCACCGCGTCGCAGGTGACGGTGGCGGACGTGGTGCTGAAGCAATCCGCGCAGCAGCTCGCGCCGGTGCGCACCGTGGTCGGCTCACGCGCGAAGCACACTGCGGCCGAGGAGCTGGCGGTGCCGGTGGACGTGTTCACGGTGGAGGAGCTGAAGCGCTCGGGGTCCACGGAGACGACGCAGATCCTCGCGAACCTCTCCCCCTCGGTGAACTTCCCGAAGCAGGCGGTCACCGATGCCACGGAGATCGTGCGGCCGTTCACGCTGCGCGGCCTGTCACCCGACCATTCGCTGGTGCTCATCAATGGCCAGCGTCGGCACACCACCGCGATCCTCAACGTCTTCTCGAACGGGTCGGCGCCGGGGTCCAGCGGTGTCGACCTGAACGCGTTCCCGTCGAGTGCCGTGGACCGGATCGAGGTCCTGCGTGATGGCGCGTCCACGCAGTACGGCTCGGATGCCATCGCTGGTGTCGTGAACCTGGTGCTCAAGGAGGGGCAGTTCGCGCCGTTCGTGAACACCAGCGTGGGCCAGTACCGTCCCGGGCGCGGCTACCAGAATGACGGCACCACCACCGATGTCGCCGGCGGCGTGGGTTTCCGCATCGGGCGCGGGTCGCTCGGGTTGTTCGCGCAGTACATGAACCGCAACGCCACCAACCGTGCCTGCCCGGACGGGAGCTTCAGTGACATCAACGGAATCGCCGACTCGGTGGCCGACTGCCGCGTGGTGATCAAGCGCAGCGGGGTGCCGCAGCCGAACGTGCACTGGGGCGACGGCCTCGAGCGCGACCTGCACAGCTTCGCGAACCTGCGGCTGCCGCTGAATGCCGACGGCACCACCGAATTCTACGCGTTCGGCGGCTACTCCGACCGCGACGGCACCGGGAACGGCTTCTTCCGCAAGCCGCAGAACTCGCGCAACTGGGCGCAGATCTACCCGCTGGGCTTCCTGCCGGAGTTCCGGCCTTCCGTGATCGACTATTCTGCCGCCACCGGCATCCGGACGGCGCTCGGTGGCTGGGCGACCGACGTGGGCGTGAACTACGGCTACAACGGCTTCGACTTCAACCTGCGGAACACGCTCAACTCGTCACTCGGCCCCAGCCTGACCGTGCCCACGGCACCGGGACCGGATGGTGTGCTCGGCACGCGGGACGATCCGGGCATCGCGAACCAGACGTCGTTCTTCGCCGGTGCGGTGCGTCGCGGGGAGTTCAACGCCACGTTCAACACCTCGCGGCAGTTCGCGATGGGCATGCCCGCCCCGGTGAACGTGGCGCTCGGCGCCGCGTTCCGTCGCGAGGCGTACGACGTGATCGCCGGTGAGCGCGCCTCGTGGATCAACGGCTACCACAAGACGGCCGACAGCTCCGGGATCGCGCAGGGGGGCTCGTCGGTGTTCCAGGGCTTCGCGCCGAGTGACGCGAGCTCCAACACCCGCACGAACTTCGGCGTCTACGCGGACCTCGAGTCGAACCTGTCCACGAACCTGCTGGCGAACGTCGCCGGCCGCTTCGAAAACTACAGCGACTTCGGCAGCCGGATGACGGGGAAGGCCGCGCTCCGGTACCAGCCGTCGAAGAAGCTGGTGCTCCGCGGTGCGGCGAGCACCGGGTTCCGCGCCCCGGGGCTGCAGCAGAGCTGGTACAGCCACACCACCACGGCCATCCAGGGTGGCGTGCTGGTGGAGATCGGCAACTTCCCGGTGACGAACCGGGCGTCGCGCATCTTCGGGGCGTCGGCGCTGAAGGAGGAGACCTCGGTCAACCTGAGCACCGGCGCGGCGTGGTCGCCCACGAACGACTTCAACCTCGCCGTCGACTACTACCACATCACCATCGCGGACCGCATCCTCCTCGGGGCGACCTTCGACGGGACCTCGGATGCGGCGGTGGCGAAGATCCTGGCCGACTCGGGGCTGACGACGATCGCCGGCGTGCAGTTCCCCACCAACGCGCTCGACACGAAGACCGACGGCGTGGACATCACGGCCAACTACCGGCTGGTGGCGCTCCGCGGGACCTTCGACGTCACTGGGGCGCTGAACTACACGACCACCGACATCACGCGCATCGCACCGCTGCCCGCCATCCTCGCCGGCACCGGCACCAGCTACACCAGTGCGCTGGACGCCGTCACGATCAACGCGATCAAGCGGAACCGGCCCAACCGGCGCTCGTCACTGGCCGTGAAATATGCCAGCGGGCGCTTCCACGCACTCGGCCGCGCCTCGGACTACGGCAGCTTCATCGAGGGCAGCCTCGATGGCCTGGAGTCGTTCAAGGCCAAGACCATCTTCGACACCGAGGTGGGGTACCGGTTCGAGGGCATCAACGTGAACCTCGGCGCACGCAACCTCTTCAACACCTATCCCGACGAGGTGCAGATCGAGGCGAACACGAACAACGGCACCTTCATCTACCCCGGCTCGTCGCCGTTCGGCTACAACGGGCGGTTCGTGTACGTGCGGGCGGAGATGCTGCTCAACCGGTGAGGGTCGGGGGGAGCGGTGCACCGTGCGCGGGCGATGTGCGCGTGCGGTGCGCGCGTGCGGTGTGCGTGTACCGTGTTCTGGTGGCAGCTTCCGCATCGCGGGTTCCCACGGAGCCACGGAGTCCACGGAGGGCACGGAGAACTGCAAAGGCTGGGGGGAACTGCGTTCGCGATCGCGGACGCTGCCTCGCGCGAGCAGTTCCCCACCAGCTCTTCTCCGGGCCCTCCGTGCCCTCCGTGGCTCCGTGGGAACCCGCGGACTTCCACAAACACCAGCCCCGCGAATCCGCGGGAGTTTTCAGCCCGCCGCCGGCCGCCAGCGTGAGGGACCTCTGGCCTGGAACGCTGCGATGGACGCCTACTGATCGTCGCGAATCACGCGGATGCCGGGCGTCTCGAGGTCGTCCATCTGGCCATCCTTCACGGCCCAGAGGTACCCGCCAACCGACACGGCGACGATGACCAGCGCCAGCGGCACCACGAGATACAGGATGCTCATCGTCCGTCCTTGGTGAATGTGCGTCCCAGCCAGCTTGCCAGCACGACCGTGAGGGAACTGGTCGGCATCATGATCGCCGCCACGAGCGGGGTGATGTGGCCGGTCATCGCCAGCCCCACACCCACCACATTGTACGCCAGCGCCCACGCGATGTTGCGGCGGATCATCGTCATCGACCGGCGCGCGCCGGTGTCGAGCGCCACCAGGGCGGTCAGCCCGTCCCGCGTCATCGCGACGTCGGCGGTCGCCAGCGACGCCTCGGCACCGCCGTGCACCCCGATTCCGACCGTCGCCGCCGCGATCGCCGCGGCATCGTTCACGCCGTCGCCGACCATTGCCACGCAGGGCGGGGTCCGGCCACCACCGACCGCCTGCACCAGCGCGGTGACGCGCGCCGCCTTCTCCTCCGGCGTCGCCTCGGCCACGATCTCGTCGGGCGCGAATCCGAGCTCGGCACCGACCCGTGCCGACACGGACTGCGAATCGCCGGAGAGCAGCAGGGTCCTCCAGCCGCGTGCGCGCAGTGTCGCGAGGGCGGCAGCCGCATCGGGACGGATCGCGTCGCCGAACGAAGCCCGTCCCACGATGCGGCCATCGACCGCGACCAGCACCGGCGTGTAGCCGTCCGACGCGACCGACACCGACGCCGGCGCGTGTGGCAGCTCCGTTGCCAGGAACCTGGGTGAGCCGAGCACCACGTGGTGCCCGCCCACCGTGCCCACGATGCCGCCACCGATCGTGTGTTGCACCTCGGCCGACGCGGCGGGCGTGAGGCCGGACCACGCACGGCGGAACCCGGCCGCGATCGGATGCGTCGACGTCGCCTCGAGCGCCAGGATCATCGGACGCAGGCCCTCGTCCCCCGACCACGACACCAGCGTCGTCTCACCGACGGTGAGCGTGCCCGTCTTGTCGAGCACGAGCCACCCCGGCCGGCTCAGCGACTCGAGCGTGTCGCCGCCCTTCACGTAGATGCCCGTGCGGGCAGCGCGTCCGACCGCTGCCGTCATCGCCAGCGGCGTGGCCAGCGCCAGGGCACACGGGCAGGTCGAGATCAGCAGCGCGATCGTGTTGTCCCACGCCGCTGCACTGTCACCGCGGCGGATCCAGAGGAAGAACGTCGCGGCGGCAAGCGACAGCACCACCAGCACCAGCTTCGAGGCCAGACGGTCGGCGAGCAGGACAACCGGCGCCCGCCGCTGTGCGCTCTCGTCCACCTGCGCGAGGATGCGCGCCAGGCGGCTGTCATCCCCGGTGGCCCGCACGCTGATGCGGAGCTCTGCGGACCGGTTCAGGGTGCCGGCATACACCGTGTCGCCCACGTCGACCTCCACCTCCTCGGACTCGCCGGTGAGGATGGCGCGGTTCAGGCGGCTCGAGCCCTCGATCACCTCACCGTCCACCGGGATCGTCTCGCCGGCG